>JAIRSZ010000151.1 GCA_031255195.1 Prevotellaceae bacterium | reverse complement strand
AGGCGTTAACCGATTTTTAGCGTCAGCATCCTTTTTTGTATTTGCCATCCATGATCCTCTTATGCTAAGAGAGAGTAAAAAAATATTGTATGCCCTTTTCAACCCGCAATCCGACTTGCTTATCACCGCGCTATATTTTCTTATCGTGCTTGCTGTGGCACTCATGGCTTTAGGGTTATACTACCTCTTGAAACGCTTGACGCCAAAATTTACCACAGTCATTACGGGAGGGAGGTAAATGTTGCGTAAAAAGGGTGTTGTCCTTCCCGTAGAAATTCGCCGCGTATGCTTGTAAATCAAAAAAAAATCATGTAAGTTTGCATCCTTTTACACCAAAATATCATGCAAAAACCGTTGATTCTTATAACCAATGACGATGGCATACGCGCCAAAGGCCTGCACGCGCTGATTGAAATAGCCAAACCCATGGGGCGCGTGCTGGTGGTCGCCCCCGAAGAGGGACACTCTGGCGAAAGCCACGCCATTACCACCAAAATCCCCCTCCGGCTGCGCAAGCTACAGGAGCCTGACAGCGACGGCAGCGACGAGGTTACCATGTACGCCTGCAACGGCACGCCGGTGGACTGCGTGAAGCTGGGCATGACGCACCTGCTCGGCAGCCTGCCCGACCTCGTGCTGTCGGGCGTCAACCACGGCTCAAACTCATCCATCAGCGTAATCTACTCGGGCACTATGGCTGCGGCGCAGGAGGCTGCGCTGAACAACGGAACGCCTGCTATTGGACTTTCCCTAACAGATTACTCCCCCGATGCCGACTTCTCGCCGGTGCAGGCCATCGGAAGCGAGCTCATAGGCAAGGCGCTGAAGTTTGGCCTGAGCAACGAAATCTGCCTTAACGTCAACTTCCCCGCGCTGCCGCTGTCGGAAATAAAGGGCGTAAAATTTTGCCGACAGGCCAACGGAACGTGGATTGAGGGCTACGAGCAGCGCACCGATCCCTACGGCGACAAGTACTTCTGGCTGTCGGGGCGCTACGTCAACAACGAGCCAGACGCCACCGATACCGACGAGTGGGCGTTGAGCAACGGTTACGTATCAGTCGTCCCCGTTCAACCGGACATGACATGCTACAAAGAGTTGGAACGGCTAAAGCAGGAGTGGAAAGTTTAAGTATTAAGCGTTGGCCAATTTGTATTTAGCCACCATCTTGTAAAAACGAAATTTTCAATGTGTTGAAACCAAAATCAGCTTTTCTGATTTTTGAATTTTTGAACGTACAATGTTAATAGCCCCTTCTATTCTTTCAGCCGACATGACCAACCTGAAAAGCGAGGTTGATATGCTCAACGCCAGCGCGGCGGAGTGGATTCACTTCGACATTATGGACGGCGTGTTTGTCCCCAACCTTTCCTTTGGATTTCCCATACTTGAGGCAGTACGCAGGTGCACCCACAAGCCGCTGGACGTGCACCTGATGATGGTGCAGCCCGAGCGATATGTGGAGCAGTTCAAGGCGTCGGGGGCAACCAACCTCACCGTGCAGTACGAAGCGTGCACGCACCTGCACCGCGTGTTGGAGCGCATAAAAAAGCTGGGCATGAACGCCGGCGTAGCCATCAACCCGCACACGCCCGCAAGCACGCTGGAGGAAGTCGCCGCCATGACAGACATCGTGCTGGTGATGTCGGTCAACCCCGGCTTCGGGGGGCAGGCTTTCATCGAAAACTCCTACAGCAAGGTAAGCCGCGTGCGCGAGCTGCTACAGCGGAAAAATTCGTCGGCGCTTATTGAGGTGGACGGTGGGGTAACGCTGGACAACGCACCAAAAATAAAGGCCGCAGGAGCCGACGTGCTGGTGGCAGGCAGCCTCGTGTTCACAGCATCCTGCCCGCCGGAGACGATTGCGCTGCTGGCGAAAATATAGAAAATGTTGCAGCACGCTTTCAAATGTCAACTTTTGTAGCTACCTTTGCCCCGCTATACTTTACCACGGGGCTGCTTGGTTTTGACAGCAGGACGACTTGGAGTGTAAGCATGTCGAGCGTTGTACGGAAGCTCGCAAATATCAACGTGCAAGCCATAACAGGCGAAACTTCTTATGCACTCGCAGCTTAATCGTTAGACGATTCCAAGCTTTATTGGCGGCTCAAGGAGCCTGCCGACGAGTATCCCGCGCTTGCGTTCCGCTCATTAATGCAGGCGTTTATGGGGTATCATCATTTTGAGATAGCCGGGTAGATTCCTCTAATATCCGGTGAAATTTTAGGGGATAAGGGCTACATTCGGCAGCAGCTCGCCTGATGTAGCCTCGAAAACCGAAGAGCTGATAAGCATGTAGAAAGCGCGCTAAGACCTTGTTTGGACGCGGGTTCGACTCCCGCCAGCTCCACCAAAGCAACATTGCATAGTTTTGTGCAATGTTGCTTTGTTTTTGGGATGTTGATAATCAGCGTGCATTGTCTGAATTAATCCCAAAATGTCCATTAGAACCTAACTGGTTGATAATAAACATTTGTCATTCCATATTTTCTAATGGATGCCATTAGAAAACTGCATTTGTAATTTGCTCATAATAAGCAAAACATCGTGCATTAATTCGTCGATTATCAACTCTTGTTTTATGAATTAATGCTGAAATGGACATTTTGGGTTTATTTTTTGGCAAGTTGATTTCAATAGTAGTTGATTGTTTGCGCCATGGCAAGAACTTTATCTACACTCATTTTTATGTCTGAACACTTGAGCCGTCGTTCGAGTTCTTTGTAGACTTTCAAAGCGACGAAGCATATACAAATATGCGCTTCTATTCTGCGACGTGTAAAATGAACCATCGGACGTATCTCAATTTTTAATTTGGCAATACGGAAAGCCTTTTCGACATTCCATAAATTGTGATATGAGGTATATATTTGGTCTGTGGGGAGTTCCGTATTCGTAATATATCCTTTCAATCCATCCCAAAGGGCGTCCTCTTTCAATCGGTCATAGTTGATGCTGGCCTTGGTTTCTCCATCCGGCTGGGGTTCCTCCGCTACGCTACGGATGACGACGATGTTTAAAAAATGGAGGGAATCAGCAGGCAGGCGGCTTCGCCGCCTGCTGATTGATTTGCTAACCATCTCGCGGCGTTCAGCTCAGGTAGAACACCTCCTCCAGCGGTATGGAGACGGGCGAGTTGTCGGGGTTTACCTCCATGATGTCGCTCATGTAGTCCCACCACTTCTGCTGCACTTCTTCTGCGCCAAGCCCCTGCGACGACACGTCGCCGCTCACCTTCTGCACGCCAAACAGGGTGTTGGTTTCTTCATCCAGAAAGATGGAGTAATCGCTAATGCCCGAACGCTTGATGAGCGCTACTATCTCCGGCCACACCTCGCTGTGCCGCCTGATGTACTCTTGCTTGAAGCCCTGCTTGAGCTTCATTTTAAAGGCTACCCTTTTCATGATTGTAATTTTTTAGAAGTTAAGAAATTTAGAAGTTGCAGAGGCTGCCCGCTGTGTTTTTTGCGCATAAAGCAACACAGCAAAATCAGGCGGCGCTGCTGCGGAAATCACTCATCAAACATATCTTCAGGATCGACAAACAAGCCTTTATTTGCCTCCATATCTTTGAGCAGGTCGGAGTTTTTTTTGTCTATGGAGTCTTTGTCTGCCGCCACGCCCTGCACGTAGATGGTTTTGCGCTCCACTGTTCCGTCGGGCGAGTAAAATGTCCATTCGCCGGTGCGCACGTTGTCGGTGTAGCGGCCTTCAATGCGTATTCGGTTGTTGGGGTGGTAGTAGCGTATGCCGCCGTTTCGCATGCCTCGCGCAAACATCGCTTCAAATACAAGGCGACCCTGCTCGTCCAGCTGCTCGTGAATCCCTTCCTGCTTGCCGTTTTTGAAACGCTTCCGCTCAAATACCTTCCCGCTTGGGTAGTACAACGACGAAGTTCCCTCAAGAAGCCCGTTTTCGTAGGTTTCGTCCATTGTCAGCTTACCGCCCTTGTAGTACTTCCACAGCCCGTGCTTTTTCTTCCCATTCAGGTAGCTTCCCTCCGCAATGAGCGCTCCATTGCCCGAAAAGAATTGCGCAAGGGAGGTTTCGCCGCCGTCAAAGTAGTCTATGAGCGCCATTTTTTTCCCGTTTTCGTGGTAGCGCACCAGCAAGCCGCGGGGCTTGTCGTCAACAAAAAGAGCGCGGTAGGCTATCTGGCCGTTGGGGTATCTTTTTTGCCAATACCCCTGCTTCAATCCACGCTCATCTACCTGGTTGTAAACGGTATCCTGTGCTTGGGCGGCAGCGGTGAGGCTTAGCAAAATTCCCACAGCAAAGCTAAGAGCAGCGTATGCTACTTTCATTTTGAATTTCATTTTGAATTTTCCTGCTTAATGAATTAAAAACCAACTCGTAGGAAACATCAAGCATTTGCTTCAAAACCGCTTCAGGAACGTCGCCGCTCAGAAACAGCGAACTCCAATGCCTTTTGTTCAGGTAGTATCCGGGAACAATATCCCTGTACTTTTCGCGTAGCTCTTCTCCCTGTTCGGGAGTATGCTTGACGGAAATAGTCGCCCTGCCTTCGCCGTCGTTGCCAACGAGGGCAAACATCTTCCCGCGAACAGCGTAGCGGATAGCGTCCCACTCTTCTTTGTAATCTTCTTCGGCGCCCTTTTTTGAAAGGCAATACTCCTGTATAAAATCGTAGTTCATATTGTCGAATTTTTCTTACAAAATGCCGGTCTTGTATGTTTTACTACTTGAGAGAGGTAAAAATGGTAAAGGGAGCATTTCAAAAAAGCAGGTTTTGCCCATTTGAAATGCGCCCATTGCGATTGCGTAAAGCCAAACGCGCTAAGCGTCCGGTAACTTATGCTTGCTCAAGCTGCTCTATCCTGCTTTTCCACTCCGGTTTTATTGGGATAGACTTCTGCGTAACCCTGCTGAAACCCGACAGAACGGAGTTGCTGCTTACGTGCACTGCTCCTGTCCTGGTGTTGACAATTTCCTGCCGCATTTTGATGCTTCGCTCGCCAACGCCCACCACGCAGGTGTGCACGTCAATGGCATCTTTCAGGCGGGTTTGCACCTTGTAGTCGGCCTCTGCGTGTACAAGGATTACCGTTTCGTCGCGCAGCTCAAAATCGTCCGAAAAGAGCTTGTGCAGGTAGTCCATGCGCCCCACGTCGAAGTAGCTCCAGTACACGGAGTTGTTCACGTGCCCAAAGCTGTCGACGTCGCTAAATCGTATTTGAACGGGAGTTGTTAGCATGGCGAGCTGCGAGGCTTTGCCGTGAAAACTCCGTAGGCTTTCTCTGCGGCACGCTGCTCGGCCTCCTTTTTCGAGAGCCCGCTACCCTGCCCCACCACCTCGTCGTCGATGCGGAGCGTGCTGGTGAACACGTTGTGAGATTTGTCCTTGCTCGGCTGGCTTGTGGTATCAAAAACGGCATGGTTTCCGCGCTTTTGCACCACCTCCAGCAGGCGGCTCTTGAAATCAAACTCCCGCTTTATCAGGTCGTCAACGTTAACGTGCGGCAGCAACATGCGGTTGAGAAAAATATCGTGCGCACGCGCGTAGCCTTTGTCCATGTAAACAGCTCCTATCAGCGCCTCAAGCGTGTTGCCAAGTATGTTTTTGGCTACGGAGTTGCGCAACTTTGCCATCACAAAGCGCGACAGGTTGAGCTGCTGCGCCAGCTTTTCCAAAGCTTCGCGGCCAACGATTTTTGAGCGCAGCTGCGTCAAAAAGCCTTCGCGCTTGTTTGGAAACTTGTTGTAGAGGTACTCCGAAACGATGAGCTCAAGCACGGCGTCGCCCAGAAACTCTAAGCGCTCATTGTGCTGCTCTGTTGTTGGCTTGGGGTAATACCGCTTGCGGTACTGGTGGTACGGGCGGCGGATTACGGAGCTATGGGTAAAAGCTTGCCGATACAGCTCAAGTTGCTTGGGCGCGTAGCCCAACAACTCCTTAAGGGAAGCTGCAAGCAGCACATCCTCGTCCTTTGACGAGCCGGGCAGTAGCCTCCTTATACGTTGTAAAAAGTTGGAAAACAAAATATTAGAATTGACTAAATACGCTTAAAAATTACCGAAGCGTTGTGACCTCCAAACCCGAAGGTGTTGCTCAGGGCAACTCGAACATCGCGCTTTTGCGCCACGTTTAGCGTCAGGTTCAAGCGAGGGTCAAACGCAGGGTCTAAATCCTGGTTGTTGATGGTGGGTGGAATAATGCCACGCTGTATGGCGCAAATGCAAGCTAACGCTTCTACTGCACCGGTAGCGCCCAGCAAATGTCCCGTCATCGACTTGGTAGAGCTGATGTTGAGCTTATAGGCGTGGTCGCCAAAAACCTTTTCAACAGCTTTTATTTCGGCAATATCGCCCACCGGAGTCGAAGTGCCGTGCACGTTGATGTAGTCTACATCTTCGGGCTTGAGGTCTGCGTCGATAAGGGCGCGCCGCATAACGTTGGCCGCGCCCAGCCCTTCGGGGTGAGGCGCTGTAAGGTGGTAGGCGTCGGCCGTCATGCCGCCGCCCGCTACCTCGGCGTAGATTTTTGCTCCGCGAGCTTTTGCGTGCTCATACTCCTCGAACATCAGCCCTGCGCCTCCCTCGCCCATTACAAAACCGTCGCGGGTTTTGTCGAACGGGCGGGAAGCGGTGGCATAGCTGTCGTTGTTGGTTGAGAGCGCCTGCGCGGAGTTGAATCCGCCCATGGCTGCCTCGTTGATAGGCGCTTCCGAGCCTCCGGCAATAATTGCCTTTGCCTTTCCCAGCCGGATAAGGTCGAAAGCATCTATCATGGCGTGCGTTGACGATGCGCAGGCCGATACGGTAGCGTAGTTGGGGCCTCGTAGCCCGTACTTCATTGATATTTGCCCTGCGGCAATATCCGCAATCATTTTCGGCACAAAGAACGGGTTGAAGCGTGGAGTGCCATCGCCTTTGACGAAGTCTCTCACTTCCTCAAAGAAGGTGCGAATCCCGCCTATCCCCGAAGCCCACACCACGCCAACATCGTCGCAATCAACCTTCGCAAAATCCATTCCAGAAGATTTGATAGTTTCATACGCGGCAATCATTGCAAATTGCGTGTAAAGGTCTAACTTGCGGGCTTCTTTTCGTTCAATGGCTTCCGTGTGTTGCGCCACATCAAAGTTTTTTACTTCGCACGCAAACTTTGTCTTAAAGTTTGAGGCGTCGAAGCGCGTAATAGGCGCAGCCCCGCTTACCCCCTTCAGTAAATTGTCTAAATATTCATCAACCGTTTTACCCAAAGGGTTGATCGTACCTATTCCTGTTACAACGACTCTCTTTAGCTCCATCACTTTAAAAAACTTGGTTTGCAAAAAACAATCACGAAACTCCTTTAGGCCTTAGTGCTTGCCCTCTCAATGTACGAGATAGCATCGCCAACGTTGACAATCTTCTCAGTGTCTTCGTCGGGAATAGAGACGCCAAATTCTTTCTCAAATTCCATAATGAGCTCTACCGTGTCCAGCGAGTCGGCTCCCAGATCGTTGGTGAAAGTTGCGCCTGGCACTACCTCCGATTCGTCAACCCCAAGCTTGTCAACGATAATTGCTTTTACTTTTGCTGCTACATCTGCCATAATTTTCGATTTTAGTTAGTAATTTAAAATTAAAATGCGATTTTTGCTGTGCATAAAATGGTGACCTTTGGAAAAAAAGTCGGTACAAAAGTATAAACTTATTCCATTGTTTTTATACTTTTGAGTAACTTTTTATCAGCTAAAAATACCAAACAACTAAAAATGAATAACATAGCAATATTCGCATCAGGCTCCGGCACCAACGCCGAGAACCTCATCAGGCACTTTAACGGCAGCGAGCCGTCAAAAGCCCGCGTAAGGGCGCTTTTCTCCAACTGCTCAGGGGCATACGCCCTCACCCGTGCCGCTAATCTGGGCGTTCTCACGCGGGTTTTCGGGCGGGACGATATGTACGACTCCGGCCTTATTTTGCGGGAACTCCAGCAGCATAGCATTGACCTGATTGTGCTG
This sequence comes from Prevotellaceae bacterium, assembly GCA_031255195.1. GTDB lineage: Bacteria > Bacteroidota > Bacteroidia > Bacteroidales > UBA932 > JAITMY01. Next base: position 8,241 of record JAIRSZ010000151.1, on the reverse strand, counting down.
GCCGGCTTTTTGTGGCTTATGCCGGAGAGCATCGTGAACGCTTTTCGCCGCAGAATTATCAACATTCACCCCGCGCTACTGCCCAAGTACGGCGGCAAGGGAATGTACGGCATGAACGTGCACCGCGCCGTGAAAGCTGCCGGAGAGCGCGAAACGGGCATCACCATCCACTACGTGAACAGCGAGTACGACAGGGGCGACGTTATTTTTCAGGCCACCTGCCCTCTGCTCCCCAGCGACACCCCAGACGACATTGCCGCAAAAGTTCACCTGCTGGAGCAGGAGCATTTTCCAAAAGTTGTGGAGAAAATATGCAGGGAGGGAGTTTTGAGCTGAATGTTCTTTACTCTCCACCGCAGCGTAGCTCATGTGCAGAAAGCGAAGCATAAGGAGGCACGTCGTTTTTCTGCCGGACACGGGAAACCGCCGACGTAAGGAAGAAAGCTTCCCTGCTGAAAAAAACGTCTGCCTAAAAAAAGTTGTCTCCGACCTTCTCCATTTTTTTCGACAGCTGCATTTTATAACTATTTACGCATTATCTGCATCAAATCATATCATAAATGAGTACTTTTGCCGTCAATTTATTTGCATTGAAAAAAAACAGGAAAAAGCGCCTGCGCAAAATGATACCCTGCAACATGCCAATGCTTACCTTTGCACCTGAATAAAATGAAAAAAACGCTACCTGAGCAAATCGCCACGCTTACTACGTATAACAGAATTGTTGAATCATTAGAATCTTGAACTAAAATGGCATTTGTAAACGAGAATTTTTTGAAGCTGCCCGGCAACTACCTGTTTGCCGAAATTGCAACAAGGGTTGCAGCCTACAAAACCGGCCACCCGAACGCCAACGTTATCAGCTTGGGCATAGGCGACGTTACGCGCCCGCTGGCGGCGGCGGTGGTGGAGGCAATGCAGAAGGCTTCGGCCGAGATGTCCTCAGAGGAAACGATGAGAGGCTACGCGCCGGACAGAGGCTACCAATTTTTATTAGACGCAATCGTAAAAAATGATTTTGCTGCGCGCGGAATCGACATTACCCAAGACGAGGTATTTGTGAGCGACGGCGCTAAGAGCGATACCGGAAACTTTGGGGACGTGCTGAGCGCCGACAACCTTGTGGCCGTTACCGACCCGGTTTACCCCGTGTACGTAGATACCAACGTCATGGGCGGGCGCGCGGGCGAGCTGAAGGGCGATGCGTGGAGCCGCATAGAATATCTGCCCTGCACAATCCAAAACAACTTTACGCCTGCGCTGCCGGCAAAGCGCGTGGACGTAATCTACCTGTGCTACCCCAACAATCCGACGGGGACAACCCTTTCCAAGGCTGAGCTGAAAAAGTGGGTGGACTACGCCCTGCAAAACGAATCGCTCATCCTGTTCGACGCTGCCTACGAAGCATTCATCCGCGAGAGCGACGTTCCGCACAGCATCTACGAAATAGCGGGCGCAAAGCAGGTGGCTGTGGAGTTTCGCAGCTTCTCCAAAACGGCAGGATTTACGGGTGTGCGCTGCGGCTACAACGTAGTACCCAAGGAGCTGCTGGTAAGAACGGCGTCCGGCGACAAGGTTGCGCTGAACAGCGTCTGGAAGCGCCGTCAGGCAACCAAGTTCAACGGGACGGCGTACATCGTGCAACGTGCAGCGGAGGCGGTTTACTCGCCCGAAGGAAAGCGGCAGGTGCAGGAAACCATCGGCTACTACATGGAGAACGCCCGCGTAATAAAGGCAGGCTTGGAGTCGGTGGGCATGAAAACCTACGGAGGGGTAAACGCCCCCTACATCTGGGTGCAAACGCCGGGCGGATGCTCGTCGTGGGAGTTCTTCGACAGGCTGCTCAACGAGCTGCAAATAGTATCTACCCCCGGCGCAGGCTTTGGCGCAAGCGGCGAGGGATTTGTCAGGCTCACCGCATTTGGGAAAAAGGCGGCCACCTTAGAGGCTGTGGAGCGCATCAAAAATTGGACGCTGTAGGCGCGGCAGACAAGCGCGCCGCTTACGAATAATTCTAACGGGTAAATGGCTCAAAGCTGCCCCGCCGCGGGGGAAAGCGTTGCCTAATTTACCGGCTAACAAAAAAACCAAACAAAATGAAACCTGTAACCTGCTACTACATCATGTACTCGTGCGTGCAAAACCCCTGAGGGGGTTGTAGCGCACATAAAAAAACAAAAGGATTCATGCAGCTTTTGCTCTATCCGAAGCTTTTTCGGGGGAAGCAGCTTCCTGCGAAAGGCACAGACGGAGACGGTTACCTGCCATCTCCCCCCCAAGAGCAAGCAAAGCTATCTTTGAAAATTTTTTAATCGTGAGGATTAAATCCTCCAAAACATGAATATGCTATGAAAAAACAAGTAATGAAATTATGCATGGCGGCGCTGTGCGCACTCCCCTGCACGGGGCGGGCGCAGGAGAGCGCTGAAAAAGAGAGCGGCGTGACCTTTTCGGTGGACGCTGACGTAGTCAGCTCCTACGTTTGGCGCGGAGCATACCTGTCGGGGGTTGCCGTTCAGCCGAGCGTTGGCGTGGAGCTGGCGGGCTTCTCCCTCTCGTCGTGGGGAAGCGTTGATATTGGCAGCGGCTTCAAGGAGGTTGATTTTACGCTGGGCTACTCGATTGCGGGGTTAGACATCGCCGTAACCGACTATTGGTGGAGCGGAGAACGCGCCTACAGCTACTTCTCGCGGAGCATCTCCTACGACCGTGCCAAGCCCGACAAAAAGGTATCAGCCCACATGTTTGAGGTTTCGCTGGCCTGCACGCTTCCTGTGGAAAAACTCCCGCTGAGGCTGTCGTGGAGCACGATGTTTGCCGGTAACGACTTCAAGTACGACGACGAGGGCAAGCCGTCGCGGGCATTTTCAACCTACGTGGAGGCCTCTTACTCCTTCGCCGTTAAGGACGTGTCGATGGAGGCTGCCCTGGGGGTGAGGCCGTGGGAGTCGCCGAGCTACAGGCCTGCTACGATACCGTCGTACTACAACCATGATTTTGCAGCCGTGAACGTTTCGCTCAAGGCTACCAAGCAGCTGAAAATTACCGACAGCTTTACCCTGCCCGTGTTTGGCCGGCTTATCTTTAACCCCAACACCGAAGACGTGTTCTTGGTTTGTGGCATTAACTTCTAATTAAAAAACAGCAAGAAAATGAAAAAAATCGAAGCAATCATCAGAAAAACCAGGTTTGAGGACGTAAAGGATGCGCTGCTTGAAATAGACATCGAATGGTTCTCATACTACGACGTGCGCGGCGTGGGCAAATCCCGCCAGGGGCGCATATACCGAGGCGTGGTTTACGACACGAGCAGCATTGAGCGCGTTTTGCTGAGCGTCATCGTGCGCGAAAAGAACGTTGAAAAGACGGTGTTGGCCATCCAAAAGGCTGCCCAAACCGGCGAAATCGGCGACGGGCGAATTTTTGTCATTCCGGTGGAGGATGCAGTTCGCATCCGCACGGGCGAGCGGGGCGATATTGCCCTCTACAACGCCGAAAAAGAAAAGTAACCTAAATCCATTAACCTGCATTATCTAACACAAAAAAAAACACTAACAATGAAAAAGCATATCTGTAAAATCATAAAATACGCAGCGTCAACGCTAACCTTGCTGTTCGCTGCGCTACCGCTGCACGCGCAAGGCGCGGCAGAAGCAGCACAGGTCAACACCGGCAACACCGCGTGGATTATCGTTGCCACCATTCTGGTGCTGATGATGACCATTCCGGGCTTAGCCCTGTTCTACGGCGGGCTGGTGCGCCAAAAAAACCTGCTCAGCATCATCATGCAATGCTTCGTGCTGGTGGGCGTTATTTCCATTCTCTGGGTTGCCTTTGGGTACAGCTGGGTGTTTGGCGTTGGCTTCATGGAGTCGGGCAACCCGCTGGGGTTTTTCATCGGCGGATTCGACAAGGTCTTTCTGCGCGGCGTTACCACCGGCACGCTACTGCCGAACGTCAACATTCCAGAAACCATGTTTGCGCTCTTCCAATGCATGTTTGCCATCATCACGCCAGCGTTGATTATAGGGGCATTTGCCGAGCGGGTGAAGTTTGCGGGCTACCTGCTGTTTATGGTTCTTTGGTCGGTCATAGTTTACAACCCGCTGGCGCATTGGGTGTGGGGCGGCGGATGGCTGAGCGAGCTGGGCGCTATTGACTTTGCCGGAGGCACGGTGGTGCACGTCAACGCCGGTATCTCTGCGCTGGTCATGGCCATCATGCTGGGCAAGCGGAAGGGCTTCAAGTACGGCCGCCCTACCGTGCCGCACAACGTGGCCTTTGTTTTCCTCGGCACGGCCTTCCTGTGGCTGGGGTGGTTTGGCTTCAACGCCGGAAGCGGGCTGGCCGCCGACGGGTTGGCCGCCAACGCCTTTCTGGTAACGCACCTCTCAACCGCCGTTGCCGCCGTTACGTGGATGGGCATTGACCGGATACGCAACGGGAAGCCCACCACCGTGGGCGCTTGCACGGGGGCGGTGGCCGGACTTGTGGCCATCACGCCTGCGGCGGGAACGGTGGGCGTGCTGGGGGCTATCGTCACAGGCGCTGTTGCCTCGGCCGTGTGCTTCTTTATGGTGGCTGTGGTGAAGACAAAGCTCAAGTACGACGACTCGCTCGACGCTTTCGGCGTGCACGGCGTAGGCGGAATCATCGGCTCCATCCTCACCGGCGTTTTTGCCACCCAGCTCGTCACGGGCGAAGGCGGGCAGCAGGGCGCTCTGTACGGCGATTGGTATCAGCTGTGGGTGCAAACGGTGGCTACGCTTGCCACCATTGCCTATAGCGCAATCCTCACCGTTGTACTCTTTTACGGCGTAGACAAGCTTGTCGGCATACGGGTTTCCGCGCGCGTGGAGGAGGAAGGATTGGACATCTACGAGCACGGCGAAACAATCTACGGGTAAAACGGCACAGACCGTTACCGTCAGCACGCAACATCAGTAGAAATTGGGATAACATCTAAAATAAATTTTAAACACTAAAAAAAAACACATGAACATGAAGCTATTCCTACCCTCGGATTACCGAGCAACGCTTGCCCCCGAAACGATGGAGCAGGCCATTGAGAAGCTGAAAACGCTGTTTCCGGCAGAGCTGTCGGAACATTTGGGGCTGCGGCGTGTAACCGCACCGCTCTTTGTGCTGTCGGGCACCGGCATCAACGATAACCTGAACGGCGTGGAGCGCCCCGTATCGTTCAAGGTGAAGGACATGGGCGACGCAAAGGCTGAGGTGGTGCACTCGCTGGCCAAGTGGAAGCGCATGAAGCTGGCCGCCTACAAAATTCCCCCTGGCTACGGCCTCTACACCGACATGAACGCCATACGCGCCGACGAAGAGCTCGACAACATTCACTCGCTCTACGTCGACCAGTGGGATTGGGAGAGAACTATCACCAAAGACGACAGAACGCTTGACTTCCTAAAGCTCATTGTCGAAAAAATATACACGGCGCTCAAGAGCGTAGAGGCGCACGTGTATAAAATTTACCCACACATCACGCCTTCGCTCCCCGACAAGATTACCTTTATCCACACGGAGGACTTGCTCGCGGAGTACCCCTCCCTATCGCCCAAAGAGCGCGAAACGGAGGCCGCCAGAAAGTACGGCGCAATATTCGTAACCGGCATTGGCGGAAAGCTGGCCAACGGCGAAAAGCACGACGGACGAGCCCCCGACTACGACGATTGGTCTACGCCCACCGACAACGTGCACAAGGGGCTGAACGGCGACATTTTGCTCTGGAACAGCGTGCTCGAATCGGCCTTTGAAATATCATCAATGGGCGTTCGCGTGGACAAGGAGGCGCTTACCCGGCAGCTCGAGCTCGAAGGCTGCCCCGAGCGGCGAAACCTGCTCTTCCACCGCCTGCTGCTGGAGGACAGAATTCCGCTCTCCATTGGCGGCGGCATAGGACAGAGCAGGCTTTGCATGTTCCTGCTGCGCTGCGCGCACATCGGTGAAACGCAAGCTTCCCTCTGGAGCGACGAAATGATAGATACGTGCAGGCAGAACAATATTTTCCTTAAATAAAAAAGCTTTGCTGATTACAAAAATCACCAAGCTATTGTTCACATTAAGCTGCTAATTTACAGCATTGATAAACTATTTAATTGCAGAATTACTTTAACTACTTTAATTATCAATCGACAAAAAAATGACAACACTAAGATTCAAACTTTTGGATGAAGCTTTCGGCAAGAAAGCAGTGCAGGTAGACTACCCCTCAGGCAGAGTTTCCGACTACTTTGGCCAGAGCGTTTTCTCGCTTGAGAAAATGAAAAGCTACCTGTCCAAAACAACCTTTAAAACCCTGAGCGCCGCGGTGGAGGCTGGCGCTCCGCTCACGCACGACATCGCCGAGGAAGTGGCGCAGGGCATGAAGCAGTGGGCTATCGAAATGGGCGCTACCCACTACACCCATTGGTTTCAGCCCCTCACGGGCGGCACGGCCGAAAAGCACGACGCATTTGCGGAGTTCAACAGCGACAAGCAGCTCATCGAAGAGTTCTCCGGCAAGCTGCTCGTGCAGCAGGAGCCGGACGCATCGAGCTTCCCCAGCGGCGGCATCCGAAACACCTTCGAGGCGCGCGGGTACACCGCCTGGGACCCGGCCTCGCCTGCCTTTGTTGTGGGCGACACGCTCTGCATACCCACCATCTTCATCTCCTACACCGGCGAGGCGCTGGACTACAAAGCACCCCTGCTCAAGGCGCTTGCCGCCGTCGACAAAAACGCGGTGAAGGTGTGCAACCTGTTCGACGAAAAGGTTACCAAAGTTTTCTCCTACCTTGGATGGGAGCAGGAGTACTTCCTTGTTGACGGCTCGCTCTGGGCTGGCCGACCCGACCTGATGCTCACCGGACGCACCCTTATGGGGCACGACAGCGCAAAAAACCAGCAGCTCGAAGATCACTACTTTGGGCACGTTCCCTCGCGCGTGCTTGCCTTCATGACCGAGCTCGAGGTGGAAGCACACAAGCTTGGCATCCCCGTGAAAACACGCCACAACGAGGTAGCGCCAAACCAGTACGAGCTGGCGCCCATATACGAGGAAACCAACCTCGCCGTAGACCACAACCTGCTGGTGATGTCGGTAATGCGCCGCGTAGCACGCAGGCACGGCTTCAGGGTAGTGCTCCACGAAAAACCCTTTAAGGGTATCAACGGCTCTGGCAAGCACTGCAACTGGTCGCTCGGTACCGATACGGGCGTAAACCTCCTCGCACCGGCCAAGGACGCCGTGGGCAACCTGCAATTTGTAACTTTCGTGGCCAACGTGCTCAAAGCCGTTCACACGCACAACGGCCTCCTCAAGGCCTCCATCAGCTCGGCCACCAACGCCCACCGGCTGGGCGCAAACGAGGCGCCGCCCGCCATCATCTCCATCTTCTTAGGCGACGAGCTTGAGGGCGTGGTGCGCGCCATCATCGATGGCAGCAAGCACAAGGCTTCCGACGCGGTAAAGATGGAGCTGGGCGCGGCCGTGCTGCCGACCTTCATCAAAGACAACCCCGACCGCAACCGCACCTCCCCCTTCGCCTTCACGGGCAACAAGTTTGAGTTTCGTATGCCGGGCTCGGAGGTCAACCTCTCCGATGCGAACATGGTACTCAACACCATCGTCGCAAAGGCGCTCTCCGATTTTTCAGACGCTGTTGAGGGCAAGAAGGACTTTGAGAAAGCCACGCGCAGCTATATGAAGAAGGTGCTGACCGACCATCAGCGCATCATCTTTAACGGCGACAACTACAGCGAAGAGTGGCCCAAGGAGGCGGCGCGTCGCGGTTTGCTCAACCTCAAGTCCACGCCAGAGGCCCTGCCTCAGTACGTTGCCGAGGAGAGCATCGAGGTGTTCAATGAGTTTCGGGTCCTCTCGCGGGCTGAGGTCGAAAGCCGCTACGAGGTCAAGCTGGACCACTACTCCAAGAAAATCAACATCGAGGGCCTGACCACCGCGCGTCTCGCACGCCGCAACTACCTGCCCGCAATCATCGAGTTTTCGACCGCTGTCGCCAACTCGATTGAGGCAAAGGAAGACGCGGGAGTCGAGGCTCCTCGGGCGGAAAAGGACCTGCTGAAGAAGCTCAACGCCTGCATCGACGCCATCTATGAGGGCGCGGCGCTTCTCGAAGAGGAGATACAGGGCGCGGCAGCGACAGTGGATTCGCTTGAAAAGGCCCAGGCGTTCTGCACGAGGGTGCTTCCCGCCATGCAAAACGTGCGCGAAGCGGTCGA
>JAIRSZ010000122.1 GCA_031255195.1 Prevotellaceae bacterium | reverse complement strand
TCAAGGGAGTCAACGGGACATTATTATTTACTCGTTCTGCGTAAAAAGCGACTGGCAATTAGCAGCTTTACCGAATATTCTGGAGGAAAACGGCAACTTTATCGACCGGAAATTGAACGTTGTACTGACCCGAGCAAAAAAACAATTACACATTATTGGAAATGAGGACTTGTTAAAGAAAAATGCTATTTATAGTAAATTAATTGAACATATACAACACAAATCACTGTAGTTGCTTTCAGGCAAATGGACTAGTCGGATATCGGAAAAAGCAGAACTACTGCAAATAAGTTGTTTGCTTTCCATGATAAATTACACAAAAACGCAAAGGACGAGTTTTTACCGCACATAATTGATTACGCGACAGGAAGCGGACACTTTATTACCGAAAGTATGCGCATATTGCAGCAGTTGTTGGATAATTTCGACAGCAGCAAATTATTTGGAGACGCAAAAAAGTTGGCTGCCAAAGCGAAAGATTATCCTTATGATTGGGCTATTGACTATGTTTATGGTATTGAGAAAGATTACCGTTTGATAAAAGTTGGCAAAGTCGGTTGTTATCTGCATGGCGATGGATTGGCAAGGGTAATACATAGCGACGGATTGGGTAACTTCATAAACACGAAGGAATACAAGGGTCTTCTCATAAAAACAGATAAGAATTTTCCGCAGGAAAACAAGCAATTCGACATACTTGTATCCAATCCGCCCTATTCGGTTTCTGCTTTCAAAAACAATGCAAGCAGGTTTTATGGAAAAGACGATTTCGAACTTTATAACAATTTAACGGATAACAGTTCTGAGATCGAATGTCTGTTTGTCGAACGTGCCAAACAACTGCTCAAAGACGGCGGTGTGGCAGGCGTGATATTGCCGAGTTCTATTTTGAGCAACGAAGGCATTTATACCAAATGCCGCGAAATTATTCTGCAATACTTTGACATAGTTGCTATTGCCGAGCTTGGCAGTAATACGTTCATGGCAACGGGAACAAATACCGTTGTGCTGTTTTTACGCCGCAGAAACAATTACGATTGTATCAATTTGCGAAAATCCGCGGAACGGTTTTTCGTCGATTTTCAGGATGTAACGCACAACGGAATTGAAACGCCGGTTGCTAAATATGTAAATCACGTTTGGGGAAGTATCAACGTCGACGATTATATTACACTGCTGAAAAACGAACCGAATAATACCGTTGCCGGTCACGAAATTTATCAGGAATACCGTAAGAAAATCAACGTAAAAAACGAAAAAGATTTCCGGCATACGCTGATTGAAACCGAAACCGAAAAACTGTATTATTTCATGCTCGCTTATCCGCAAAAGGTTGTGCTGATAAAAACGGGCGCAAAAGATGCAGAAAAGCGTTTTCTCGGCTATGAATTTTCCAACCGTCGCGGCAGCGAAGGCATCCACCCGATACAGCGCGGAAAAACCATTGACGAATGTACAAAACTATTTGATAACGATCGTTTCGATAACGAAGAAAAAGCAAGCGCCTACGTTTACAGAGCGTTTGCAGGCGATTACGATTCCCCGATACACGAAAGCTTGAAAAACAATATTTTGCGTATTCGTTTGGTTGACATGCTCACTTTCGACCGCGACGGTTTTGCGAAAAACATCTCTACGGAGGTAAAAAAAAAAGTGAGGTATGAGGAAATCTGGAAAACGAACAAATTAGTTCCATTACGTAATATTTCTGAAATAAAAAAAGGAACTTCCATTACAAAAGAAAACACAAAAGAGGGCAATATTCCTATTGTTGCAGGAGGCAAAGAACCCGCTTACTTTCATAACAAATCCAACAGGGATGGTGCTGTCATAACGATAAGCGCTTCAGGTGCATATTCAGGTTTCGTGAATTATTTTGAAATCCCGATATTTGCTTCCGATTGTAATACGATTCAGTCGAAAGATGAAGAAAATATTTCTACAAAATTGATTTATTTGTTTTTAAAATCAATTCAAAAAGAAATTTACGGTTTACAAAGAGGACAGGCACAACCGCACGTATATGCAGACGATGTGGAAAAAATCAAAATCCCACTCCCCCCCAAAGAAATACAAGAGAAAATCGTTTCCGAAATAGAAGTTTTGGAAAAACAAGAAGCGGAAGCGAAAGAGAAAACTAAAAAATTAAGTAAAAACATCGACGATATTTTAAGTACCATTCATTTTGATACTGTTGAATTAGGCAGTATATCATCATTTAAAAACGGATTGAATTATAACCGGAGTAGTCTTGGAGATATTGTAAGTATCATTGGAGTAGGAGATTTCCAAAATAGAATAGTCCCGGATTTAGAGAAGATTGAACAAATACAAATAGATGGCTCGCTTTCAGACGACTATGTATTAGAGCCTAACGATTTACTTGTTGTAAGGTCTAATGGTTCCGCTAATTTAGTGGGACGATTTTTGATGATCGATAAAGTAGTACCTTCAATGTCATTTTCCGGCTTTACAATAAGAGTGAGGCCACATTCCGAAAAAGCTATTTCAAAATATCTATGTTACTATTTAAGAACGGAAAAAATAAGAGAAAAACTGACCAAAAATAGCGGCGGCTCTAATATAAAGAGTTTGAATCAAACATTATTATCTTCTTTGTCTATTCCACTTCCCTCTCTTTCCGAGCAACAAAAAATCGTTGCCGAAATCGAAAAGATTGAGGTACGGATTGCAGAGGTGCAGAAAATTATTGACGATGCCTCGACGCGAAAGAATGAAATCCTGAAAAAATATTTGTAAAAACAGGAGAAGTGGAAGCGGTCGTAGCTTTGGGCAAAGATGAGCATGGAGCTCACAGAGCCTGTGTTGCCCAGCTCGCTGATGTTCGTTAGCGATTTCTCCTCAGGGATGCCCAGCTGCTTGATGACGTGGTTCACAATGCGCATGTTGGCCTGGTGCGCAATGAAGTAGGTGAGGTCGGCAATGGAGTAGCCGTTTTGTCCGGTAACCTCCTCCGCGCAGCGGGCAATGTAGGTGCAGGCCTGCGTAAACACGTCCTTTCCGTTGTGCATCTGTATGCCCTCCTTTTTGGGGTCGAGGTAAACGCCCTCCTTCCCCTTGCCCACGTGCCCCAGCCCGTGCGTAACAATGTCCACCATGTAAGGCTCGGCGCTGCCCGCGCGCTCTTTGGAGAAGAAAAAGGCAGTAGCGGCGTCGCCCCACAGGTGTCCCGCCTTGGGGTCTTGCGGGTTGTAGTAGCTTGTGTTGCGGTCGGCCGAGAGGAGCAGCGCTTTTGAGGCTCGCCCGCCGGAAAAAAACAGCTGAATGATCTCCATCGCGTTCATGGCCGACGAGCAGGCCGATGAGAGGTAAAACGCTTTGGCGCTGGTTATCTGAAATTCGCGCTGCACAATGTGCGCCGTTGTTGCCACCGTATCCGACGGCGAGTAGGAGGCAAATACTATCAGGTCAACATCGGAAATATCGTATGGAAGCTGCGCTATGCTCCGCCTTACTGCTTCGATGCACATGTAGTCAATGGTTTCATGTTCGGTTGCCCATGCGCGCGTTTTAATGCCTGTTCGCTGAAATATCCACTCGTCGGTAAGCCCGTTCACCGGTAGAAAATAGTCGTTCGGCACTCGTTTTTTTGGAATATAGTGGCCGATTGCGTTGATAAACATGATAGTTATATGGCTTATAGTGTAGTTTTTACGTTATATTTTTACGCTGATGCGACCTTACCGTTTTTAAGCCTTTGACGGTAACCGCTACCAGCACTGTTACTTGTTTTTCCCAAAACAATTACAAAGATATAGCGAAAACTGAAAATAAAAAATAGTTTCTTCATTTTTTCTACGCCTGCAGCAGGGCAAATGCGGCAAATGCACCTTTTTTGTCAACAGAGCGCACATTTTCGTCGGCTTGTGCTATATTTGCAGGGCTAACCCCCCCAAAAAGATTGAAGCTTGAACATTCTCCTTTCCACCGCCTACTTTGCGCCGGTACAGTACTTTTGCGCCCTTGCATCCTGCTCGCGTGCCTTTGTTGAGGCGCACGAGCGCTACCTCAAGCAGACCTACCGCACGCGCTGCCGCATACTTGGCGCCAACGGCGTGCTCTCGCTCTCGGTGCCGGTGGAAAAGGTGCACGGCGAAAAAATGCTCATCCGCGACGTGCGCATCGACTACACGCTGCCGTGGCAGCGCGTTCACTGGCGGTCGCTCGTATCGGCGTACAGCTCGTCGCCGTTTTTTCTCCACTACGCCGACGAGGTTGAGCCTTTTTTCAGGCAGCGCGAAACTTTTTTGTTTGACCTCAACATGAAGATAACCTCTCTGATGTGCGAGCTGGTGGGAATCCGTTCGGAAATGCTGCTGACCAACGCCTACCGCAGGGCTGAGAGCGGCACGCTTGACCTCCGCGAGGCCATTAGCCCCAAAAAGGACGCATGGCCTCGCGAAGGTGGTGCATTTGCAGCAGAAAAGTACTACCAGGTCTTTTCCCGAAAGTTTGGCTTTGTCCCCAACCTCAGCATCCTCGACCTGCTGTTCAACGAAGGAACGCAGGCGCTGACGGTATTGAGAAGCTCAGCGCAGCATTACGGGGTGGAGGCCGCTTACGTGCGACGGCCTTCTCCGTAGCCTGGTTGGTTGTTAGCTGTCGGGGTACAGGCTTTCCCACCACGCGGGGCTGTCCTGAAGCCACCGGGCAAACCATGCGTATATGGAGTAGTTCCACTCCAGCCGACGCTTGTAGGTTGCTATGCCGTGGTTTTCGCCTTTTACCCGTATAAACTCCACCGGACGTCCGAGTATCTTTAGCGCGGTGTACATCTGTATGCTTTCGCCTATGGGGACGTTGGTGTCCTCCATGCCGTGGAGCAGCAGGAGCGGCGTTTTCACCTTGTCGGCGTTGAAGAGCGGGCTTTGCTCAATGTACAGCTCGCGGTTGTTCCACGGGAAGCTGCCGGCGCTGGCCGCCCCGCTGTAGGAGTAGCCCCAATAGCCTTCGCCCCAGTAGCTGGCTATGGAGCTGATGCCCGCGTGCGACACGGCGGCGGTAAACATGTCGGTAACCGTTTGCAGGTACATGGTCATGAATCCGCCGTAGGAAGCGCCGATGCACCCTATCTTTTTTTCGTTGACGAAGGCGTGCTCCGCCGTAAATTTTTTAACGCCCTCAATGATTTCGTCAGCGGTGCGCTTTCCCCATGCGTTGACGTGCCGCGCCGAGAACTCCTGCCCAAAGCCTATTGTTCCGCTGGGCTGGAGCGTGTACACCACGTAGCCCAGCGAGGCGTAGACGTGCAGCGGGTACGAGTGCTCCAGCTGCCTCGCGGTGGGGTGCGTGCCTCCGTAGTAGTAGACTATCAGCGGGTACTTTTTGGCGGCGTCAAAGTTTGGGGGCAGGTAGTAGCGGCCGCTGATGGGCGTGCCGTCGGACGCTGTGAAGTTCCATTCGATAACCTCGCCGAGGGTCACGTCTGCGAGCCGCTCCTTCGAGGGGTCGCTAATCAGCGTTTGCTTTCCGCTTTTCAGGTCGCAGGCGTAGGCTCTGGTCGAGTTGGACGCGCTTACCCCCACGTAAACGGCCGTTGCGCCGCTTTTTGCCGGAGAAAATGACCTGATAACGTCCTCCTGCAGGCTGAGCTTGGTAAACGTTTTTTTCGCAACGCTGTACCGGTACACGTTTTCGTAGTCGGCCTCCGTGACGGTCATGTATATTTCGTCGTCCGAGCGCCACACCGCCCGTCCGATGGAGGGGTCAAAGTCTTTGGAGATTCCCTCCACGCGCCTATCGGCAACGTTCATAATGAACGCCTCGCGCTCGTAGCTGTTGGGCACTATTCCCGGCGGGACGTTCAGCGCCGCTCCGTCAAACGCTTCGGGCGCTCCCATGATGAGGATTTTTTGGCCGTTGGGCGAGAAGGCTGACGAGTAGGCAAATTTTTCGTCCTTCCACAGCGTATCAACCTTTAGCGTTTCCATGTCTAACATGAGCAGCGAAGATTTTCTGAAAGGCCGCTCGGTAAGCAGCTCGGCGCTCACGGTAAAGAGCAGGTAGCGGGAGTCGCGGCTGACGTCGTGCAGGGAGGTTGTATGCCTGCCGTAAGTCAACCGGCGGTTAACGCCTGTGGCCAAGTCGTACCGGTAGAGGTAGCGCCGGTCCATGTAGCCCTCCTGCCGGTCTTCCGGCGATTTCAGGATGAGCAAATCGCCCTTTCTGTTCTCGAAGGATTCTTTTACCGTGTAAATCAAAAATTGCTCGCTGGGGGCAATGCGGAAGTCGCCCGCAGGAATATCTGCGGCGATAACGCTTTCGCTCATCGTTTCGGGGTCAACGCCGATGAGAGCCCTGCTGTTGTCTCTTTGCGCGGTGTAGTACAGCTTGTTCGACGTGGGCATCCACTGCATGGTCTTGTCCATGTACAGCCTTCGCCCCGTTTTTGTGTCGTAAAGCTCCGCGTAATGCGACGAACTTCCCCCCTTGGCCACGCCCACAGTGTTGTAGCTCAGTACGATGAAGCGTCCGTTGGGCGAGATGCTCCCGCCCTGGATTTTTGTACCCTCCGCGATGTCGCTAATTCGGATAAGCCTTTTCCCGTTGTACTCCGTCAGGTTCACCGTGCTGTCTTTGGCCTCAACCTCAATGAGCATTGACTCCTGCGGAAAATTCGCCGCTGCCCGGCTCAGGTACTTTACAGAAAATTCGGTAGTACCCGGGTTTACCGCTATCTCCTTTTTGGCGGTTTTGGCATTTTTGAGGCTGTCCTCGACCGTTGTTTTCGACGTTTCCTTCCGGCCGTCTACGTACAGCTCCAACATTCCGGGGGCGGTAACGCTCACCGTCAGCTTGGCGTACCGGTCGGCGTTCACGTTGAAGGAGAAAAGGCGCAGCTCGCAGTCCTTCTTTGCCTTGGGAAAAAATATGCGGCGCGAGGTGTCGGCCGGGAATTCGTCCTTAAAGTCCTGTTTTTCGGCAAGGAAAGCTGTTTCGAGCAGCGTTTTTTCCTCAAACTTTTCTCCCTTAAGGTTGGTGGTATCCGTCATGAACGGGAAGGTCACGGCAACCGGAGCAGCTGCGCGCACCTTCGAGATGCTCAGCTTGCTCTGTGCGGCCGCGCCTTCCCAAGCCAGCAGGCAAAGCGCCGTGGCAGCGGGTAACAGGTTTATCTTCATCGTAGCGAGGTTTTTTGGGGAATTACATCGTTTGGAAAATGTGTTACTTTAGTCTTGCAGCTTTGCGCACAAAAATTCGCGGTTGAGGCGGGCAATGTGGGCAATGGAGATGCTTTTGGGGCACTCGGCTTCGCAGGCTTGCGTGTTGGTGCAAGAGCCAAACCCCAGCTCGTCCATTTTGGCAACCATTGCCTTTGCGCGGCGGGCAGCCTCTATTTTGCCCTGCGGCAGGAGCGCCAGCGAGCTCACGCGCGCGGCGACAAACAGCATTGCCGAGCTGTTTTTGCACGTTGCCACGCACGCTCCGCAGCCCACGCACGCGGCAGCGTCCATGCTTTCGTCGGCCTTAGGCTTGGGGATGGGGATGGCGTTGCCGTCGGGCACGCCGCCGGTGTTGACGGAAATAAATCCGCCAACCTGCAAGATTTTGTCGAACGCCCCGCGGTCTACCACCAAATCTTTCACCACGGGGAAGCCGCGGCTGCGCCACGGCTCAACGGTGATAACGTCGTCGTTCTTGAACTTGCGCATGTGCAACTGGCAGGTGGTAACTTCGTCGTCGGGGCCGTGCGCCCGTCCGTTGATGTAGAGCGAGCACATGCCGCAGATACCCTCGCGGCAGTCGTGGTCAAAGGCCACGGGGCCACGGCAGCCCTTCTCAAAGGCCACCGCCTCCTTGCTTTCGCGAATCAGCTGCTCGTTGAGAATGTCCATCATCTCCAGAAACGAAGAATCCGGCGAAATGTCGGTCACCTTGTACGTTTCAAAGCGCCCCTTTGCTTTTGCGTTTTCTTGACGCCAAACTTTTAGTGTAAGATTCATAGCGATTTTATAGTTTGGTTTGCTCCTTTTTGTTTCACCGTGCAAACTTACATGAAAATCCTTAGATTTACAAGCGTGCACAATAAATTCGCAGGCGTCCCTGACAGTTTCAAACCCGTTAACTTTTTCGTCCGGGATTTTTATGCCCAGCTCTTTTTCAACTGCGTAAACAAGCGTGTACGTTTCAATGCTTTCCATCTCCAAATCCTGCCTGAACAGCGTGTCCGGCGTAATCTCGGACTCGGCAATATCCAACTCTTTGGCTATAAGCTTCCTTATTTTTTTGTAAAGCACGTTTTTCATGCCGCATACATAAATAAGGTACGTTGGCTGTGGCTACCTTACCAACAGCCAGCGGCGCGACATTTGCCAGATTACACCGCCCTGTTTTTCGCAGGCGCTCATTATACGCTTTATGCGGCAAAGGTAGCAGCAATTTTTGAAATAGCAAAATTCAACTTCCCATCTCTCAAAATGTTAGAAGTGGCGGCGGCTACATTTTGCATTTTGTGCGAATCAAGGGTTGATAATCCTGATTTTCAGGCAGTAAAATGTGCAGGTGCGTTGCTGCTTGCGGGCTGTTGAGCTGACCTGCGGCTATGAAAAAAAAATTACGCCTCTCCGGGACGGGCAACCGGCATCGGGCTGCCGGAACGGGGAAATTTCTTCCCCTGCGCCCACCGCACCGGTTGCCGTTGCCTGCTGTTGGCGGGTTGGAGGAAGATTTTTTTCAAATTTTGACATAAAATAAGCGGGATGTTTTTTGCTACATCCCGCTTGATTTCTTGCCGTTAGCGCTTTGAGCGCGCCTTGCCGACCGGTGGGCCCAACAGGG
>JAIRSZ010000103.1 GCA_031255195.1 Prevotellaceae bacterium | reverse complement strand
TGTTGTTGTTGTCATCTTTACCTTCGTCGTCGGAAGACGAGCCGCCGCAGAAGAACATCACGCCTGCCACGGCTGCAAATAGCATTACTTTTTTCATAATTGTTCAATTTTTTTTATTTATGCCTACTTAAAGGGCTTCGGCTTTTCCGTTTTTTTGGAGCGCTGCCGTCCATTTTGCCCGCCCTTCGCCTGGGCGCAGGGCGTCATCAGGCTTTGCCACAACTTCGGGCGGCGAGGGGCAGCATATAAAAACCACAGACATGCTGTACAAAAACATGCTGCGGCAATATGCAAAGTGTAAAAAATATTGGCTATATGCGTATACGCACGCGAGGCTACAAAATACGTAGCTCGCTGAACACTTTTATATTATTTAGGTAGCTCATGGTACAGTATAGCGTAAAATGGTGAGCGCAAAGGTATGTATTTTTCAATACCATGCTGCTATATTTATATTAAAACATATGAAGCGGGGAATATTTTATTCCGGTGCGCTCAACGATTCGCCGCTCTCCCTTGCCTGAACGGTGATTTTTCCCCCTCCCCCCCGTCATTCCGTAGCGCAACGGAGGAACCCCAGCCCCTACCCGCGACGACAATGGCGGGCGGAATGACGGCCGCTCGCGAAGGGAAAGAGCGAAAAGTGGCGCGTCAGCAATCACATTAAATCACATAAATCATAGCTTATTTTCGTGCGTTTGCCCTGGCTGCTCGCTTGCCAATTTGCGATTCTCGCCAATTATTGCTAACATTGCGCTGCATTTCTGCAAAAAAAAATCGGTCAACCCATTATTACACTATTTTCTTAAATATGAATAGCATACGAACAAGATTTGCCCCAAGTCCTACCGGATTTATGCACATAGGCAACCTCAGAACGGCGCTATACGCCTACCTGTTTGCTAAGAAAAACGGCGGGCAGTTCATCCTGCGCATAGAGGATACCGACCAGGAGCGTCTTGTGGACGACGCTGTAAAAGCCATCTACAGCACGCTGAAGCTCGCCAACCTCCGGCACGACGAAGGCCCCGACATTGGCGGCCCTTGCAAGCCATACGTCCAGAGCGAGCGAAAGGATATTTACAAAAAATACGCAGACGAGCTGGTAAGCGCCTCGCACGCCTACTACTGCTTCTGCACAAAGGAGCGGCTCGATACGCTGGTTGACGGCACGGGCAACCGACGCTACGACAAGCGCTGCCTGCACCTCAGCCCGAAGGAGGTGCAGGAAAAGTTGGACGCCGGTACTCCCTGCGTCATCCGCCAGAATGTGCCCTCGGAGGGGGTAACCACCTTCTCCGACATGGTGTACGGCAAAATCAGCATCGAGAACAAGGAGCTGCACGACAACGTCCTGCTCAAATCCGACGGATTCCCAACGTACAACTTCGCCAACGTTGTGGACGACCACCTGATGGGAATAACCCACGTGTTTCGGGGCATGGAGTACCTCAGCAGCACGCCCAACTACAACCTGCTCTACGAGGCGTTTGGGTGGACAATCCCGCAGTACGTGCACCTGCCCCACATCATGCGGGACAAGCATCACAAGCTGAGCAAGCGGCACGGCGACGCTAACTTTGAGGACTTCCTCGACAAGGGCTTTTTGCCCGAGGCAATCCTGAACTACGTTGCGCTGCTGGGGTGGAATCCCAAAACCGAAGTGGAGAAGTTCAGCCTCAGCGAGCTGGTGGAGGCTTTCGACGTCAGCGGCATATCCAAAGCGTCTGCCGTGTTTGACGAGGTAAAGCTGCGGTGGCTCAACTCGCAGTACCTGAAAGAGCTTTCACCGCAACGCTTTCACGACCTCGCCTTGCCGCGCTACCGCTCAATTTCGACGCCGGTAAACGTCAACCTGCTCAGCACGCTCATACAGCCAAGAATCAGCGCGCTATCCGACATTCCTGAAGTGGCAGGATTTGTGGACTGCTTCGACGGCTACAGCTTGGAGATGTTCGACAACAAAAATGCCAAGTCGTCTGCGCAGCTGGCAAAAGAGGTCTTGCCCGCAGTGATTGACACGCTGGAAAACGCCGACACGTGGAGCAACGACGCGCTGTTTGGCGCGCTTGAGCAGCTGACGGCGCAGCTCAACCTCAAAAAGAAGCAGCTGCTCTGGATTGTGCGAATTGCCATCACGGGGCAGCTCTCAACGCCGGGCGGCGCATCGGAAATGTGCGTGCTGATAGGAAAGGAGCTTACGCTCAAAAGGCTCAAGCAATCGCTAAGCCGCTTGTGCGCCCTTTGCGGTTAGAAAATATTGAATCGCTTATATAAAAATTCGTGCGGCTTTGCTTGCGCCCTTTGCGGAAAACCTTTGCGGAAAACCTTTGCGTCCTTTGCGGTTAGAAAAAATATTGAATGCAAAGTACGCAAAGGCAGATTGTCAGAAAAAATGGGGTGTGAATTGTAGCTACATTCACACCCCATTTCTCTACTGATGGCATTGATGCACGTTACTTTTGCTGCTGCACGTTTGCCTTCCCTTCCTCCTTTAGCCGCGCCAAATGGTCAAAATCTATGTCCGGCGGCGTGCCGGTTGCAGGCCTGGTGAATTTGTCGCCGGGCGTGGCGTTGTCGCTAAAGAAGCCGCCGTTTTGAAGAAAGAACTTGCCGTCTTCGGTTACGCCACCCTTGTAGTCTTGCCGCTCGCCGCTGCTGCCCGTAGCGTCGGTGGAGAACTGCCCCGTGAGGAGCTCCTTCCACTCTCCGCCTTTGGTGTATATCCACTGGTTGCCGAAGCAGGCCTTGCGCATCAAATTGCCCGACTCGCCGCTAAAGTTCTCCACAAACGAGTAGGCGCTCCTGTAGTAGGTCAGATTGTTGGTGCGCCGCCGGAGCCACGATACCAGCTTCCACTCGCCCGCCGCAGGGTCAAAGATGTAGCCAACGTAGTCGACGGCCTTGTAGTCTGTGAAGCCGATGTCCTGCGAGGGGTAGATGTTGGTAATGAACTTGTAGGTAGCTCCCGTTTTCCATCCGGGGGCGTTGTAGAACGTTTGCGTTCCAGAGCCTTCGCCGCCAAACATCTGGTGGGTAACGCCCGTTCCCTTGGAAAGGCAGGGTACCCGCAGGCTGTCGGGCACGCTTTCGGGGTTGTCCGTTGAGAACTCTGACCACACCGAGAACAGCACCCGCACATGCTTATCCTTGCGCGAGGGCTGAATACCGAAGTAACCTCCCGTAAAGCCGTTGACCATAAAGTAGCTGGCCGGATGGTCCATGCCGTCGGGGACGGTTACCTCGTTGTAGAACCATGCGGCCACATCCGTGCTCGGGTACGGGTAGCTCATGTGCACCGACGGGCTGTTGCGCCTGTCGCTGCGGGAGTAAGACATTCCCAATGTGCTTTTGCCCTCAACTATTAAAGTCTTGAGCGAGGCGTAGAACTCGCTGCCGCCCTTGCTTACCCCCTTGAAGTTGATGCGCTTGTAGCCCAGCTCGCAGCGGTCGAGCTTGCCGATGAATACGATGGAATCTTTGCCCTCCGGCGTTTTGGGGAGCGTAACCCTGAACGTTTTTGTCGGGGTAAACGGTTTGCCCTCGGCGGGCGCTTCGCCCAGCTCCACGTCTATCACGCTGCTGCCCGGAGTCCCAAAGCCGCTCTCGGGGGTAGTGTAGTTCAGGAATAGCGACAGGTTGCCGGCGTAATTTACCTTGAAGTAGGAGCTGAACACCGCGTCTACCCAGCTCGAAAGCCCTTTACTGTTCACCGCTCCGTAGCCGCTTGTAACGTAGGTGTTGCCGCCGAGCGGGATGTTTTTTGCGCCAGATCCGGGCTTGGGGGTGGTGTCAACAACGGCCGGAGGGTTGGTGGTGGTGTCCTCGCCGTCGGGGGCTATTGGGTCAACGTTCATTCTGCTTTTTTCATGGCAGGCAGCAAAGGCCAGCGCCATAACGCCCGCAAAAAAAAGGCTGTTTTTCATTTTGCTTATTTTCATAATGTTTTGTATCTAAAAATCTGCTTGATCCGCTTTTTGCACGCGGATGATTAAACACAGATTTGAACGGATTTGAGCGGATTGCTATCTGCTTCAAATCCGTTCATTCAACCTGTGCTCTATAAAGTTAAGTTGTCTGTACTGTTTATGTACTACTCGCTAAAAAACCTCAGCTCGGAGCAGCTGCTGTTTTGCTGGTCTGTAATAACAATCATGACAGCCTCCACGTTCATAACCTTCGGCAGTACGATTTGCGACGCTTTGCCTTTGTTTCCGCAGTCGTAGTCCATCACATACTCGTAGGCGTCAGGGTTGCTGAAATCGCCACCTGCGCGCAGCACGTACACCTTAATAGTTCCCCAGTTACCGTTGCCACCGTTGGGGTAGTTTCTTGGGTAGTAGATGATGTACGACAGCTCGGACGGGCTTGCCAGCTTGACGTAAACGTTGTGCGGCGAGTGTGTTGGGCCGTTCGTGTTAACAAGCTCCTCGTCGTAGTTCGAGTGCCAGTAGGTTTTGTAGTCGCCGTCGAACACATTTAAGCTGAAGGGGCCGCTTGGCTGATCCGGGTCAGCCTCGCTGTGATGTCCGTCATCGGGATACCAGCTGTCGGCATACGAGAGGTCTTTGTCCACCTCCAGCGGCTTGGCGTCATCACTCACTTTTCTTGCCTGCGTCAGCTTTATCTGCTGTGGCTCAGCGCCGTTGACGCCGGTAATGGTGACGTTGGCCTCCCTGTACGCTCCCGAGTTGTTTTCGGGGGCGGTGAAGGTAACAAAGTTTCCGCTGCGGGTGACGGTACACCAAGCCTCGCCGCTCACGGTGAAGTCTGTGGCGTTGGTTACAACGCCAACCCCTACCGAGCCTCCTGCGGAGGTAAAATCGTAGCGGTCTTTGCTGAGCAGCAGGTAGGGTTCGGTAACGGTGGTCGAGCCTGTTCCGTAAAATTCCATTTCGGCGCACGTGGCATGACCGGCTCTGCTCGTGGAGCCGTCAACAATTATCTTCACGGAGGTAACGTTGGCAACAGGCCTGTCCAGCTCAATGTACACCACATCGGGATACTCGTCCCTTTGCTCCTGCGTTGTCGAGCCGCCGTCGGGACCTGCGCCCGGAATGAGGTCAACGCCGCCGCAGGCAAAGTCGGTCAGCACCTGCTCAAAACCTCCGCTTCCGTTTACCTCCACCTCTACGCTCACCGTGCCGAAAGTTCCGTTACCCTTGTTGCTGCGGGGGTAGTAGGCAATCATGGCCAGCTCCAGCGTCGGTGCGGGCTTCAGCTGGTAGGTCAGCTCAAACGTCATGCCGCCATCACCGTAGTTGGAGTGGTAGATGTCTGCGACTACTCCGTCGTAGGTGCGGGATATCGGCTCGCCGGGCTGCTCGCTGCTGGCGGAGGCGCTTTCTACCTGCATTTTTGCGGTAGGCTGTCCGCCCTGCTCAAAGGTCAGCGTTTCGGACTTGCCGGGGATGAACACCACCACGGTGGTGGTGCGCGCTGCCAGCGAGGTGTTGGGGGCAGCGGTTACCGTCAGGGTTTTCCCCGACAGCGAAACCTCGCACCATGCGGCGGTGCTTGTTTTGTCCAGCTGCACCTCCACGTTGGTTTGCAGCACAATTGTTTTTGTTTCGCCGGCGGGGGCAAGGCTAAAGGTAAGCTCTTCGCCCACGTACAGCGCCGGCGGGCCTGTCGGTTCGTCCTTATCGCAGGCAGATATGGCTGCGGTAGCCATACACAGGGTCAAAAACCCTTTCACGAAAAAATCTCTTTTTCTCATAACATGTTTACTTTTTAAAATTAATAAAACGTTGGCTTTTCAATGGTTAAGCTCATGGTTTTGGTTGTTTTTTCAGGCTACGGTTAAGCTCACAGGTTTTGGTTGTTCTTCAGGCTACGGCTAAGCTCACAGGTTTTGGCTGCTTTTTTCAGGCACTGCCTTCACCCCGCCCCCTCTCCAAAGGGAGAGGGGGGGAGGCGAGGCTTTGCCCCTACGGGTTTTGGGTTAACGGTACAGGGTATGCATCCATTTCGCTCTGCGGAATGTACTCCACAATGTACGGAGCATCCCACGCCACCTCCGGGTACACGGGGCTGCCGGCAAGGTGGGTACCCGGATACCTTCTGTCCAGATTTTTCTTTTTGCGGAAAACGTCGTACTTGCGGAAACCTTCCCAGGCCATTTCGAGGCGGCGCTCGTTGTCTATCCAGGTTTTCAGGTCTCTCTGCGCAGTAATGTCGCCCGGCGCCACCGGGGGTATTCCGGCGCGGGCGCGGATAACGTTGAGGTCGGCGAGCGCTTCGCCATCTCTACCCAGCTCTGCGTATGCCTCGGCGCGGTTGAGGTAAATTTCGCCCAGGCGTATCAGCACGGGCGAGTAAAGGTGCGACTGCCCCTCCTGCATAGAAACCTTGTAGATGTAGCGTCTGGGGAAGCCGTTGCGCAGCCCAACGGTTTCCACCCTCACGT
>JAIRSZ010000058.1 GCA_031255195.1 Prevotellaceae bacterium | reverse complement strand
GCACCAAGTGCCGGTAGGCGTCGTCGCCCGTGTATGTTCCCTGCGCAATCAGGTCGTTGGCAAAGTGGTCGTACTCGTCAATGATGATGTACACCATTTTGCCGATAGCCTTTGCAGCGGTGAAAACTTTTCGTAGCGCCCCAACGCCCGGCTGCTCAGCATCTATCTGCCCGCTATAGATATTTCCCTGCGGGAAAAGATGCTTATAGCCCTCCAAAAAATCACGAACATTATCCTGTATTTTTCCAGATAGCGAAGCCCTGAAATACTCTTCGCTTGTGGTGTCCAACCCCGAAAAATCCAGATTCAGCACCAAGTAGCTGTTGCGCTTTGGCGTGGGGCGCTGCCCGATGTACAGGTCGCCAAACAGCTGCTCGAATCTGTCTGCCTTGTTGATGTCGTAGTAGTTGGACAGCATCGAAAAAAACAGGCTCTTGCCGAACTTGCGGGGGCGGGTGAAGAACAGGTTGCTGTTGTTCTCCTGCTCCAGCTGCTCAATAAAGCGCGTCTTGTCGATGTACGCATAGTTTTCCGTTCTTATCTTCTCGAAGTTCGAGTTGCCGTATGGCAGGCGTTTAGGTATTTTCGAGTCCATGCTGCTGTTGTTGGGTTTTTTGTGTACGCTGCAAAGATACGTTTTTCTTTCGATGAAAAAACATATTCCCTCCGAAAAGCGTGTGAGCCAACAGCTCAAGGAATATCCATCCCCACATGTGGGGATGTCATACGCCTTTTACAACCTCCACGCCTGCAAGAAAAAGGCGTGGCAGCTACCAAAAATGGCTATTGACACTTTCGCAGGCGGTTGCGTACCTTTGCCGCCAAAAAATTAGCAGCAACAGCCGCTTTTTTATTTACCATTTGCAAGCATTACATGAAAAAAAATCTTTTACGCGCTGCCGCCCTGCTTTTGCTTTGTCCGCTGCACGCCGCTTTTGCGCAAAGTTCCCCGCCCGATACGGCGGCCTGCGTGCTCGACGAAGTTACGGTCATTGCCGTCAAGGAGCACGCCGCTGCCGGCAGCCTGCCGGTGGCGGTAACCTCGCTCACGGCGACGCAGGTAGAGCATAGCGGCGTTACCTCCCCCGGCAAGCTGTCGGCCATTGTGCCCAACTTTTTCATGCCCGACTACGGCAGCAAAATTACGTCGGCAATCTACATCCGTGGCGTTGGCTCGCGCATGAACGAGCCGGCCGTGGCGCTTTACGTCGACAACGTTCCGTACATGGACAGAAGCATTTTTGACTTCGACTTCGTTGACATTGCCGGCATTGAGGCGTTGCGCGGGCCTCAGGGTACGCTCTACGGGCGCAACGCCATGGGCGGCGTGATTAACATCTACACAGCTTCGCCGTTAGCTATGCAGGGCACAAAGGTGCAGGCGTCTTACGGCAATGCCGGAACGGCAAACGCCCAGCTCTCGCTTGCGCGAAAGCTGAGCGACAACTTCGCCGTTTCCCTTGCGGGCGGATACAACCAGACGGACGGCTTTTTCACCAACACCTACAACGGCGCTCCTGCCGACGCGCAAAAATCGGGGGCGGCACGCCTGCGCCTGAGCTGGAACGCAACCCCGCGCCTGCGCCTGAGCTACGCGCTGAACGGCGAGTACAGCCGACAAACGGGCTACGCCTACGCCCCTGTTGACAGCGCCTCCGGCAAAACGCTCAGCGTAAGCTACAACGACCCCGCAGGCTACAGGCGGCTGCTGGCAGGCTCTGCAATTTCGTTGCAGTACGACGGGGCGGGATATGCCGTTAGCAGCGCAACCTCGCACCAGTTTTTCGACGACCACATGCAGCTCGACCAGGACTGCTCGCCGGCAAACCTCTTTACGCTTGAGCAAAAGCAGCGGCAGCACGCCATCACCGAGGAGGTCATCGTAAAATCCAAGAGCGAAAAAAATTACCGGTGGCTGTTTGGCGCGTTTGGCTTCTACAAAACCCTGAACACCGCCGCGCCGGTCAACCTCAAGTCGGACATGATTGGCGAAATTTCGAGGCAGTTTCCAACGTCGCCAAGAGCGCCTTCCATCACCATTGTGGCCGATTCGGGGAGCAGCCTGCAAGCCGGGGGCATATTCATCCCATCCTGCTTTGAAGCCTCCTCCTCAGGACTTGCGCTGTTCCACCAGTCAACGTACAGCAACTTCCTCGTCAGAGGATTGTCGGTAACGGTGGGGATGCGCCTGGACTACGAGCGGGTGGCCTTGCAGTACCTGTCGTCGTCGCAGGTGCACGTGAGGGTGAAGACGCCCTCGCCGGCAATTCCTCCGGTTTGGTACTCATCGCACAGAGAGCCTCTGTACGACGGGCGGCTGAGCAACAGCTTTTCGGAGCTGCTGCCCAAATTTGCCCTGCAATACGAATCGGCAGACAAAGACCGCAAGGCTTACGCAACGGTTGCCAAGGGCTACACATCGGGCGGATACAACACTAACCTCTTTGCCGACTTGGTGCGCGACAAGCTCATGCCGCTGCGCAACGACATGACCATTACCTTTAAGCAGCCTGAGGGCAGCGCCGCCGTAGAAGACGCCATCTACTACAAGCCTGAGTACTGCTGGAGCTACGAGGTGGGCGGCAAGGCGGCTTTTTTCGACCGCCGCTTGCAGGCCGATGTTGCGCTGTTCCTCATGGACACGCGCAGCAAGCAGGTGGCGCAGTTTGTGCCGAGCGGCTACGGGCGCGCAATGAAGAATGTTGGGCGAAGCAGGAGCTACGGCGTTGACGCTGCCCTGAGCGGGCGGGTGGGGCAATTCTCCGCCAACCTCGCATACGGCTACACCCACGCCACGTTTGCGCAGTACACAGATTCCGTGCTCACCGCCACCGGCGCGTACACGGAGGTGAGCTACAAGGGGAAGTTCGTTCCCTTTGTACCGCAGCACACGCTTTCGGCGGGCGGCGAGTATGCTTTTTTGTTCAAACGCAAAGTAGTCGACAGGCTCACGATTGCCCTGCTGTACGTAGGCGCTGGAAAAATTTACTTCACCGAAGCCAACGAGGAGAAGGCCTCGCAAAGCTTCTACGGCGTGCTGAACGGAAAAATATTTGCCGAAAAGGGCTTCGTGCGCTTTGGGCTTTGGGCAAAGAATTTGCTCGGCGTTGACTACAAAGCGTTTTACTACGAAAGCATGGGGCGCAGCTTTGCGCAAAAAGGCCGCCCGCTACAGATAGGTGGCGAGGTAGTGTTGAAATTTTAAACCAAAAAAAGATGGAGAAATCTATGAGCTATTTTGAGCGATTTAAGCAGCGGTGGAGCATACGCTCCAACCGCCAGCTGGCCGTTATTTTTGTTGCCTTTGGGCTGACCGGATTTTGTACGCTGGGCGTAAAAAAGCTGCTTATGCCGCTGCTGGGCGTAACCCCCGAAACGCCGCTGTACCTGCGCATCGTTGCCGAGGCGCTGATAATTCTACCGGCGTATCAGGTATTGCTGATAGTAGTAGGGGCGCTGCTGGGGCAGTATAAGTTTTTCAAGGGATTTCTGCGCAAAATGTTTTTCCTCGACTGATGCAAAGGCAAAATCAGACATTCTTTATACTTTTGTATCCTTAAAAAAAAAAGAAGCAAGCAATGACCTCAGCCATACTCCTTGTAAACGTTGGCTCTCCCCGAAGCGCCTCGCGCTGCGAAGTGGCAAAATTCCTGTTCCGCTACCTGAACGACAGGCGGGTGGTTAGCCTGCCTTTTTTGGCGCGGATGTTGCTGGTCAACGGCATTATCATTCCTTTTCGGCTGGGCAAGTCGGTGAAGCTTTACAGGGAGTTTTTTGCAAGCGCATCCCTCACGCTGCTGCACCACGCGCTGGAGCTGGAGCGGCAGCTCAACGAGCGGCTGCCGCGCGGATACAAGGCGTTTGTGGCCATGCAGCACAGCCGGCCATCGCTCTCCGGCGCGCTGCGCAGCGTCAGAGGGGAAGGCTTCGACAGGGTGACGCTCGTGCCCCTCTTTCCGCAGTATGCCGAGGCCACAAGCGGCTCAATCGTGGCAAAATTTCGCCAAAAGATAAAAGCGTGGAAGTCGCAGCCGGAGATATTTGTTGTGGAAAGTTTTTATAGCCATCCGGCGTACATCCGAGCGGTGGCCGAAACGTTGCGCGGGTACGCCGTTGGCAGCTACGACCACGTTGTTTTCTCCTACCACTCGCTACCGGTAACCCACGTAGCGCGCGCTGCGGGCACGCCGCACTGCTACCCCGCCGCCTGCGAGACCACCTCGCGGCTGTTGGCCGAACAGCTGGGTATCGACGCTTGCCGCTACAGCGTTGCCTACCAGTCGCGCATGTCGCCGCACAGGTGGCTTGAACCCTTCACCAACGACGTGCTGGCAAAGCTGGCGCGCGAGGGGAAAAAGCGCGTGCTGCTCCTCTCGCCCGGCATGGTGGCCGACTGCCTCGAAACCGTCCACGAGCTGGCGCACAAAAGCCGCGAGCTGTTCCTCGCCTGCGGAGGACACACGCTCAACGTTGCTCCTTGCCTCAACAGCAGCAGCGAGTGGGTTGAAGCGTTGATGGCAATTGCAGGCGTGGAA
>JAIRSZ010000040.1 GCA_031255195.1 Prevotellaceae bacterium | reverse complement strand
TTACCGATGTGGCATGGATAGACGAAAGCGAAGGGCAGTACGCGCCCACACGCTTACAAGCCGGGCAAGCGGAGCAGCTGGAGGCCGTCAACGAGCGGTTTAACGACGAGCTGGAGCGTTTTAAATCCAAAACGTTGAAACCACATGAGGTGCTCCATTTGGGCAAACCGTTAGCTATCTTGCAGGCGGCAGGAATAGAGGCGAAAGAAATTAACCTGGCGCAGCCAACTCTTGGTAGAAAATTACAGGAGCACGGACTTACAACCGACGACTTGAAAAATCTTGCACAGGCTATTCAATCCCCGATAATGGTATATGAATGGGGCACGAAAGCAAAATCCACGATAATTGTTACCGAACTCACCACCAAAGACGGAAGAAAAATAACGGTTGCCTTGAAAGCTGAACGCAACGGAAAGAATTTGTCCGTCAATGAAGTTGCGAGTGTGCATGGCAAAGCCGCAGAACGCTTTTTGTCGGAAATGGTAAATGCAAAAGAAGGCGGATTGAAAGACTCTTTACGGTATGTCCATAAAGGGAAAGCCCTTGATTGGCTTGGATTTGCGCTCCCTAATGGCGCTTCTTCACAAGTAAATCAAGAGCTTAATTCTCTTGCAAAGGTAATACAAAACTTTGAGAATCCGAAACCCTCCGGCGAAAAAATTTCCCCACCATTTTCCCGACGTCACGAAAATGGTCAACAGCCCGCCACCTTTGCTCGCCTCGTTGACGAGGTGACCAACGAAAGCGACGCGAAAAATTCGGCTGCCCCCCGCTTTCACGTCTCCCCCCAGCAAAAGCGGGAGCGCGTTGCCGCAACTCTCGGAACATCCCCCGACCAGCTCGCCTCGCACGAGCCGCCAACCACCCCGGCAAAGTCCATTCAGCGCACAGGTACCGCCATTGTCGAGAAGATGATCGACAAGTACCAGCGGCTTTTCACAACCATAAAAGAGGTCGAGCGGCGCACCGGGCGCAAAACCCCCGTTTCCGAAAACCCCTACGAGCGGCTCACCAAGCTCTCCGCGCGCGCGCAGGCCGCCGTCGAAGACTTCGCCAACAAAACGTTCACGCCGCTCCTCAAAAAAATCTCCGCTATGGCTAAGGAAATACCCGACGTGTGGCCTGACGCCGACGTGCAGAAGTACGCCGAACTCGCAAAGAAAAGCAAATTCCTACAGCTCTTTCTCACCGCGCCCGCACACGAGCCGCGCCGCATATTCGACCTCTACATGGTGGCCAAGCACGCCCCCCACCGCAACGCCTACCTCACAGAAAAAACCCGCGGCCGCGTCGTCAACGGCTCCGGC
Source organism: Prevotellaceae bacterium (assembly GCA_031255195.1). Lineage (GTDB taxonomy): Bacteria > Bacteroidota > Bacteroidia > Bacteroidales > UBA932 > JAITMY01. The sequence goes on along the minus strand of JAIRSZ010000040.1, from coordinate 8,764 downwards.
GTTACCGACGAGGAGGCCGCCGCCGTCGTCGAAATCTTCGAGCGGCTCTTTGACAAAAAAATCGTTGACGACTTTTGGCAGGCCGTCGAAAAGGCCACCGATACATCCCTCAACGCCTGGCTCGATGCCGGACGAATCTCAAAAGAAGCCTGCGACAACCTCAAGGCAAAGCTGCCCTTCTTTGTCCCCCTGCGCAGCTGGGACGACTCCGAAACCGACGAGGCCGTCGACGCTATCTACTCCGGCGCAAGCGGCGGCAGCGCCTACTCCGCCTACAAGGAGGCCAAAGGACGCGGCACCATTGCCGACAGCCCGCTCGCATACATCGCCAACCTCGCGCAGTCGGCCATCGTCTTTCGCGAAAAGAACAACGCCAAAAAGCTGCTCTTCAACCTCGCCGTGAAGGGACAGCAGCCCGACCTCCTCACCCCAAAAAAAGGCTACACCGTTGAAACCTTAGACCAAAACGGCAGCGTAGTAGCCACCCGCGAGGTGGCCACCGAGCCAGCCGCCTTGCAGCCCAACGAGCGCGTAACAAAAACCTCCCTCGTCGGCAAGACGCACCTCCCCAACGGAAAGGAGGTGCAGCACGGCGTAGACGTATGGATAGGCGGCAAATTGTACACCGTATTCTTTCACGACGAGCAGGTAGCCCGCGAAGTCAACGAAACCACCAACGCCGTTGCGCAGTGGCTCAACACCACGCACGGCGTAACGGTCAACGGCAAAAAGTACGGCTTCAACATCGGCGCAACCACCAAGTTCATGACCTCCCTGATGACCCAGAAAAACCCCGTGTTCTGGGCAAAAAACACCATCCGCGACGCGCAGGCCGCCGCGCTGTTTTTATACTGCCGCGAGGGAGAAGGCATGACCGGCAAGTTTCTGAGCCGCATCCCCATGGCCGCAAAGATAGCCTACATGGTGCAGTTCGCCGACCCTGAAACCGGCGTTGTCTCCTCCGACCCCGTCGTGCAGCGATTCCTTCGCTACTACGACGAGTACCGCAAATCCGGCTCCCGCGTTGGCTTCATGCAGCAGCGCGATATTGGCCGCCTTAAGAGCGACATTGACGAGCAGCTGCAGCGCGCCTTGAGCGGCCGCAAGGTCGAATCCTTCGGCAAAAAGGCCATCAACGCCCTGAACGGCCTCGCCGCCGTCAGCGAGGACATATCACGCCTCGCCACCTTCTTTGCCGCCCGCGAATCCGGCCGCTCCCTCGACGAGGCATCCAGCCTGGCCAAAGAGGTAACCGTCAACTTCAACCGCTCCGGCTCAGACGCCGGCATTCCGGCCGCCTTCTACGGCTTCTTTAACGCCTCCATACAGGCTGCCGCCAACCAATTCGAGCTATTCCGCGTCAACCCGCGCCGCGCCACCGCCGCCGCCGCCGTGCACACCGCCCTCGGCTACCTCATGTACAATCTCTCCGCCGCCCTCCTCCCCGACGGCGACGACGACGACCTGCGCCACCTCTCCAGCTACCGCAAGTACATCAACCTTTTTCTCCCTGTCGGCGGCGGCGCATTTGCGCAGCTTCCGCTTTCTCAAGCATGGCGGCCGTTCTACGCCATCGGCGTAGCGGCTGCGCAGGTGCAGCACGGCGAGCTTTCCGCCGCCGAAGCCACCTTGGGCGTGGTCGAGCAGTTCCTCACCATCTCACCCATCGAGCTGGGCGGCAACCCCGAGCAGCTCGCGCCCACCTTCGTAACGCCGCTCCTCGAAGCGTTCGTCACCCGCCGCAACTTCATGGGCGCGCCCCTCGTCGACTACGAGTACAACGACCCCGACGGCGAAAAAATACCCTTCCACCTCCGCGGCGTGCGCTCCGACCAGCTACCCGTGTGGCAGCACGTCGTCGACGTGCTGGCGGGCGACACGCCAACCGGCCGCGCCTCCTACATCGACGCAAAAACCGTCGAACAGAAAAGCGCGTCTGGCCTCGTTGACATCTCCCCCGACCAGCTGCGGCACCTCGTCATCAGCTTCACCGGCGGCGTTGGCTCGGCCACCAACGACATCCTCAACCTCTCCTACGCCCTTGTCTCCGGCGGACAAATTTCCCCCAACCGAATCCCCCTTGCCTCTGGGTTTTACTCCCGCCCCGCGCCACGCTACTACACCAGCAAGTACTACCGCCTAAAGAGCGTCTACGACAAGTTCACCGAAAACCTCGCCTACGACACAAAAACAGGCCGAATCCTTGAGTATGCCGACAACCCCAACCTCACAAAGCTCATGGCTGCCGGAGGCCACCTGCAGGCCGGGCAAATGTTCATCGACGTTGCCCGCGAAAAGCAGCTCCGCAAGGTCTTCGAGGTGTGGGATGCCGGTGAGAAAAAGCTGCGTCGAATCTCCGTTGCCGACGCTATCGGGGCAAAGGACAGGGAGGAGGTGCAGAAGGAGGTAGAGCGCGTCGCAAAAGAGGCCGTGCTAAAGGTCGAGCCAATCTTCAGGGAGCTTGGCATCGCCTACTAACCAACCGCCTGCGTAGCAGCGTCTTATGCAGCTTCTGTTTTTCTTTGTTTTTTTCAGAAAGTAGCTGATAATCAGCGTGTTACAAAATAGCGTCCAAAACCTTTCGGTTAGCCTTGTATATCTTCCCCCAATCCTTTTTGATGTAAGATTTTTTGGCTATCCTGTTATCGCTGTGCGCAAGGCAGTCATCAATCGTGTCAACCGCTATGTCGCAGTCGTTCGCGGCAATGGTAGCCCACGAGTGCCGCGCGTAGTAGAACTCGAGGTCGGCTATGCCAACGGTGCGCCCGATGATTTTCAGACCTTTGTTAAGTGCCGAAGAGAACGTGCCTTTGTCAGCGTATCGCTCGCAAAAGCAGAAAATAGTCTTTTTCCCCTTATATTTCGCCAGCAGCGCGAGGGCTTCCGGCTCCACGCGCACGCGCATTTCTGCTTTGTCGTCCCGCCTGCCGGACACCTTCGCGCGATGGTAGCGGATAGCGCCCTCTTTCAGCTCGCTGCACCGGTACAGGTCTGCGCTGTTCATCCCGCACAGGTAAAATGACAGCATGAAGCAGTCGCGGGCAAGTTCATCTCTTTTGAGCAGCGGCGTATAGCCTCGTATCGCCTGCACCTGCGCTATAGATAGCGCTTTTTCTTCCGCCGTTTTAATATTTCGCGCTTTTGGTACTTTGAATCGCTCAAACGGGCGGTTAGGAATAAGAATTTCGCCCTTATCGTAGTCGTTATACTCTTTCTGCGCGGCGTTAAGTATTGTTCGGATGCTTCCTAAGTACAGGCTTTGCCCGCGCTCGCCCAGCGGCGCACCCTTAGCGTCGCCCTGCGCGGCCATCCACTCGTGATACTTAACGAGGAAGGGCGCGGTAATGTCGGTTATACGTAGCGGCTTTGCGCCTAAGTAGCGTTCGAGGTTGTTGAGCATTACGCAATGGTTGGCTGCCGTGCCGGGCTGCTCAGGTTTGATTTTTTCGATGTACGCTTGCGCGAACTCAAAGAAATCAATGCTGCTGTGCCCTGCTCCCTTATCGAGCTTCCGCAAAACGTATTCCTTCAGCTCATCGGGGCTGTACGCGGCAACCCGGAAGCTCAGCTCATCGAGAATTTCCTTCACGCGCCGGTAGATGCCGTCGGCAATTGTTTTTATGTTCGGGTCTTTAATGTTGCCGTTCCGGTCGAGCTGCTGCGCAAACACCGCGTGAGGGGTTGGGATATACCGCCGCTTCCCGTTGTGCGTAAGCTGCACGGTAATCGGTATAGCGCCGTTCTTCTTCTTATTATCGTGTAAAATCCATATCTTAAAAGTAGCCATTTTGAGGATATTTTTTTATGACATATTTATGACGCAAATGCCCACAAATGTACAAATTTTCCTTGTCTGATCGCTCAAATAAAAAAACCCTGCATCGCTGCAAGGCTTGCTGTGGCTTGGATTTGCTGTGTGACCGCAGAGGGATTCAAACCCCCGACCTTCAGAACCGGAATCTGACGTTCTATTCAGCTGAACTATGCGGCCTGTAAATTTTCTGCAAAGGTAATTCTTTTGTGCAAAAAAGCCAACGCTTACTCTGCGAAGGCTTCTTATTTTTCCCCAAAAAGCGTTATCTACGTTTTGTATACGCTGCACGATACCGGCTTCTTCACATCCTTAAGCCAAACTCTCACAACGTAGTAGCCGTTGGTGCGCGCGCTCATGTTGATGATGATGCTCGCGCCCTGCGGAATCGGCACAAAGCATGAAAAAACAAGCTCGCCCGAGGCGCTGTTGTATATCGTCAGGCGGTTGATGTCGTACTTTGCGCTTACTACCCTCAGCTCGGTATCTATCGGGTTGGGGTAGAACTTAAGCCCTGCCTCGCTCAGGGAGATTTCTGCCTTTTGCGGAACGTTGTCGGCCTCTGCGGGCAGCGCAGCTGTCTGCGCAAGCCCATACGCCGAAAACAGCACCGTCAACACTACAAGTGGTAATATGATTTTATAAGATTTCATCGCTAAATTATTTTATAAGATTAAACACTTTACTGCATCCGAATCGCTTGCTACTACAATTATAATGCAGCTTACTTGAAATTTTTCTTTACGCTGTAATGCTTCACCTCAATTCTCGCGACAAAGATAGCTAACATATTTAATTATACCAAATTTTCCGTCTTCTTTCTGCAAAAAAAATATCGGACTGTTAAAGATAGGATTTTTGTGATATTTCTGCCTATGAGACTGTAGCTTAGCGTTTTTTTACCGTTAGCTGCAAGCTTCTTTCTCGCCTGTTTACAAAGTTAAAAAATATTAAAAATTTGGTTGTGATGAATTTATTGCGCCAAAATCCCCTTGGTGCGGGCGTTTTTTTTCTTGTCCTAAATTTCTGTAAGCGCTACCTTTTTGCTACCTTCGCGTAATTTTTTTTACACGGATTTTTTATCGTTTTTTATGGAGTACAACTTTTCTGAAATCGAAAAAAAGTGGCAGCAGCGCTGGCGGCAGGATAAGACCTACAGGGTTGTGGAAGATTTGCGCAAGCCCAAGTACTACGTGCTCGACATGTTCCCCTACCCGTCGGGCGCGGGGCTGCACGTGGGGCATCCGCTGGGCTACATTGCCTCCGACATCTACAGCCGGTACAAGCGGCTGCGGGGTTTCAACGTGCTGCACCCTATGGGCTACGACGCTTTTGGGCTGCCCGCCGAGCAGTACGCAATACAGACCGGCCAACACCCGCGCGTTACCACCGACGCCAACATTGCGCGCTACCGCGAGCAGCTGGACAAAATTGGCTTTTCGTTCGATTGGGACAGAGAGGTGAAAACCTGCAACCCCGAATACTACAAGTGGACGCAAAAAACGTTTATCGACCTCTACAGCCACTACTACGATACTGCCGCACAAAAAGCAAAGCCCATCGCAGAGCTGGTGACCGCGCTTGAAAAAAACGGAAACCTCAGCGTTAGCGCGGCGTGCGGCAACCCCGACTTGACGTTTACCGCCGCCGAGTGGAGCGCCATGAGCGCGTACAACCGGCATCAAACGCTCATGGAGTACCGCCTTGCCTACCAAAAGGACGGCATGGTGAATTGGTGCGCAGCGCTGGGCACGGTGCTGGCCAACGACGAGGTGGCCAACGGCCTGTCGGTGCGCGGCGGCCACCCGGTGGAGCGCAAGCTGATGCGGCAGTGGTATCTGCGCATCACAGCCTACGCCGACAGGCTGCTCGACGGACTTAACCGCATTAATTGGAGCGATAGCCTTAAGGAAACGCAGCGCAATTGGATTGGCAGATCTACGGGGGCAAACGTGAGGTTTAAGGCGCTGCACCTCCCCATGAATGCTTCGCTCGAAATCTTCACCACGCGCCCCGACACTATTTTTGGGGCGACGTTCATGGTAGTGTGCCCCGAGCATCCCATCCTCTCCCAAATTACGCCGGAGCCGGACGTTGCCGAGTACGTGAGCCGGGCTAAAAACCGCTCGGAGCGCGAGCGGCAAAGCGAGGTGAAGAACGTGAGCGGAATGTTTACCGGGCTGTACGCCGAAAACCCGTTTACCGGCAGACAAATCCCCATTTGGGTGAGCGATTACGTGCTTGCCGGATACGGCACCGGCGCTATCATGGCCGTGCCTGCGCACGATAGCCGCGACTACGCCTTTGCAAAGCATTTCGGGCTGGACATTATTCCGCTCATCGAAGGTTGCGACGTGAGCACGGAAAGCTTCGACGCCAAGGATGGCATAATGGTAAACTCAGGATTCCTCAACGGGATGCAGGTGAAGGAGGCCATCGGCGCTGCCATAAAAAAGGTGGAGGAGCTGGGCATAGGCAGCGCAAGGGTAAACTACCGCCTGCGCGACGCAACCTTTAGCCGCCAACGCTACTGGGGCGAGCCTTTTCCCATCTACTACAAGGATGATATGCCGCATACGCTTTCGCCGGACATGCTGCCGCTGGAGCTCCCCGAAGTGGACAAGTACCTGCCCACCGAGACCGGCGATCCTCCGCTGGGGCGAGCTACGACGTGGAAGTACGAGGGCAAGTACAGCTACGAGCTGAGCACCATGCCGGGCTTTGCAGGCAGCAGCGCCTACTTTATCCGATACATGGACCCGCACAACAACGCGCGGCTGGCGGACAAGGCCAAAAACGAGTATTGGCGCAACGTTGACCTCTACATTGGCGGCACGGAGCACGCCACAGGACACCTGATGTACTCGCGCTTCTGGAATAAGTTCCTGTTTGACCTCGGCGAAGTATGCGAGGACGAGCCTTTCCAAAAGCTCATCAACCAAGGGATGATACAGGGTCGCTCGAGCTTTGTGTACCGCGTGGCGGGCACAAACACGTTTGTGTCGCTGGGCTTGAAGGATAAGTACGAGGTGCAGGAAATTCACGTGGACATCAGCCTTGTGCAAAATGACGTGCTGGACGTTGAGCGATTCAAACGGTGGAATCCTGATTACGCCAACGCCGAATTTATCCTGGAAAATGGAAAGTACATTTGCGGCTGGGCAGTAGAAAAAATGTCGAAGTCGATGTACAACGTGGTCAACCCCGACGACGTGGTGATACGCTACGGCGCAGATACGCTGCGCCTCTACGAAATGTTCTTAGGCCCGCTGGAAATGTCGAAGCCCTGGGACACCAACGGCATCGACGGCGTGCACCGCTTCCTGCGCAAGCTCTGGCGGCTGTACCACGACCGAAACAACACGTTTACGGTGAGCAACGAAAAGGCCACGCCACAGGAGCTGAAGGCGCTGCACAAAATCATCAAGAAGGTGCAGGACGACATTGAGGCTTTTTCGTTCAACACGGCGGTGAGCGGATTCATGATTTGCGTCAACGAGCTGACGGAGCTGGGGTGCTGCAAGCGCGAGGTGCTGGAGCCGTTGACAATTCTGCTGGCGCCGTTTGCCCCACACATTGCCGAAGAGCTGTGGGAGACGCTCGGCCACACCAACACTATCTGCGACGCTGCATTTCCCGAATTTAACCCCGATATGCTGGTCGAAAACTCTTTCGAGTATCCCATCTCCTTCAACGGCAAACTCCGCTACAAAAAAGAGCTGCCGCTGGGGCTGAGCAAAGAGGACGTTCGGCTGCTGGTGGAGAACGACCCCAACACCGAAAAGTTTTTGGACGGAAAGCCGATGAAAAATTTTGTTTACGTACCGGGTAAAATCATCAACATCGTATGCTAAAGAAAGTTTCGCGCATTGCGCGGGAGTACATCACCATTACCTTTGGGCTGGTAATGTACGTTATGGGAATTAATCAGTTTATGCTTCCGGCAGAGATTGTGGGCGGCGGTGTGAGCGGCATCGGCGCGCTGTTTTACTATGCGACCGGCCTCCCCGTAAGCTACACCTACCTTGCCGTCAACGTTGTGCTGGTCGTTGTGGCGTTCATTGTGCTGGGGCGCAACTTCGGCGTCAAGACCATCTACGGCATTGTGCTGATAACATTTCTGCTCAAAATTCTGCCCATTGCCGATACGCCGCACGTGAGCGACCCGCTCCTGGGGGCTATCATCTCCGGTATCCTGACGGGCGCAGGCATCGGCATTGCCTTTACGCAGGGCGGCAGCGCGGGCGGCACCGACATTGTAGCCATGATCATTACCAAATACCGCAACGTGAGCGTGGGGCGCGTGTTCCTGTACTGCGACCTCATCATTATCGGCTCGTCGTACCTGCTGTACCACAGCCTCGAAAAGGTGGTGTACGGGTACATCATCATGGGCATGTTTTCGTACTGCATCGATTTGGTGCTGTCGGGCAACAAGCAATCGGTGCAGATATTTATATTTTCGTGCAGCTACGAGGCCATCGCCAACCGCATTGTGAACGAGCAGCACCGCGGCGTTACGATACTCAACGCTACCGGATGGTACACGAAAACCGACAAGAAGCTGCTCATGATTCTGGCGCGGCGCAACGAGGCCAACAACATTTACCGCATCGTGAAGGAGGAGGACAGCCAAGCTTTTATTTCGGTGGGCAGCATCATGGGCGTATTCGGGCAGGGCTTTGACAGCATTAAGGTTACAAAAAAAATAGACCCCGAAGCGCTGGTAAAAAAGGCCGTGAAAAAGGTGACAAATATAATTGAGACTTGACGTGCACCGGACAATTTCCCTACTCTCAGCTTCTAAAATTTGCCGAGCGAAATTCTTTTTGCCCATACCCCCAAAAAGGTTTACCAAAGAATTATATGCTTCCTACGCAATTAGCGTAATCTAAACTTTGTATAATTTCCATATCGGTGAAATTGTATGAGTTGCAGCATGTAGCTATCTGA
>JAIRSZ010000124.1 GCA_031255195.1 Prevotellaceae bacterium | reverse complement strand
ATAAAAACGGCCTACGAGAAGATTTTCCTTGCCGAAGGCTACCCCATTACCCACCTCGCGTTTTTGCTACCGCAGGGCAAGACGCTGGTAGAGCCGGAAAACTTTACCTACAGCGGCGATGTACCCAAGGCAAAAACGCGGCAGTCGCGGCAGGCAGCGGCACAACGGCTTGATAAATAAAAAACCCACGTTGACCGCGACCAAAACTATGTAGGCGGAATCGAACTACGGGTAATGAAAGTATCACATCCTGAAAAAAGTTGACAGGTTAGTAATAATTTAATTGGTCTTTTTTGTTCATTTTTTTTGTTTGTTTCTTGGGTAATTATTTTCAAGTCGCCGTATGGTGTACCTTCTCCGGCATCTTATATCCTAATGCGCTGTACGGACGGCGGGTAGTGTACAGCGCTTCGAATGATCGCCGTAGCGTAAAACCCACCTCTTTACCGTTGTGCTGCCTCTAATCCCGTACTTCCGGCTAACGGCTGTCAGGCTCGCTCTCTAGCTCACCCCCTTTACCACCTCCTACTTAAAGCAAATACTGTACCGGTAGTTTTGCTGCTTATTTCATGTCATGCCTTCTCCTTTTTTTATGTCAACCTATGTCAGGACAGGACAGGCGCAGGGAAAGCACAAGCGCTATTGCAGTTGAAAAAATATTTTGTACCTTCGCAAGCCTGCTGCTGCGCAAGAGGTGCACGGCAGCGCGTTTCGCCTCTGCTTAAAAGCAAAAATGAATAGATTTATGAGCAATACCGTTAGAGATGAGCTGCTTGGTGGCCGGGCTTCGGCTGACCGGAGCGTTCTTGCTGCGTCAGGTGGAGGTCGGCGGGTGGCTGAACATTCGGCTGCCGTCGCGCAGGATAGTCCAACCATGCCCATCGCGCTGTAGCGGCCGATGTTCACTTAAACTGCTTTTTCCCTTGAATTTTGAATTAACCTCCGAATACAAGCCCACCGGCGACCAGCCCGCAGCCATTGCGGAGCTGGTGGAGGCGCTGCGCAGCGGCACGCCCCACAACACGCTGCTGGGGGTGACGGGTTCGGGCAAAACGTTCACCATAGCCAACGTGATTGCGCAGCTCCAACGGCCAACGCTGGTGCTGAGCCACAACAAAACGCTGGCGGCGCAGCTCTACGGCGAGTTTAAGGGATTTTTCCCCAACAACGCCGTGGAGTACTTCGTGTCGTACTACGACTACTACCAGCCCGAAGCCTACCTTCCCACCACCGACACGTACATAGAGAAAGACCTCGCCATAAACGACGAAATCGAAAAGCTGCGCCTGAGCGCCATCTCTTCGCTCCTGTCGGGGCGGCGCGATGTGGTGGTGGTCTCGAGCGTGTCGTGCCTCTACGGTATCGGCAACCCGGAGGATTTTCACAGCAACACCATCTCCGTGGCGGTGGGGCAAAAGCTGAGCCGGCAGAAGCTGCTCTACTCGCTCGTGGACAGCCTCTACTCGCGCAACGAGCTGGAGTTTAAGCGCGGCACTTTTCGCGTTAAGGGCGATACGGTGGACGTGAACGCCGCACACGGCGACTTTGCCTACCGCTTTGTTTTCTTCGGCAACGAGGTGGAGAAAATCGAAATGTTTGAGCCAGTCAACGGGGGGCTGATTGAGCGCCTCGACGAGGCGCGGGTGTACCCCGCCAACCTTTTTGTCACCACCAAGGAGCGCCTCTACGCCGCCATCAACAACATTCAGGAAGACATGGTGAAGCAGTGCGACTTTTTCGAGTCTATCGGGAAGTCTGTGGAGGCAAAGCGGCTAAAACAGCGCGTGGAGTACGACATGGAGATGATGCGGGAGCTGGGCTACTGTTCCGGCATAGAGAACTACTCTCGCTACTTCGACGGTCGCCGCGCCGGATCGCGCCCGTTCTGCCTCATCGACTACTTCCCAAGAGACTTCCTGCTCATGGTCGACGAAAGCCACGTAACCATGCCGCAGGTGCACGCCATGTACGGCGGCGACCACTCCCGCAAGCAAAACCTGGTGGAGTACGGATTTCGACTTCCCTCGGCCATCGACAACCGCCCCCTCAAGTTCGAGGAGTTTGAGGCGCTCATTCCGCAGTCGGTCTTCATCAGCGCCACGCCCGCCGACTACGAGCTGAAGAAGAGCAACGGCGTTGTCATCGAGCAGTTCATACGTCCCACAGGTCTGCTCGACCCCGTCATAGAGGTGCGCCCAAGCTACAACCAGGTGGACAACCTGATAGAGGAAATTTTAGTTCGCGCGGAGAAGGACGAGCGCGTGCTGGTCACCACGCTCACCAAGCGCATGGCGGAGGAGCTGACCAAGTTTTTAGAGAAGGCGCAAATTCGCTGCCGCTACATCCACTCCGACGTGGACACGCTGGAGCGCGTGCAGATTATGGAAAACCTGCGCAAGGGAATGTTCGACGTGCTGGTGGGGGTCAACCTGCTGCGCGAAGGGTTAGACCTGCCCGAGGTGTCGCTGGTGGCCATCCTCGACGCCGACAAGGAGGGATTCCTGCGCAACGCCCGCTCGCTTACGCAAACGGCAGGGCGCGCGGCGCGAAACGTGAACGGGCTGGTCATCATGTACGCCGACAAGATAACGCACTCCATGCAGCAAACCATCAGCGAAACCAACCGACGGCGGGAAAAGCAGCTGGCCTACAACGAAAAAAACAACATCACGCCCTCGCAGGTTATCAAGAGCAACCGCGCCATCCTTTCGGGCGAAGAGATTAAGCCTGCCGAAACCTACTACGCCGAGCCGACGGAGGTGAGCGCTGCCGCCGACCCCGTGCTACAGTACATGAGCGTGCCCGAGCTGAGAAAGGCCGTAGAGCGCGAAAAGAACGCTATGGAGGCTGCCGCAAAAGTCCTCGACTTTGTTGCCGCCGCCTCGCATCGGGACGAAATGTACGCGCTGCAAAAGCTCTTGGAGAAAAGCTCCTCCGGGCGGGTTAGCCGTCAATGAGCCGTTGCCCGCCCTTACAGAGAAAAATGGGGAAAGAAAAGTATTAGGTTGTATCAATTTAAGCGCAAAGCGATAAATAAACTCAACTATTTTCAACGACAATCATTTGATTATCAACAATAATATTTGATTTTTTTGAATCTTGGCAGCAACTTTTTTACTTCAAAATTTGCAATGGGATATTTATTCTCTGAAAATGACAAACTTACAAAACACTTAACTCTCAAAAACCTGCGCAGGCGTGGTAATTGCTGCTTGCGAAGTACATTTTTTGCTGTGCAGGTTTGCAAAAAAACACTACTTTTGCACTTGTTTTATATGTAATACACTATGGTAAACAGGCTAATTCTCGGCGACAACCTCGAAATCCTGAAAACGATGGAAGACGAAACGATA
>JAIRSZ010000155.1 GCA_031255195.1 Prevotellaceae bacterium | reverse complement strand
GTGCAGCTCTACCTGAACGACGAGGTAAGCAGCGTCACCACCTACACGCAGGTACTTCGCGGCTTCGAGCGCGTACACCTGAAGTCGGGCGAAACAAAAGAGCTGCGCTTTACGCTCACGCCTCAAGACTTAGGCCTCTGGAACAGCCACAACGAATTTGTCGTTGAGCCGGGATTTTTCACCGTCAGCGTTGGCGCTTCGTCAAAGGATCTCCGGCTAACAGGAAGGCTGGAGGTTTTGGATCTTTAGAAAATCCGGCCACAGTTTTTTTGATGGAGGAAGCAGATAATCGAGGATAGTTCAAACTTATCTTCGATTATCCGCTTCTTTTGTGCCAGTAAGCCGTAAATATTTTCTGACTTTGACACCGGGACACCCAAACCAGCATTCATAATTTTGTATCTTTATGTTTTTTCAGCGTGTTATAAATTACTACCGAAAAAAGTGTCAAAGTCAGGAAAAAATACCGTTAGACTGGGAAAGTCCCCCCTGCTTTCAGTACTTCTGCGGCTATGCTTTTTTCATAGATAGGGGACAAACAAAAATCACCAAAATGGGTTTTTTGGGAGGTTCTTCACTGATGAAACGCTGGGTGTCTGCGTTATTTGCGGAGAGGGGGGGATTCGAACCCCCGGTACCAATTGCTCAGTACGACAGTTTAGCAAACTGTTGGTTTAAGCCACTCACCCACCTCTCCGTACTTTTTTCTCTCTAACTTTTTTCATTAACCATAAAAAACGGCTGCAAAGGTAATATCTTTTTGCCAAAAATGCAAATACATTTTCCTTTTGCGCAGGGCTGCGCCCTTAAATTTTCAGAGGCACACGGAATCTTTGAATCTTGCATACATGCCTCTCCCGTCCGACGCCTACGATATTGTGAAGCTGATGTTGTGCTCGGTGAAAAAGCGCTCCAGCTCCTTAGTGAATGTTACCAAGTACTTGCGCGAAAAAAGCTCTACGTTAACGCCGTGCCGGGTGTCGAACACCTTCAGGTAGAACTTTGCCTTGCCCTTGGGCGCTGCCATTACCTTGTCGACAAGCTCGGCAATGAACATTTCCGTAACCTGGTTGACGTCGATGTTGGCCGCAATCTTTTTAATACCGTTTTCCATGATAGCACTCAGCAGCTCCACCCTGGTGATTTTCAGCTCCAGCTCCCGCGAAGTGCCGTCGCCGCTTTTGAATTGAGCGTTTCCGTACTGCTGCCGCTCCTGCACGGTGGCGTGAAGCCACAGCGGATATCCCTCCACAAAAAATTTCTTGAAGGTCACGTAGTCGTTGCCGAATATGGTAAACTCGTGCGTTCCTGAAAAATCCTCTATGGTAACCCTGCCGTAGGGGTTGCCCTTCTTTGAAATGAACTCGGCGGCCTTGGTCACCAGCCCGGCGCACGTCAGGCTTTTTCCGTAGAGCTGGCTGATGCTGGCAAAGTCGGACATTTCGCTGTTGGTCATCTGCTGCATCACCGTTTTGAACTCGTCGAGCGGGTGCGAGGAGAGGTATATGCCGATGAGCTCGCGCTCGCGGTTGAGGATTGCCAGCCTGCTTACGTCGTTGGCAGCCACCGGTAGCTTGGGCTTTTGCACCACGTCGCTGCCGCCTCCGCTGCCGCCAAACAGCGACTGCTGCTGGGAGTTTTTGCTCTGTTGCAGCAGAACGCCAAAGCGCAGGAGCGCGTCGATGAAGGTGGCGCTGTCGCCGTTCTCGGAGGTGGTGAGGTAGGCCTGTCGGTCTACGCCGAGGTTGTCCAGCGCCCCCGATCCGGCGAGCGATTCGAGCGTTTTCTTGTTGCACGATTGCAGGTTGACGCGCTCCACAAAGTCGTAAATATCCTTGAATGCACCGTGCGCCTTCCGCTCCTCGATGATGTTGAGGGAGGCGGCTCCGCCCACGCCCTTTATGGCGCCCAGCCCAAAGCGGATGTTGCCGTCCTTGTTTACGGTGAAACCAAACAGGCTCTCGTTCACGTCGGGGCTAAGCACCGCTATGTTCATGCGGCGGCACTCGTCCATGAACTTCGACACCTCCTCGATGTTGGAGAGGTTGCAGCTGAGCAGCGCGGCCATGTACTCCGAGGGGTAGTTGGCCTTGAGGTAGGCGGTTTGGTAGGACACCCACGAGTAGCAGGTGGCGTGCGACTTGTTGAATGCGTACTCGGCAAACGACGTCCAATCGTCCCAGATTTTGCGCACCACCGTATCGCTGTGCCCGTTGGCCTTGCATCCGTCGAAAAATTTTGGCTGTAGCGCGTCCAGCTTTTCCCTGATTTTTTTCCCCATGGCCTTGCGCAGCTCGTCGCTCTGCCCGCGGGTAAAGCCCGCCAGCTTGCGCGACAGCAGCATGACCTGCTCCTGGTAGACGGTGATACCGTAGGTTTCGCTCAGGTACTCCTCCATGTCGGGGATGTCGTAGGCTATTTTTTTGCGCCCCTGCTTGCGGTCGATAAAGTCGGGGATGTAGCCCATTGGCCCCGGGCGGTACAGGGCGTTCATGGCGATGAGGTCTTCAAACTTCGTTGGCTGCAAGCTCCGCAGATGCTTGCGCATACCGTCGCTTTCAAACTGGAACGTGCCAATGGTGTCGCCGCGGCTGTAGAGGTCGTAGGTGGCCTTGTCGTCTATCGGGATGTTGTCGATGTCCACGTCAACGCCCCGGCTCTGCTTGATGTTGGCAACCGTCTCCTTGAGGATGGAGAGGGTTCTCAGCCCCAAAAAGTCCATCTTTATCAGCCCCACGTCCTCCACCTTAGTGCCCTCGTACTGCGTTACGGCGATTCGCTTTTTTTCCTTAGAGTCCCGGTCTCTGGCGTTGTCCTTATCCTCGGCCGTGCTGATGGGGACAAAGTTGGTGAGGTCGTCTGCGCCGATGATAACGCCACATGCGTGCACGCCTACGTTGCGCACCGTTCCCTCGAGGATTTGCGCAAACTTGATGGTGTCGCTCATCAGGGGGTTGCTGGACTCTGCGGCGGCCTTCATCTCAGGAATGTTCATCACGGCGTTTTTGACCGAAGATTCGTTGCGCGGCAGCTGGTCGATGAGCGCCGACAGGCGGTTGCTCTCCTGTAGCGGCAGCTTCTGCACGCGCGCCACGTCTTTGATGGCAGACTTGGCCGCCATCGTGCCGAAGGTTACAATTTGCGCCACCCGCTCCTTGCCGTACTTGTCGGTAACGTACTGCAAAACTTTGTCGCGGCCGTTGTCGTCAAAGTCAATGTCGATGTCGGGCATGGAGATTCGGTCGGGGTTGAGGAATCGCTCAAACAGCAGGTCGTACTTGAGGGGGTCGATGTCGGTAATGCGCAGGCAGTAGGCCACCACCGAGCCAGCCGCCGAGCCGCGCCCCGGGCCAACCCACACGCCCATCTCGCGGGCTGCCGCAATGAAATCCTGCACAATGAGGAAGTAGCCCGGAAAGCCCATGCTGATCATCGTGTCCAGCTCAAAGTCTATGCGGTCTTTTATCTCCTGCGTCATTTGCGGGTAGCGCCCTTTTGCGCCCGGCACGTTGCCCTTGGCCACGCCGTTGTAGGTGATGTGGCGGAGGTAGTCGCCGTCGTTTTCAAAGCCTTCCGGCAGGGGAAACTTGGGCATGATGGCCTTGCGGTTAACGTCGTAGAACTCAACCTTGTCGGCCACCTCGAGCGTGTTGGCCGTTGCCTCCGGGATGTCGGCAAAAAGCGCCTCCATCTCGGCGGTAGTTTTAAACCACTCCTGCCGTGTGTACCTCATTCGCGCGGGGTCGTTCACGTCGGCGGCGGTGCTGATGCACAGCAGGCGGTCGTGCGCCTGCGCCTCGTCTTCGTTGACGAAGTGCACGTCGTTGGTGGCGATGAGCTTCACGCCCAGCTTTTGCCCCAGCTCCACCAGCCGCTCGTTGACGAGCTGCTGCCGCTGGTAGGTTTGCTGCTCGGCCGTGGGGTCGGTGGCCTTGTGGCGTTGCAGCTCCAGGTAGTAGTCGTCGCCAAACAGCTGCTTAAACCACAGGATGCTTTTTTCTGCGCCGGCCAAATCGTTTTTCATGATGAGCTGCGGGATTTCTCCGCCCAGGCAGGCCGACGAAACGATAAGCCCCTCGTGGTACTTTTCCAGAATTTCCTTGTCGATGCGCGGCTTGCCGTAGAAACCCTCTAAGAATCCCAGCGACACGAGCTTCATCAGGTTGTGGTAGCCGGTTTGGTTTTTTGCCAGCAGAATGAGGTGGTCGCCGCTGAGGTCGTCCTTACCCTTTCGGCTGAAGCGGCTATCCGTCGCCACGTACACCTCGCACCCAATGATGGGTTTGAGGCGCTTTGCCTCCTCCTCGCGCAGCTGCTGCCGAAGCGCGGAGGCGTCTTCGCCGTTTTCTTCCGCCTTCTCTATTTGCACCCGGAGGCTGCTGATGGCCTTGGTGAAGCCGCTGTTTTTTTTGGCGATGCAGTCAAAAAACTCCTTCACGCCGTACATGTTGCCGTGGTCGGTTATGGCTACAGCCTTCATGCCGTCGGCAATAGCCTTTTCGACAAGGTTTTTTATTTTTGAAGCGCCATCGAGTATGGAATACTCCGTGTGAACGTGAAGATGAACAAACATAGTAGTGAGCGTGTATTGCAGAATTTTTACCGAGAAAAAGTTGAACAAAAGTACAAAAAAAATCACACCTTGCCCAGCCAAAAAAATCAACAATGGTTTTTGGCTTTGCTTTCGTAGCAAAAACCGAGCAGAATTTACTTTTACGTTTGATTTTTGTGATTGCCGGCGCACCACTCTGCCTGTACCTTTCCTCCCCCCCCTCGCGCGCCGCCGTCGTCGTCGCCGTCATTCCGTAGCGAAGCGGAGGAACCTCAACCCGTAGCTGCTGACAACAAGCGCGTGGACGCTCATATACCTTTCCTCCCCCCCCTCCCGCGCCCCGCCCGCCGTCATTCCGTAGCGGAGCGCGCGAGGCACGAGCGAGCGGAGCGGAGGAACCTCAGCCTGTAGCTGGCGCGGGCGTTTCGTCTGAGCTGTGTGTTATTTGATTTTGGTGATTTACGGTGATTGCTGACGCGGTGCACTTTTCCATTTCCCTTATTCCACGCGCGCTGCCGGTGTTTTGCCCCGCACGTCGTCGCGGGTAGGGGTTGAGGTTCCTCCGCTCCGCTCGCTCGTGCCTCGCTCGCT
>JAIRSZ010000129.1 GCA_031255195.1 Prevotellaceae bacterium | reverse complement strand
CCACTACATCCCTCCCTTCTCCTTCACATGCGCCCCCACCCCCGTCATTCCGCAGCGCAGCGCGCGAGGCACGAGCAAGCGCAGCGTCGAAACCTCAGCCCCTACCCGCAACGACGCTGTGGGCGAAACAACAGCAGCGCGCATGGAATAAGGGGAAAAAAACGAAAAGTATAGCGCGTCAGCAATCACCGTAAATCGCCAAAATCAAAAAAATCACAGCTCAGGCAAGCGACGTGCTCGTGCGTCACCAGCTACAGTCTGGGGTTCCTCCGCTGCGCTTGCTCGTACCTCGCGCGCTGCGCTGCGGAATGACGGCGGCGCGAAAAAGAGGGTGGAGAAAGTATCAAAAACGGGCGTTGCATTGCGAAAGTAAGTAGCACGAGGGCGCTACTTGCTGTCCGAAGCCGCGCCGTTGTCCTTAAAAACCTCTATGGAGTGTATCTCGTCTTCGTTGAGGTTTGCTTTCCTGAGCGTCTCAACCATGGAGGTCACATTTTTGCCGATTATGGTAAGCACCTCTCCCGATTTTCTGGTAATAACAACCTTTTTGCAGGTTTCTTTTAGCGGCGTTTCGGAATCTGCAAAAAACTCTACTACATCTCCCGTTTTCATGGTAATAATAACCTTTTTGTCGGGCATGTTACTTTCTTCCAACAGCGTGTCGGAAGAAGAATGTACCACCCCATCGGATTTAAGCGGAACAGGCTCATCAAGAAGCCGGATGAGGTCAATGGAATCCATGACGAATCCGGCTTCCTTGAGCAGCATCTCTACAGGGTTTTTCGAGCCTGTCAGGGTCATTGTCAGCATCTTTCCGCCCCTTTTCAGGGAAACGACAACCGTGTCGCCGGAAAACATGTTGAGAAAATCGGCTGAGGAGAGCACCACAGCCTCTTTTTCATTTTGCATGGCAGCATCTTGCTTCCGCGCGCAGCCAAACTGCGCCACCAACAGCGCCACCACGGGCGCTACGGCAAGCAGCCTGAGCGCAGGCAGCTTGCTCCTTTTGTTTTTTGTCATCATAGATAATCTTTTTTTTGTGAGTGAATGGTTAAAGCCGCTAACGTACTCTGGATGTACGCCCACGGTTTGGCAATATAGAAGATGCATGTATCCGGCGGCGTCCGCGCCGTGGGCAATGGCGCAGGCGTCGGCGATGTACTCGTGCACCTCAACGAGCGATTTTTTGAACTGCCACGCAAGCGGGTTAAACCACTGCAACGCGGCAAACAGCTCGGCAAGCGCCAGGTCGAGGCTGTGCAGCTGCCGCGCGTGAGCCTGCTCGTGCAGCATGATTTTTTCGTAGTCGGCAGCGGAAACAGCGTTCCGGTTGACGTATATTTTTCTGAAAAAGGTAAAGGCGTAGCCGCTCTCCGCGTCTGCGGGATAACCGGCGGAGGCAAGTCGGCAGGCAGAGTAGAGCCGCCTTGCCGCGCAAGCCGCGCAGCAGGTCGCCCCAACAACGTACAGCGTCAGCAGGAGCGCAACCGGCAGGCCTGCGCCCGCCGTTGCTCCTGCCGCTACGCCTGCTTCCGCCGCAGCCTCCGCAGAGAAGGTGGCCACAGGCACAGCGGTGACAGCACGCACAGCGGCAGCAGGCGCAACGGCGGGCAGCAGCGGCAGGCGCAGCAGCGGTATGATAGCGCTGGTTGGCATGGCCAGCAGCAGGAAAAAGCGGTTGACCGTAAAGCTCGTCCCCCGGCGTAGCAGGCAGTAGTAGGCCACCCACAGGGCAGCGGCGCAAACGCCCGATTCAAAAAGGTAGGTTAGCGTGCCCATTTTCTTCAATTTTTGCGGCTGTTGCCATTATCCTGTCTTCTCCTCAGCTCCTCCTCCATAAGCTGCCGGATTTCCTCCATTTCGCCCACCGACAGGTTTTCCTGCTGCGCAAAGAACGACACCATTTTCGGCAGCGAGTTGCCAAAGTAGCTGCTCATCACCTTTTGCATAAATCCCCGCGCGTACTTTTCTTTTTCCACCAGCGGAAAGTAGCAGTGCGAGCGTCCGTAGGATTGGTGTCCCACCATGCCCTTCTGCTCCAGGATGCGCACAATGGTGGATACGGTGTTGTAGGCAGGCTTGGGGCAGGGCATGTCGTCAATAATGTCCTGCACAAATGCACGCTCCTTTTTCCACAGGATGTGCATGATTTCGCTTTCGGCTTTTGTTAACTCCTTCATGAGAATGTGGTATTTTTTTACGCTGCAAATATAACTAAATATTTAGTTGGTGAACTAAGTTTTTAGTTTAATTCTCCGTTAAAAAATACAACTCAATGATATTCAATTTGATGATAACGTATTGGAAAGTCGTATCTGGAGCAGGGCGGCTACGAAGGGGGAGCGGAAGGTCAATCTTCCCTACTCGGCTACCGCTGTCACGCCATCCTTCTTCACCTTGCTGCGACGCCGGTAAAGAATAACGTTGACGGCGTAGTCGAGCAAAAAGTGCATCCCCACGCAAATAATTACAAGGCTGGGGATAAGAAAGTTGTCGGACATTTTCTGTGAGAACACGAAGATAAGCCCCATCAGCAGCAAGTGCAGCGTGCCCATAACCAGCGAAACCTGCGAGTGCGAAAGTCCCACGCGCAGCAGCAGGTGGTGAGTGTGCAGCTTGTCGGGCAAAAACGGCGAGCGTCCCTGGCTCAGGCGCAGCAGGAAGATGCGCCCCGTGTCGAACAGCGGAACGACGACAAAGGCCATGCTCATGCTTAGCGGAGCTCTAAAGGTGTAGTCGCTCACAAAGGCCGGATTGCTGGAGATTTGCAGAAACTTGATGATGGATATTGAGAGGGCAAACCCCAGCAGGAGCGACCCCGTATCGCCCATGAAGATGGAGGCGGGATGCCAATTGTAGCACAGGAAGGCCACTATTCCGCCAATGAGCGCAACCAGCAGCAATCCCATGGTCCACGTGTGGCTCTGCCCGTCGCGCACCATCAAAAACCAATCGGCTAAGAAGGTGAAGGCTACCAGCCCAATCAGGCCGGCCAGCCCGTCGAGGCCGTCGATGAGGTTGAAGGCGTTGGTGATGGCCACCACCACCAGGATGCTGAGCGCGTAGCTGGCGGCAAGAGGCAGCTCGTAGATACCCAGAAATCCGCACAGCGAGGTGATGCGAATACCCATGCTCCCCTCGCCCCACACCACCATGGTGGCCGCAAGCAGCTGCATCATCAGCTTCACCCGCGGGCTTATGGGGAGGAAGTCGTCGCGCAGGCCGGTGAAGACGATGAGCACCATAGCTGCGCAGAAGTAACGGTAGTAGGCCAAGTCGCTTAGCGGTACCCACACGCCTATAGAGAACAGAAACCCTATAAAAATGGCTATCCCCCCCATGGAGGGGATAAAACCTTTGTGTATTTTTCGACGTCCTCCGATGTCCAGCAAGTGCTGCTTGGTGAGCACTTTAATGAGCATTGGCAACAGCAAAAAGGCAACAACAAAAGATGATACAGCGCAATAAAAGACAAATGCCATAATGTTACAAATTTAATCAATGCGCAAAAGTATACTTTTTCTATCCGATAAACTCTTAGTTTATGAGAAATTTTGCTATAAAATACTAATTGACGCATTTACCTGATTTCAAAACCCGCTTGGCTTTAGCCGCAGCCCCGCCGTTTCGTCAAGCCCGCACATGAGGTTCATGTTCTGCACGGCCTGTCCCGACGCGCCCTTTACGAGGTTGTCGATGGCGGAGGTTACCAGCAGCTTTTTGCCAATTTTTTGCACCCGCAAAAAGCATTTATTGGTGTTAATCACCTCCTTCAATGAAACCTCCCGATTCAGCACAAAGGTAAAGGGGTGATCTTTGTAGAATGTTTCGTACAAACGTTCGGCCTCCTCAGCAGAGAGGCTGCACTCGGTGTAGAGCGTGGCAAAGATGCCGCGCGTAAAGCAGCCGCGCACGGGGATGAGGCTGATGGGGGGGATGCTGCCGCCCTGCGCTGCCGTCAACGTTTTCTCAATTTCGCCCAGGTGCTGGTGCACGAAGGGCTTGTAGATGGCAAGATTGCCGCTCCGATAGCTGAAGTGCCCGCTTTCGCTCAGCGAACGCCCCGCGCCGGTGCTTCCGGTGATGGCGGTTACGTGCACCTCGCTTTGCAGCAGCCTGCCTTGCGCAAGCGGGAGCAGCGCCAGCTGAATGGCGGTGGCAAAGCAGCCCGGGTTGGCAACGTTGTCGGCGGCGCGAATCTGCCCGCGAAAGACTTCCGGCAGCCCATACGTGAAGCTTCGCGCACCGCACGACGTTGGGGTCACCCTGAAATCGTTGCCGAGGTCGATAACCTTAGTGCGGCTCGCTACGCTGTTTTTCTGCAAAAAATCGGCCGACAGGCCATGCCCAAGGCACAGGAAGAGCACGTCAACGTCGGTCAGCGTGTCGGTAAAGCGCAGGTCTGTTTCGCCCAGCAGGTCGCCGTGCACCGCGCTCACAGGGCTGCCCGCGCTGGAGGTGCTGTACACAAACTTCACTTCCGCCTGCGGATGCCCCGCAAGGATGCGCAGCAGCTCCCCCGCGGTGTACCCTGCCCCGCCAACAATGCCGATGGTGATATTTGCCGTATCTTTTTGCATTTTGCTACGCTCCTAAGCTTTTCTCGCCGTTTACGCCGCCATATATTTTCATTTGCAGGCCGAGAATGCTGGTAAACCCCTTCACGTCGCTGCCGGTAAACGCCCTGTTGATTTCGCCGTACTCGCCGTACTTGCTGCTCATCAGGTCGTGGGGGCTTTTGCACCCCACAACGGAGAAGTGGTAGGGTTGCAGCTTTACCTCCACGCTGCCGCTCACGTTCTGCTGCGTTGATTCGAGAAATTTTTCGATGTCGCGCATCACCGGGTCGAGGTACTGCGCCTCGTGCAGCAACATGCCGTACCATCCGGCCAGCTGCTCCTTCCAGTAGAGCTGCCACTTGGTGAGCACGTGCTTTTCGAGCAGGTGGTGCGCCTTGATGAGGATGAGCGGCGCGGCGGCCTCGAAGCCCACGCGCCCCTTGATGCCGATGATGGTGTCGCCCACGTGCGTATCGCGGCCAATGCCGTAGGGGGCGGCAAGGCTCCGCAGCTCGCGGATGAGCTCCACCGCAGGTATTTTTTTCCCGTTGAGCGCCACGGGCAGCCCTTTTTCAAACTCAACGTGCACCTTTTCGCTGCCGCTCCTGGTGGCCTGCGTGGGGTACGCTTCTTCGGGCAGCTCGCCGTCTGACCTGAGCGTTTCCACGCCGCCCACGCTCGTGCCCCAAAGCCCCTGGTTGATGGAGTACTTGGCCTTTGTCCACGGAAAGTCGTAGCCGTACTTTTTGAGGAGCTCTATTTCCTCCTGCCGTGAAATGGCGAGGTCGCGAATGGGAGTTATGACGCCTATCTCTGGCGCGATGACCTGAAAAATGAGGTCAAAGCGCACCTGGTCGTTGCCCGCGCCGGTGCTGCCGTGCGCAATGTGCTTTGCTCCTATTTTCTTGGCGTACTCCACAATGGCGATAGCCTGAAACGCCCGCTCGGAGCTCACCGACAGCGGGTAAGTGCCGTTTTTGAGGATGTTGCCGTAAATCATGTAGCGAATGCACTTGTCGAAGTACTCCTGCGTAACGTCGATGTTTGCGTGGCTTGCGCTGCCCAAGTCGGCAGATTTTTTGGCAATGTCGCCAAGCTCGCCCTCGCTGAAACCGCCCGTGTTGACGAGGGCGGTGTGCACCTCCATTTTTTTCACCTCTTTCAGGTACTTCACGCAAAACGAGGTGTCAAGCCCTCCGCTAAAGGCAACTAAAACTTTTTCCATAATTTAGCAACTGTTTTTTATAAAGGTTATAAAGCAATTTCTATCCTTCCCGCAGGGCAATCCCGATGGCATTGCCCGTTGAGTTGAAGGGTATTCAAATGTTGTATTTCAAATTCATGCAAATCTGCTTAGAGGCAGCGCCTGCCTTTACTTGATCTTCATCTTTAGCCTTTTTTTCCTCATCCACCAGCGGAAGCGAAGCCTTTGGGCGCGCAGGTTGTTGCGGCGGACAAAGTCAACGAAGCGCTGGTAAAGGCTCTGGTGCTTTCGGGGGTCGTAGAGCATCCCGATGCAAAGGCACATGCGGTAGCTGTTGCGCTCTAAGATGTCGTAGTTGCGGCAGCCCTTGCATCCGCTCCAAAACTCCTCGTCGTCGGTGAGCTCCGAAAAAGTTACCGGAACGTACCCCAGCGCCGAATTCATCTTCATCACCGCAAGGCCGGTGGTGATGCCAAAGATGCGCGCCTGCGGAAACCGCTGCCGGCTGAGGACAAAAATCTTCTTTTTGATTTTATACGCCAGCCCCATGTGCCGGTAGTCGGGGCTGACGATAAGTCCAGAGTTGGCAACAAACTTGCCGTGCCCCCATGTTTCGATGTAGCTAAAACCTACAACCTCGCCCGCATCAGCGTCAACGGCAATAACGGCCTTGCCATCGCGGATTTTTTGCGCAACGTACTCCGGCGTGCGCGAGGCAATACCCGTTCCCCGCTGCTTGGCCGACTCGTTGATGAGCTCGCAAATGCGGGCGGCGTACACGGCGTGCTGGGCGCTGGCGATGCTAATTTTTACGTTCAATGCGGTAGGCTTTCTATTTTGTAAATTAAACCAAATTGCGTGGCAAAAGTACATAAAAAAAGTTTACCTTTGCAGCGTTATCTACCCAACATCTGACAATAATTATGAAACATTTTACCTGCGTAGCAGACATTGGCGACCTTGAAGTTGCTGTTAAAGAAGCTTTTGAAGTAAAAAAAACGCCCTACAGGTGGGACGCGCTGGGCAAAAACAAAACCATGCTGCTCATCTTTTTCGACTCGAGCCTGCGCACGCGCCTGAGCACCCAGAAGGCGGCGCTAAACCTGGGGATGAACGCCATTGTGCTCGACGTAAACCAGGGTGCGTGGAAGCTCGAAACGGAGCGCGGCGTGATCATGGACGGCGACAAGCCGGAGCATCTCCTCGAGGCCATACCGGTCATGGGCTGCTACTGCGACATCATCGGCGTGCGCTCGTTTGCCCGATTCGAGGACAAGGCGGCAGACTACCAGGAGACGCTGCTGAACCAATTTATAAAATACTCCGGCAAGCCGGTGGTCAGCATGGAGGCTGCCACCCGCCACCCGCTGCAAAGCTTTGCCGACCTGATAACCATTGAGGAGCACAAAAAAACCGCGCGCCCCAAGGTGGTGCTCACGTGGGCGCCGCACCCCCGCGCGCTCCCGCAGGCCGTGCCAAACTCCTTTGCCGAGTGGATGAACGCCGCAGGCTACGATCTGGTCATCACCCACCCCGAAGGCTACGAGCTCGACCCCGCCTTTGTTGGGAAAGCCCGGGTGGAGTACGACCAGCGAAAGGCTTTTGCCAACGCCGACTTCATCTACGCAAAAAATTGGGCAGCTTACGCCGGCGACAGCTACGGCAAAATCCTCAGCAAGGACAGGAGCTGGACGGTGGACGCCGAAAAGATGGCGCTCACCAACAACGCCTTCTTTATGCACTGCCTGCCGGTGCGCCGCAACATGATTGTAACCGACGACGTGATAGAAAGCCCGCAGAGCCTCGTCATCCCCGAAGCCGCCAACCGCGTGGTGAGCGCACAAACGGTGATAAAAAGGATGCTGAACAACATGCTGTAGCTAAACCGAACACTCTGCCAGCTCTGCCGGTAAACCCGCGAGAGTATGCGAGAGTATGCGCAATTTGCTTACAACCAATACAACACACGCAATGCTTGGCATTTTTAAGAAAAATTCGGCCTCGTCCATCTTCATTAGCCTGCTCATAGCGCTTTCGCTGTGGACGCCGTACTTTATAAACCCCATGCCGGTCAAAGGCGATAGCCCCATGATGCCGCTTGAGCGATACCTCATGGAGCTGGTGGCGCTAAACCCGCTGCTCTTCACCGTTATCGCCTTCCTGCTCATGTACCTGCTGGCCGGCATGATTATCCGCCTGAACGGGAAGCACTTTTTTGTGTCTGAGCAGCTATTTTTCCCGCCGTTTATATTCGTGCTCATCTGCTCGGCGTTCCCCATGCAGAAGTGCATGAACGGGTCGTACATTGCCGGGCTGTGCTTCATAGCGGGGCTGTCCCACCTGCTCAACGTGTGCCTCAACCGACGCATATTTGCCTCCATCTTTCTGGCGGCGGTGTTTTTTTCGCTGGCCTCGCTGTTTTCAGCGTCGGCGGTGATGCTCCTGCTGCTCCTGCCAATATCTCTGGTGCTGCTGCGCACGCCAACGGAGTGGCGCGACTGGATCATTGCCCTGAGCGGCGCGGCGCTGCCGTACCTCTACGCTTTCACCGTCTTCTTGTTTGCAGAGAACGACGGGTGGACGCCCTTCCGAATACTCCACTCCTGCTTTTCTGCCCCGTCCGACAGGATTCTTGGGAACGGCCACGTGGTAGAGTGGATTTACCTCTCCTACCTGACGCTGCTGGTAGCGCTCGCCATGCTCAAGCTGACACGCAGCACGTCGGCCTCGCGCACCAAGGTGCGGAAGATACACGCGCTGTTTGCGTGGACGTTCTTCATTCTGCTGGCGGCAATGGTGGCAATACCCTCAGACTATACGCACCTGCTCCCGCTGATGGCTGTGCCCGCCGGAGCGCTCATTGCCAACTATTTTTCCCTTAGCAACTACCGACGGCTCGCGGAAATTTTCTTTTTCCTGCTCGTGGCGCTCACCTTCGTCGTGCAGTACTACCCCGCCGTGGCAGATTAAAGCGCAGCTGCGGCAACGCCTACCAAAACGCCGGTTTCATGCGGAGTTTTACGCCGGGCTAAAGGGCAATGCCACATCGCCGCACCGAAAAAATCCTGCGAGGCAAACGCCCGTAAAAAACTTTTTCATTCGCGCACGCTTGGAAAGATGATGTTTTTCATCTAATTTTGTGCGCTGTTAGCAATTCCAAAAAAAAAAGTTTGTAACCCCAAATTCGTAATTCAGATGCTGAACACCGTAGAAGAAGCTGTAGAAGACATCCGCAAGGGTAAGTTTGTGATTGTGGTAGATGACGAAGACCGCGAGAATGAGGGCGACCTCATCGCGGCGGCGGAGCTGATTACGCCCGAAAAGGTGAACTTTATGCTCAACGAGGGGCGCGGTGTTATCTGCGTTCCCATCACGGAGGAGCGATGCCGCGAGCTGGAGCTGGAGATGCAGGTGGCGCGCAACACCTCTACGCACGAAACGCCCTTTACGGTAACGGTAGACCTGCTGGGGCACGGCTGCACCACCGGCGTGTCGACGCACGACCGCGCCGCCACCATCCGCGCCCTTGCCGACCCCAACGCAAAGCCGGAGGACTTTGGCCGCCCGGGGCACATCAACCCGCTCAGGGCAAAGGAGCGGGGCGTGCTGCGGCGGGCGGGGCACACCGAGGCTACCGTTGACCTTGCGCGAATGGCCGGAATGCAACCCGCCGGCGTGCTCATTGAGGTAATGAATCCCGACGGCACTATGGCTCGCCTGCCTCAGCTCGAAAAAGTTGCCCAAAAGTTCGACCTGAAAATCATCTCCATCAGCGACCTGATTGCCCACCGGCTCAAAACCGACAGCATAGTAGAGCGCGGCGACCGCGTGAGCCTGCCCACCGAGTGGGGCTGCTTTGACCTCATTGCCTTCCGGCAAAAGTCAAACGGCATGGAGCACATAGCCTTGGTAAAGGGCGAGTGGAAGCCGGAAGATCCGGTGCTGGTGCGCGTGCACTCGTCGTGCGCCACAGGCGACATCCTCGGCTCGTGCCGGTGCGACTGCGGGGCGCAGCTCCACGAGGCCATGCGCATGGTGGAGCGCGAGGGGCGCGGCGTTATCATCTACCTGAGCCAGGAGGGGCGCGGAATAGGGCTGTTCAACAAAATCCACGCCTACAAGCTCCAGGAGGAGGGACTCGACACGGTGGAGGCAAACCTCGCCATGGGCTTTGGCATCGACGAGCGCGACTACGGCGTGGGCGCCAGCATGCTTCACGCCCTGGGCGTGCGCAAAATGAGGCTGATGTCCAACAACCCCCTCAAGCGAAAAGGCTTGGAGGGATACAACATTAAGGTGGTAGAGGCCGTCCCCATCGTCATAAAGCCCAACGAGCACAACCGGCGCTACCTGCAAACCAAAGAGCAGAAAATGGGGCACAAGCTCTTTTTGAAAAGCTGAAAAGCATTACGAATACATGCGCGTCACGATGTGTAGAAAATCCTGCCTTTCAACCGATATAAACGCAAGCGGGGGCAAAGGCCGGACTTTACGCATTAATTTGCACGATAAAACACGCATGATAAAACACGAAAAATTGAAATTCTGTAAAATCCCGTAAAAAATGTTGCTACCTGTTTACCTGTATGGCTCTCCAATTCTGCGCAAAAAGGCAGAAGACGTTTCGCCGGATTACTCCGGCCTTGCGCAGCTGCTGGCCGACATGTGGGAAACCCTGTACCACGCAGACGGCGTAGGCTTGGCCGCTCCGCAAGTGGGAAAAAATATCCGCCTTTTTGTGGTCGACACCGACTGCCTTTCAAAAAACTACCCCGACGGGAAAGGCTTCCGGCAGGCGTTTGTCAACGCCCACGTTGTGGAGAATGACGGCGAGGAGTGGACATACGAGGAGGGTTGCCTGAGCATCCCCAAAATTCACGAGAACGTGAAGCGCCCGTCGCGCGTGCGGATACGCTACTGCGATGAGAATTTTGCGGAGCACGACGAGTGGTTTGACGGCATCCGCGCCCGCGTCATCCAGCACGAGTACGATCACCTTGAGGGGCAGATGTTTGTAGACAAGTTGCCGCCCATACGCAGGCAGCTGCTAAAGTCGAAGCTGCTAAAGGTGAGCAAGGGCGAAATGTCCGCCAGCTACCGAACGAAAAGAAGCGGGAAGGATGAAGTTTGATGTATTTGATGTATGATGTACTTTTTGTAACCCACAGCTAACCATGCTCCTCATTGCAGATAGCGGCTCTACCAAATCCGACTGGCGGCTTGTTCTCCCCGACGGTACGCGCATAAGCTACGCGGGCAGGGGCATCAACCCGCTGCACGTGCCGCAGGACAGCCTTCCGGCAGCCGTCATGGAGCGCGTGCCGCGCGAGCTGCTGGGCGTGCAGCTCCGGCAGCTGTTTTTTTACGGGGCGGGCTGCTCGCAAACGTCTGCCACGCGCACGCTGGCGGAGGCTTTCGGCAGCTTGTTTGCGCAGGCGCAGGTGCAGGTGCTGCCCGACCTGCTGGGGGCGGCGCGCGCGCTGTTTGGATGCAAAAAAGGCGTGGTGGCGGTGCTCGGCACAGGCTCTTCTTGCGGCGTGTACGACGGGCACAGCGTTGTGAAGCACTCCAACGCGCTGGGCTACATTGTGGGCGACGAGGGCAGCGCCGCCGACATGGGCAAGCGTCTGCTGCGCGCCTACTTCTACGGGCAGCTCCCCGCAACGCTCGCCATGCAGCTGGAGCAGCAGGGGCTGACGCGCGAGCAAATGCTGCAAGCCGTGTACGGCGGCAGCGCACCGGCGGAGTACCTCGCCGGATTTTCCGGTTTTTTGGTGAAGAACAGGGATAGCGATTTTGTTCGAGGTCTGGTTCGCCAATCGCTCGACAGCTTTTTCGGCTGCCACGTCAAGCCGCTGCACAGCGCGGGCTACCAGGTTGGCGTGGTAGGCTCGGTGGGTTTTCTTTTTGCGGATGCGCTAAACGACGTGGCGCAGCAGCACGGCCTTGCGCCGCCCGAAATATTGCGCTACCCCATTGAGCGGCTGGCTAACTACCACGTGGAGGTTGAGCGTTGAGCGCGCCTTTACGCACGCCCTCCTACCCTTCTGCCCCCCTTCTCTGCGGACGCTTTCAGCTCTCAACTTTCAAGTGCTCATTTATTTCCTCCTCAGTGACGTGCAGCTTTTTGCGGCACAGCTGTAGCAGCTCGGCTGCCCGCTTCACTGCGCTCGACATGTCGTCTACGTCCAGCTCGCCGCTCTCCAGCTGCGTAAGTATTTTTCCAACCTCAGTAATGGCCTCCCGATAGGTCTGCTCTTTTGTGGACATGGTATTCAGATATTAAAATATTCAATGGTTTTACTTCTTCTCACTTTTCTGCCATCCGGTCTTCCTCCCTGTCGGCGTCCTTTGCCCCGCCGCTCTGCCCTCGCCTTGCCCTTGGGTGGTAAAGCAGGATGGTCTTGCGGAGGTATTCGCGGTCGAGGTGGGTGTAGATTTCGGTGGTGGTGATGCTTTCGTGCCCAAGCATTTCCTGCACGGCGCGGAGGTCGGCGCCTCCCGCTATGAGGTGCGTGGCAAAGGAGTGCCGAAAGGTGTGCGGGCTTACCGTTTTGCCTGTTCCCGCCTTCGCCGCAAGGTCTTTCGTAATCAAAAACACCATTACCGCCGTCATCTTTGCGCCGCGGCGGTTGAGGAAGACAATGTCGTCGGCGCTGCGCTGCGCTGCGCCAACGCTGCGTCCGGCAAGGTAGAGCTTGAGCGCGCTTATCGCCCGCTCGCCAATGGGCACAAGCCTCTCCTTGTTGCCCTTGCCGATGATGCGCAAAAAACCCTCCTCGAGGTAAAGGCTCGACAGGCGCAGGTTGACCAGCTCCGACACGCGCAGCCCGCAGCTGTACAGCAGCTCAACGATGGCCTTGTTGCGGTGTCCCTCAGGCTTGCTCAGGTCTACGGCCGCAAGGATGCGCTCCACCTCGTCGACGGTGAGCGTATCCGGCAGGCTGCGCCTCTGCTTGGGGGCGCTTATCTGCTGGGTGGGGCTGGCGGCAATGGCATCTTCAATGAGCAGATACTTGAAGAATGCCTTCACGCCGCTCAGCACCCGCGCCTGCGAGCTGCCGCTAAGACCCGCGTCGTACAGGTGCGACAGGAGCTGCTCAACATGCCCGCGCTCCACCTGCTGCGGCTGCACGCCGCACTCGCCCTCCATGAAGCTGCGCAGCTTGTGCACGTCCGCTCCGTATGCGGTAAGGGTCTTCTCGGACAGCGACTTCTCCAGCCGCAGGTATACCAAAAAATCGGCTATGGCCTCATCCCACGTCATCTTATACTGTCTTTTTTGCTGTGGCACAATTTTTTTTTACATCGCACAAAGATAGAAAACAATTCTTAATGCGAACTAAGGGTAAAAAAATCGCCTTTCAGCTCTGCCAAACGCGGCGGGGCAGGCAGACAAGCGGCAGCGACGCGCTTACGCCCCATTTACGCCCGTTTTTATCGGCAAACCAACGCTGGTTGGTGGTGCAAGGCCGAACAACACGCGGCTACTCCTCTACGACCAAAATTTCCACCCTTCTGTTTATCCTCCGGTTTCTTTCGCTGGTGTTGGGGACGGCGGGATCGCGGCTGCCCATGCCCACGACGCTGATGCGGCTCCGGCTGATGCCCTTCCGCACGAGGTAGTCTCTGGCTTTTTCGGCGCGCTCTCTGCTGACGCGGTTGTTTACTTCAACCCTGCCAATGTTGCAGGCATGACCAATGCAAATCACCTTGAAGGATGGATTTTTCTTTAGCAGCGCTATTTTCCTGTTCATGTCGGATATTTGGGCGGCCGTGGGCGCTGTTTGGCCAATGGTGTAGGCGGCCACCGGCTTTTCAATCGCCCTCTTCGTTTCGACGCGAATTTTTTCCTTCCGCAACCACTCCTGCTGTTGCTCCTGCGACTGTGGCTGCGGCTGCGGCTGTGGCTCCTGCCACCACTGCTCCTGTGGCTGCTCTTGTGGCTGTTGTGGCGGCTCTTGCCGTCGCTGCTGTATCTGTCGTTGTTGCGGCTGTTGCTGTATCTGCCGCTGTTGCGGCTGTTGCTGTATCTGCCGCTGTTGCGGCTGTTGCTGTTGTTGCTGTTGCTGCTGTTGCTGCGTTTCTTCCTGCTGCGGTTGTGGTTGCTGCTGCGCTTCTTCCTCTTGTGGTTCTTCCTCCTGCGGTTGCAGCTCCTGCCCCTCCACCTGCTCTTGAGATGCGGGCAAAGCGTCGGCAGAGCGCGGGAAGCCAAAGGCAATGCGCACCTTCAGCCCTGCGGACATCAGCGAAAGCTTGTCGATAGCGCTGTTGTCGGCGGTGTAGCGGGTGGCGAGCACGCTGCCCGTCGTAAAGTTTTGGGGGGCGGTAACGTTGGGGCGAATCATGCTCTCGCTGCGGGGCGAGCGCAGGGCGTCGTTCAGGCCGTAGTCGACAAACAGGCCGGCGTAGAGGGCGAAACCGCTCGGCAGCGGCCACCTGATTCCCGCCTCGACAGCCGCCGTGTACACCACCTGCAGCTTGAGCTGACCCTTCGAGGTTCGACCGTCAAAATCGCCAAAACCCATGTAGTCCGGGCCTTCCATCGAAACTTCTATGTCGTTGTAGTCGCCTTCGTTGTGGATGGTGGCGTCGCGGCTTTCGTAGCGACCGCCGAGCGGAATGGATACCTTGAGGCCAGCCTGCGCGTAGAGCAAATTTTGCCGCCACCCCCGGTAGCTCAGCATCAGGGGAATGTGGACAAACGTTGCCTGCTGCTGCTCGCGGTAGCTGAGCAGCGTAGTGCGAAGATCGTAGCTCCTACCGTATACATCTTGCTGGTTGGGGAGAATGATGCTCGCGCCGTCCAGCTTCGCGGTGGCGCTGTAGCTCGACAGGCTAACCCCCGTGCCCACGCCTATGCTGCTGCCCACAAAGCGCGTGTAGCCCAGCCCCGCATCGTAGCCAAAACCCGCCTTGCGCTCCCCGTAAGGGAGGCTGTAGCGAAGCGCAGACAGGCCGACTCCGCCGTGCACCGACAGCTCGTTTGGGGGCTGCCCAACAGATGGCGGCGCGCTGCAAAGGAGCAGGAGCGCTGCCGCACAAAAAATTCCAACAGACCGAAAATTGTATAATACTTTCATTCTTTAAGCGCTGACTCTTTTACCTTTTTTTTACTCCACCACTATTTTTCCGTACTTGCTGCCCACGCGGAGGAAGTAAATGCCCGCGGGGGCGGCAAAGGGCAGCGTGACGAACGCGCCGCTAAAGCGCTGCCGCAGCACGAGGCTGCCGGCGGCGTTGTAGATGAGCAGCTCGTGCGAACGCGCACCCCACTCGCCGACGTAAACGCTGAGCGTTGC
>JAIRSZ010000125.1 GCA_031255195.1 Prevotellaceae bacterium | reverse complement strand
ACTTCATAGCTGCGATTGCTGAAAAACGGAGGGTCGAGGTAGATTAAATCCACCGTTTCGCCCGCCATGCCTTTCAGGATTTCGAGGTTGTCGCCAAGGATGAGCTTGTTTACGCACATAATATAGTTTTCCGGTAAAAGTTATGCTGCCAAAGGTCGCTATTTTTGCGCAAAAAACCAAACGGGGAAGTTTACGGTCAAACAGCGGCGGGTTAAGCGGATTAGACGGGCTTAAAAGCCTGTCCAACCCGCCCACCGGCAAACAGGGGGAATCTTTAGTCCTCCGTGTGTATCGACTTCACATTTTCGAGCCCCAGCTCCTTAGCGGCAATTTCGCGCATTTCTACCTTGCGGATTTTACCGGCGGCGGTCATGGGGAACTCCTCCACGAACTTCCAATACTTTGGCGTTTTGAAGGTGGCAATGCGCCCCTTGCAGTAGCGCGCCAGCTCCTCTTCGCCGTAATCGAAGCCGGGCTGCCGCTTCACCCACGCCATTACCTCCTCGCCGTACTTTTCGCTGGGCACGCCGATAACCTGCACGTCCTGAATACCCTCGTGCTTGATGAGGAAGTCCTCAATCTCCTTGGGCGAAATGTTTTCGCCGCCGCGGATGATGATATCCTTGGTTCGGCCAACGATGGCCACGTACCCCTCGTCGTCCATCACCGCCACGTCGCCGGAGTGCATCCAGCCGTTGCGGTCGATGACCTTAGCCGTGCCCTCGCTGTCGTTCCAGTAGCCCAGCATCACGGAGTAACCGCGGGTGCACAGCTCGCCGCGCTCGCCGCGAGGCACGATTTTGCCGGTCTTGGGGTCGACGATTTTGATTTCCACGTGGGGGTGCACCTTGCCCACGGTGGCGGTGCGCTTGTCCACCGGATCGTTGTACTTGCTTTGGGTGGAGACGGGCGAGGTTTCGGTCATGCCGTAGCAGATGGTAACCTCCCGCATGTGCATCTTGGCGATAACCTGCTCCATAGTGTCCACCGGACAGGGCGACCCCGCCATAATGCCCGTGCGCAGCAGAGAGAAGTCGTACTTGCTGAAGCTGGGGTGCGCCAGCTCTGCAATGAACATGGTGGGCACGCCGTACAGCGCCGTGCACTTTTCGTCCTGCGCCGTTTTCATTACCAGCTCCGGCTCGAACACCTCGCCCGGAATCACCATGCAGGAGCCGTGCGTTACGCAGGCCAAGTTGCCCAGCACCATGCCAAAGCAGTGGTAGAAAGGCACGGGGATGCACACGCGGTCTTTTTCGGAGAGGCGTTGCCCCTCGCCGATGAAGAAGCCGTTGTTCACAATGTTGTGGTGCGTGAGCGTTGCGCCCTTGGGCAGGCCGGTAGTGCCGGAGGTGTACTGTATGTTGATGGGGTCGTCGAAGCTGAGCGACGCCTCGCGCTCGGCCAGCTCCGCGTCGGAGATGCTGTTGCCCTGCTCCAAAAATTTGCTCCAGTTGCGGTCCAGGATAACCGTGCGGTTGGAAGGGTAGGGGCAGTGCGGGCGGATGGTGTTCAGGATGTCGATGTAGTCGGTAGCCTTAAATCGCTGCGCCGTGATGAGCAGGGTTGCCTCCGACTGCTTGAGCACAAACTCCACGCCCTCGTTCTTAAACCCCGGGTTGATGTTCACCATAACAGCGCCAACGCGCGGCGTGGCAAACTGCGTGAGCACCCACTCGTAGCGGTTGGCCGCCCAGATAGCCACGCGGTCGCCCTTTTTGATGCCCACCGCCATGAGCGCCTTTGCCAGGGCGGTTGTCTGCTCCCAGAGTTCGCGGTAGGTAGCCCGGTAGCCCTGCTCAACCACCACCAGCGCCTCGCGGTCGCCGTACTGCTCGACGGTGCGCAGCAGCGCCTCGCCGATGGTTTCGCCACGCAGCGCAATGTTGCTTGTGCCGTTGGCGTAAGATAGATTTTTCATATTTTTAAATGGTTCAACAATTTTTTTGCGGCTTTTTGGACTTTCCACGCCGCATGTTCAGGCTGCAAAAGTAGCGTAGCTGTGGCAGTACATCAAGCCAAATTTCTTATGGTAAAATGTATTCAACGCAGAAAAAATAGTATGTAAAAGTATTTTTATTAGTTAGTTACACAAATATTTAATGTTACGTTCAGCGAAAAAAATGGTGATCACCCGTCATCTGCAGCCTCACCCGCGCTGTCGAAAAGGACATTGAGGTAGCCGCCGGGTCTCTCAAGTTTGTCAGGTAGGGGTGCATTCACACGGGCATGAACACTTCTGATTTTCATGTAAAGTATAAGTTCAACCCAACGCGAGAAGATGTTATATATCGCGCTGTTAATGCTATAAAGTTTACCCGTAACTTGGTAGGCAAAGTGGAGTTTTACGCCGAAGACGCCGGACGAACCGACAACAAGTTTCTCTCATCAACATCCCCGACATCCCCGACATTACCGGCTACACGCTGCCGCACAAGTACGGCGACAAAATCAAGTATCTCGTCGAGCACGCGCCCCGCATCCACAAGGCTATACTCAGCACGCACTGCCACAACAACTTGGGAATGGCCACAGCGAATAGCATTTCGGATATTCTCAATGGAGCGTGGCGGGTGGAGGTAACTATCAACGGCATTGGCGAGCGTGCCGGAAACACCTCGCTCGAGGAGGTTGTTATGATTCTTAGAAGCCATAAAAAGAATGGGTTATATACCGACGTCAACAGTAAAGAAATAATACCTGCCAGCCGTTTGGTTTCCACGCTCATGCGTATGCCTGTGCAATTCAGCAAGGCCATCGTCGGGCGCAACGCCTTTGCGCACTCCTCCGGTATCCATACAAGAAAGCCCCAAAAGCGGGTTGTTGATAAATAGTTAAGGGTTGACGGCTGCCGGATTTCTCGCGCCGCATGTTCAGGCTGAAACGACGGCGAAACGGCAGCTAAACCCCTATCAGGCGGTGCGCGTACAAGCAGCTTTCAGCAGATAAAAAATCATCCATTTTTATGCTACGTTCAGCGGGAAAAAACCCTCAGTTCGGGTTGTTGACGGCGTGGCTGATGAAGCTGCTGCTGCAAATGACGGCTTTTGGATTTTCTGCGCCGCATGTTTTGTCTGCAAAGTGTAGATGTGGCGGTCACCGTGCCTCAAATCGAACGGTGCAAATATAATATGGCATTCAACAAGAAAAAATTAATTATAAAATGCGTGTTTTCACGTAAATAGTCATGTTTTTCATGCTACGTTAAGCGATGAGAGCGCCCAAAAGTGGGTTGTTGATAAAATGGCTAATGAAACGGTTGCAATTCAGCTTGTTTTGTATTATTTTTGCGAGGTCGAATCATTTATGTTCGATGAGTTAGCAATCAATTATTTTTAAAACTTATTTTTTACATTACAAAATCATGAGAAAGTTTTTTTCTTTCGCTTTCGTTGTCTGCGCAATATGCTTGTACAATGTTGGATGCACCAGAAACACCAGCGCGCCGACCATTACTTTTGGCGAAAATAACGTCGCCGAAGCCACCGTTGACATTGGCGGTAGCTTGGAGTTGCCGATAACCGTAAAGGCTGACGCCAAGCTCAAGGAAGTAAGATACTTCAAGAAAAAGATAGATGGTGAAGAAATTCCCAGCAAGTCTGTCACAAAGTTTAGCAACCCCAAAAAATTTGAAAGCTCCATCACCCTGCGCGACATTACGTCGGACATTGTGCTGGTGGTGGAGGCCGTTGACCGGAAAAACCGCACCACAACCGCCGAATTTGTCGTCAAAATAGGACGCCGGTCAGCGAGCAACAAGTTCAGCATCCATTTGGGCTTCAACAGGCTCAACTCGGTCGGCAGCTCCTACTCTGTAGGTCAGGGCAAAGTGCTGCTGCTCTACGAAGCTAAGAAAGCGCAGCAGGGCGTTGACTTTATGTTTTTCTACGGTAAGAAAAACGGCGTTACCGTTGCCGCGCCCTCCAGCAACGTGGTTACGAGCGTGTTCAACAACGCCAGCTACGGCGTGCAAACGTGGACTAACCGCAACGAAACGCGCTTCATGAAGGTTAACCTCAGCTACGAGACGGCCTCGACGTCGGATATTGTCAGCGCGCTGAACGGTGGCAAAAGCAGCAACATGGTCAACCACCTGAGCAACAGTAGCGTCGTGGCGTTTCAAACCGCTTCGGGGCAGGTTGGGCTTATCAAAATATCTAACATTGGACCCAACAGCGCCTCTACGCTACACCTGAGCGTTCGTACCATATAACGCGCTGACAGCATTGTTTTTATTTACCTAAAGCTATCACGAAAGTTAAAGTCAAAAGTTCACGCTGAATCATGTCACAGACCATCCCGCTTTCCGGCTGGAATGCGCTTTACAAAGCATGGCTATCGAAGTTCATTCAACCGGAA
>JAIRSZ010000094.1 GCA_031255195.1 Prevotellaceae bacterium | reverse complement strand
GTTCAGCTGTGCGGCCTCATGGCCATGGCCTCCAACACCGACCACATGGAGCAGGTGCGCAGGGAATTTCAGCTCGTAAAGCAGCTGCACGGGCAAGGCAAAGCGCTCGTGCCGCAGCCCGAGCTGTTCACGCAAATCTCTATGGGCATGTCCGGCGACTACCCCATTGCTATCGAAGAAGGCGCAACGCTGGTGAGAGTAGGCTCGCTGATTTTCGGAAAAAGGTAAAGTTACCCCGTTCCGCTACCGAAAAACCGGAACAACATAAAACCCACAAACCGAATATTTGATGCGCTTCCTCGGCTGATTTTTGCTTACCCTTGCGACTGTAAATAGACTCTCTTTAAATTCACGTTATTATGATGAATAACAATAAAATGCAGATGAAAAACAGTTGCCAAAAATCACGAAATTTAGTATCTTTGCCGGACAAAGCCATGTAAAAAGGTACGAAATCATGTTAGACAAATTACCCGTAAATGACCATCGCGAATTATTTCGCACCCGATTGGAAAGGTGATGTTTTTTATCTAATTTTACGGCATTAAACAGCTATTCAAAGATGAAGAAAAGCATAGATAAAACGAATACAAAGGTAGATATGACCTACCGCTTCCTGTGGGACACAGAGCCTACCGACGAGCAGCTTCAAGCGCTTATGCAGGAAGTTGGCGAAGACGTTCGCCGCGAAAGCGAACAAATGGAGCGGCAAATGAAAGAAAGGCTGGAAGCGGAATATGCGCGTATTCTTGCCGCCCACCAAAAACAATCATAATGAGAAAACCAAAACTCCTTATCGTGGCGGGCCCCAACGGATCGGGTAAAACGTCGGTAACCGACAAAATACTGAAACATGTCTGGATAGATGACTGCGAATACATCAATCCCGATAACATAGCGCACGACATGTTTGGTGATTGGAACTCTTCGGAAGCGATACTGCAAGCAGCCCGCTATTCTGCAAAAAAACGTGAAGAATGTATTATTTGCGGGCGCAGCCTGATATTTGAAACCGTCTTATCTGCTCCCGACAAAATATCGTTTATCGAACGCGCAAAGCAACAGGGATATTTTACTCGTCTGTTTTTTATCGGCACCGACAGCCCGCAGATAAACGCAATGCGAATAGTTCGCCGCGTAATGAACGGCGGTCACAACGTGCCTGCCGAAAAAATTGCTGGACGTTACTACAAATCAATTGGCAACTGCGCACTCCTTGCCCCAATGGTAGACAGGCTGTATGTTTACGACAATTCGGTAGAAAACGCATCCCCTGAACTTCTGTTTCGCGCAAGCGAAGGCATATTGGTAAAACAGTATGCCGATATACATGCCTGGGCAAACATTATTTTTCAAACAGTTTGTAATCCACAGCTATGATTTACCATTGCAGCAAACAACATCCTGCCGAGGATGAAAAATGTATGGCTGCGTGCAGAGGCAATGGCAGAATTGGTTCAAAAAAACGTTCGACTATCGTTGAACATTCGCACACTTGCAAAAATTCGACCTGATAGTAAATTTACCGAGCCTCTTCCAAAAAATCGCGCAAAGATGTATATTTGCACCAAATTTGTAGAAAAAACAGGGAGCACATGGGGGTTATTATTCGTCAGAGCATAAAGGGAACAGCGGCAACGTACATAGGAACGTTTATTGGCTTCCTGAGTACCATGTTTGTGGCAACCAAGCTGCTGTCGCCTGAGGATATAGGCCTGACCAAGGTAGTTCTGGAGGTTGGGCTGCTGTTTTCCGGGCTTGCCCAGCTGGGCACTTCGTCGTCGATATTCCGCTTTTTTCCCTACTTCAAGAACAGCGGCAACAGCAACAACGGCTTTTTTTTCTACATCATGTCGCTGCCTCTTGCCGGCTGCATCATCTTTACGCTGGTTTACCTTATCTTGAGAGAGCCTATCACGAGCATTTTTATCGAAAAATCGTCGCTTTTTGTGCAGTACTACTACTGGGTTATCCCTCTGGTTATTTTTTCGACCTACCTGGTGGTGTGCGAGACTTACGCCAACGTCAACATGCGCATCACCGTGCCGAAAATCAACCGCGAAATCATCCTCAGGACGCTGACGCTGGCGGTGTACCTGCTGTACGGCTTCCACCTCGTTGGCCGGAGCGGATTGGTGGCCGGAACGGTTGTGGCGTATGGGCTGGCCATGCTGGTCATGTTTCTTTACCTGCCGCGAATTAGCAGCATCTCGCTGCGGCACGACGTTTCCCTTGTCGAAAAGCCGCTGCGCAGGGACATCCTCAAGTACTCGCTGTACCTCATTGCAGGGGCTTTGGGAGGGTCTATCATCGGAAAGTTAGACCTGTTCATGGTCAGCTCGCAGCTGGGGCTGGAGCACGCCGGCATCTTCACCATTGCCTTTTACATGGCCTCTGTGATAGAAATCCCATCGCGGTCAATTTCGGCCATCTCCTCGCCGCTGGCCGCCGAAGCCCTCAAGCAGGAAGATTTTCAAACGGCCAACCGGCTCTACCAGAAGGTGTCCCTCCACCAGCTGCTCATAGGCGGGTGCGTGTTCATTCTTCTCTGGATAAACATCGACAACATATTTGCCATCATCCCCAACGGCGCTACCTACAAGGCCGGAAAGTGGGTTGTATTCTTCATCGGCATATCAAAGCTGATTTCGGTAACGCTCGGCTTTGGCGGGGTGCTGATAAGCTTTTCGAGGTACTACTATTGGAGTCTGTTCTTCACCCTTGCCATCACGGGCATCGGCATCCTGGCCAACTACTGCCTGATTCCGATTTGGGGAATATCCGGCGCCGCCGTTGCAACAGCGCTCACCTGCCTCCTGTCGTACCTTGTGCAACAGTGGATAGTGCTGCGCAAGGTGAAGGGCAACCCCTACTCATTTGGCATGGTGAAGCTCGTCGCCGTTTTCCTCATCGTTCTCAGCGTCAACCATTTCTTGTCCAGCTTCGGCAACCCGTGGGTGGACGGGATACTCCGCACTGCTGTGGCCTCAACGCTGAGCGCAGCGCTGCTGTACTTTTTCAGGGTATCCGACGATTTGAACAACGCCACGCGCCTCGTGCTCAAAAAGTTTTTCGGCAGGTAGGCAGCAGCCGGAAAAATATCGCACCTTAAAACACCGCACCTTTTTCCATCAGACAAAATAGGGCTGCGCTAAAACGCCACCACCATTTCGAGGGTAACCTTATCGTGCAGCAGCTCGTCGACGCTATAGTTGCCGGGCTTGCGGGAGGTGATGTACTTCTCGAAGTTCAGCCTCACCTCGCCTTTGAAGGGCTTGTGCAACGCACCCACGTTCATGCCCACCGACACCCGCTGGGCGTCGAACTGTCCGAAGGCGCTTTCGTAGCGGCCGTTGCGGGCAACATCGTACCGCACGGTCGGGGCAAGGTAGCGGACAAGCGCGCCGGGCTTGAGGTTGAATCGGTACAAGCCTTGCAGGTAGGCTGCGGTGAGCGTGTTCCTTCCGCCCTGCTCATACGTGCGCTGCGCCACCTCGCCGTCAACGGTGAACTTGGGCGCGATGTAG
The DNA here is from genome assembly GCA_031255195.1 of Prevotellaceae bacterium. GTDB lineage: Bacteria > Bacteroidota > Bacteroidia > Bacteroidales > UBA932 > JAITMY01. The sequence goes on along the minus strand of JAIRSZ010000094.1, from coordinate 4,267 downwards.
CGCAGCTCGGCGCCCCACATGTCAATGCGCTGCGCGTAGGGCGTTTGCCCGCTGTAGTAGCTGGCGGCAGCCTGCAATCCGTGCTCGCCGCCGTACTCGGCCTTTGCCGAAAAGTTGAGATGCTCCTGCCAGACAGGGTTGTTGACGCCGCTGCCGTTGAACAGCCCGGCCTTAAGCACAACGGGAATCCAGCGTTGAAGGTTCACGGTCAGCATCCCGCCAATATCGCGCGAGCCAAGCGACCGAACGTTGCCGGACGTGTCGGCGTAGGTGGTGGCGAACTTGGCCACAAACGTGCGGTTGGCAAAAATATTCTGCATGGGGCTGCGGGCTAAATCGGCGCTAAAGGCGTAGTGCTGCTGGCCAAGCGAAATTGATACCGCCTTCAGCCGGCAGGCAACGTAGGCATCCAGCACCGACAGCCTCCCCTCGTTGCTAAGCTCTATTTGCGAGCGGTAGCTCATGCTCTCGGAAATGTTTCCGCGCACGCCAAGGCGCGAGTTGCGCACGTCAAACCGCGCGCGTCCGCCGTAAAGACTTTCCTCCAGCTTCACCTTTACCACGCCCTCCAGCTTCGGAACGTAGCTCTTTTCTTTCTCCACAGCCGAATCGGGCTGCGCCAGCAGCGGCATCGCCGTCAGCAGCAGCGCGGCAGCAGCCGTCGGCTTAACCATCTCTGACATAATTTTTTTCAACATGCTAAAAAGATATTGTCCTGCAAATATACAGCTTTTGCAGTACAATATACTCACCCCATGAGCTTTTTGCCTTGCAGACACTTGTAAATCCGAAAAATTTCGCGTATGTTTGTGACCTGTTACATACAGCCAAAAGTTCAACTTTATTAAATAATCAAAAGCCAAGAAATGGAAATATCACGACGCAACTTTATCAAAACAAGCGCTGTCACCCTGGCGGGGATTGCAGCAGGCAGCAGCCTGCTTGCCAACGGCGCAGACGGCAAGAAAGCCGCCAAAGCGGGCGCTGCCGCCGCGCCTGCCGCCGGTGCGCAGAGCGGATTTAAGTCAAAGGCTGTCGACGCGGCCATTGCCGAGGTAAAGGCAAAAATCAAAGACAACAAGCTGGCGGAAATGTTCGCGAAGTGCTACCCCAACACGCTCGACACCACCGTAACCTACAAGCTGGTCAACGGCAAGCCCGACACCTTTGTCATCACCGGCGACATCCACGCCATGTGGCTGCGCGACTCCTCGGCGCAGGTGTGGCCGTACCTGCCGCTGGTAACCCGCGACGACCAGCTCAAATCAATGATCAACGGGCTGATTCGCCGGCAGGCGGCATGTGTGTGCATCGACCCCTACGCCAACGCCTTCAACGACGGCCCCACCGGTGGCGAGTGGCAAAGCGACAACACCGACATGAAGCCCGAGCTGCACGAGCGCAAGTGGGAAATCGACTCGCTGTGCTACACCGTTCGCCTTGCCTACGGCTATTGGAAAGCTACCGGCGATACATCGGCCTTCGACGGGCAGTGGCAGAAGGCTGCGCGCCTCATCTACCAAACCTTTGTGGAGCAGCAGCGAAAAACCGGCCACGGCCCCTACAGGTTTGAACGCCGGACAACCCGGCAGCTCGACACCCTGTCCAACGACGGGTGGGGCAACCCCGTCAACCCGGTGGGGCTAATCGTCTCCTCGTTCCGCCCCTCCGACGATGCAACCACCCTTGGGTTTCTCATCCCCTCCAACCTCTTTGCCGTACTGTCGCTGCGCCAGCTCGCCGAGATATGCACATCGGTATCGGGCGACAAAGACTTTGCCGCAAAATGCCGGACGTTGGCCGACGAGGTAGAGGCCGCCATCAGGAAGTACGCCATCGTGGAACGCCCCGGGTACGGAAAGGTTTACGCCTACGAGGTTGACGGCTTCGGCAACTACCTCTGCATGGACGACGCCAACGTGCCCAGCCTGCTATCGCTGCCCTATCTGGGCTGCTGCGCCCCAACCGACCCCGTGTACCAGAACACCCGCCGCCTGATATGGAGCAAGGACAACCCCTACTTCTTTTCCGGCGCAGCGGGCGAGGGCATCGGCGGGCCGCACATCGGCTACGACTACATCTGGCCTATGAGCATCATCATGCGGGCTATGACCAGCGCCAGCGACGACGAAATTCGCCAATGCGTCAGAATGTTGCGCGACGCCGACGGCGGAACGGGATTCATGCACGAATCATTCCACAAGGACAACGCCGACAAGTTTACCCGCAAGTGGTTTGCGTGGGCTAACACGCTGTTCGGCGAGCTGATAGCTACGCTGGTAAACGGTGGAAAAGTGCACCTGCTGAGCTGACAAACCGGCAAAAAGCACAGAGTGAAAAATGGCCTTTTTTCAGGCCGTTTTTCTTGTGCGCCTTAACCAGAATCGCCGGAATCGACGCTAAAACAAAATGTCAATAACGGGCATTTTGGAGCGGCCTGTTTATTGCTGATAAATTTGTACTTTTGCAAATTCATCAGCAATAAATTTTTTAGCGGCATAAAAAAAACAAATCTATGGTAAAGTACAAGCGAATACTCCTGAAGCTGAGCGGCGAAGCCCTGATGGGCAGCGCCTCCTACGGCATAAGCCCCGACGTGCTCAACACCTACGCCGAGCAAATAAAAGAGGTGGTGGACATGGGCGTACAGATGGGCGTAGTTATCGGCGGAGGCAACATTTTCCGCGGGCTGAGCGGCGTCGACAAAGGCTTCGACCGCGTAAAGGGCGACCAAATGGGTATGCTGGCCACCGTCATCAACAGCATTGGCTTGCAGTGCGCCCTCGAGGGGAAGGGCTGCAAGGCGCGAACGTTCACCTCCGTCTTCATGGAGCCTGTGGGCGAAAGCTTCTCAAAAAACAAAGCCCTGAGCTGCATGGAGCACGGGTACGTGGCCATCATTGGCGGCGGCACGGGCAACCCGTTCTTCACCACCGACAGCGCCTCGGCGCTGCGCGCCATTGAGCTGGAGGCCGACCTGCTGCTCAAGGGCACCCGCGTGGACGGCGTGTACACCGCCGACCCCGAAAAGGACAAGTCGGCCACCAAGTTCGACAGCATCACCTACGACGAGGCATACTCCAAAGGATTGAAGATTATGGACTTGGCGGCGTTTGCCCTGTGCAAGGACAACGCCATGCCCATTATGGTTTTTGACATGAACAAGGTGGGCAACCTGAAAAAGATTGTGCTGGGCGAAAACGTCGGCACGCTGATACACCGGTAGGCCGCCCCATGCTCAAGCCGTTTTTTTCGCCGGATAAGCTCGAGGTTGGGTGCGACGAGGCGGGTCGCGGATGCCTCGCGGGGGCGGTGTTTGCGGCGGCGGTGGCGCTCCCGCGCGATTTTTACCACCCGCTGCTCAACGACTCCAAGCAGGTAAAAGCCGCCGACCGGGAGGAGCTGCGCGAGTACATTGAGCGGCACGCCAAGGCTTGGGCGGTGGCGCAGGTGAGCAGCAGCGAAATCGACGAGCTCAACATCCTCAAGGCCTCGTTTCTGGCCATGCACAGGGCTGTTGCGCAGCTGAAAGAAACGCCGGAGCTGCTGCTGGTAGACGGCAACCGCTTTGCCCCCTACCCCGGCGTCCCGCACCGCTGCATCGTAAAAGGCGACGCCGAGTACGCCTGCATTGCCGCAGCCTCCATCCTTGCCAAAACCCACCGCGACGCGCTCATGGCCGAGCTGGATAAAGAATTTCCGCAGTACGCATGGCGCGAAAACAAAGGCTACCCCACGGCAAAGCACCGCGCCGCAATTGCCCTGCACGGCAGCACGCCCTTTCACCGCAAAACATTCAACCTGCTGGGCGACGAGGCCGGACAAGCGAAATTATTTTGAAGCCTCAAGCCGAATGTACCTCATTTTCACCTGATTTTATCAACAAAACAACGTCAGTAGCAGCGAGTTACAAATAATTTTTCACAGCCTCATTACCACATTATCATTAATAGCTCCTATCGCTTGCCGTCGACAGCTACGGGCTGGGCTTCCTCCGCTGCGCTTGCTCGTGCCTCGCTCGCTCCGCTACGGAATGACGGCCTCGCGCGAAGAGGAGGGAGAAAAAGGTGGTGTGGCCAGGTAGTTGAGTAGAGGTTGTTGGGGGCGCGCCCCCAACAACATCTACTCAACTACCTGTCAACACCACCTTTTTCCTGACTTCGTCAACGTGTCACCCAAAAATCGTCAGTGAAAAGAGGAGCAATCTTTTTGTGTCGATTCATGATTAAAGTTTTGCGCAGGGTGTCTTTATCCCAAAATGTCCATT
>JAIRSZ010000060.1 GCA_031255195.1 Prevotellaceae bacterium | reverse complement strand
CCTTCGCGTCATAGCTCGGCGCAAACGTCGCGGCTGTAGGCTTGCAGGAGCGGGAAAAGTTCCAGAAAGTTTTGCTCCAGCTCCTCTTCGTGCCTGTGCAGGATTTGCACGGCCTCACTGCTCACCTGCGGAAGCGAGCTGTAGCAGCCCATAATCCACAGCGCCTGCCTGATACCTTCTGGACGGGCGTAACGCCCAAGACGGTTGGTAAAAATAAAGTGCCACGCAAAGCTCCTGACCGGCAGGGGTAGCCAGCGGTAACTCCGCAGCATGGCCACGTAGAACGATGCGGCAAAGCGCGTCAGGCTAACGCCGGAGAACTGCTCCCAGCTTTTGGCCAGGAAGTAGTCGTAGAAAACGTCCAGGAAAATTCCGGCGTACCGCCCAAAGTACGGGCGTAGCAGCGCGCACGCCTCGCGCGCCAGCGGGTGGGCGTCGGTGAAGGCGTCAATGCGCCGGTGGAGCACAACGCCGCGGCGAATCTCCTCTGGAAGGTAGTCCAGCCTGCTGCCCTTTACAAAGTCGGCAACAAACCCGCCAATGCGACGCTGTGCGCTGTCGCCCGAGAGCAGTATGTGGGCAAGGTAGTTCAACGCTTCTCCAGAATTTGCCGCTCCTTCTTCGTTAAGCTGTCCATCCCCGTAGCCGAGATTTTATCGAGAATTCGGTCTACTTCCCGCTGCTGCTGCTGCCTGCGCAGGTTGTACGCTATCTCAAAATCATCCACCGCAACGCGGGGCTGCCGCCGTTTTTTGCCAAAAATATTTCTTAAAAATGAAAACATGGTAAGGTGTCGCTAAAGTAATTTTTTTCGGTTAAACGCCCATATTAGTGGCAGGTTAAACTTGCAGCTTTTCCGCGCAGCTCGACACCCTTTCCGCCACCTTCCAAGCAGGCGCGCCATTCCGTCCCGAAGCGCGCGAGGCGCGAGGAATTTCCTCCTGTTTTCTTAGTAGAAATGCTGCGCTTTTTTCTGCCAATACTTGATGAGCAGGAAGCCAAATATCATGCCGCCCACGTGCGCAAAGTGCGCCACGTTGCCTCCTGAGTTGCTTAGCCCCAACCAAAGCTCCAGCACGCCGTAGGCCAGCACAAAGTACTTTGCCTTGATGGGGATGGGCGGAAAGAGCAGCATGAGCCGCGTGTTGGGAAACAGCATACCGAAAGCCAGCAGCACGCCAAAAACAGCGCCGCTTGCGCCCACCGTGGGAATGTTCATCCGGTCGTTCATCAGGCTGTTTAGCGTTCCCTCGGCTTGAGACAGCAGCTCGGGGCTGCCGGGCATGGCCGACCATCGGGACACAAAGCTGTCCAGCGCGTCGGGGTTAATGGCCTTGCCGAAGTATTTCAAGATAAACTCCTCAAAAGCGTCGGGGGTGAGCGTGTTCGCCAGCGCTTTGGCGGCGCTCTGTACGTGCGATATTTCTATCCAGGCCACAAACAGGTGCAGGGCGGCAGCGCCCAGCCCCGTCACGAAGTAGTAAAACAGAAAACGCTTGCCTCCCCACACCTGCTCGAGCGCGCTGCCGAACATCCACAGCGCATACATGTTGAAGAATATGTGCATGAAACCGCCGTGCATGAACATGTGCGTAACCAGCTGGTGCGGCATGAAATATTCGGAGCCTGGATAGAACAGGCCTAAGTAGCGCACCAGGTCAACGCCGGTGCGCTCCAGCAGCATTGTGAGCAGCAGCAGCACAACGTTGATGATAATCAGATTTTTTACAATGGGTGGAAGGTTTCGCATTTTACCTAAAAATTCAAATTACAACTATTTCTGAAATCTCCTGTCAAATTCTTCTACGCTAACAATAAACATGGCCGGTTTTCCGTCGGGGCTAACGTCGGGCGAGGAGCACGAGAGCAGGCGCGCCACCAGGTTGTGCATCTCCTCTTCGCTCAGCGCCTTGCCCGCCCCAATCGCCATGCTTGCCGCCATAGACGACGCCAGCACGTGGCGGTGGTTATCCTGCAACGATTTTTCGCCATCCTTGAGCATCACCAGCAGCTCCTCCAGCAGCTCTCTGGGGTCTTTATCCTGCGCTACGGCGGGGATAGCCTGCACTACCACCGTGTGGTTGCCAAAGTCGCGCACCTCCAGCCCCATGTGCAGCAGGTCTTCCGCCACGCTTAGCAGCAGGTCGTAGTCCGCTGGCGAGAGCTGCACCGTTTGCGGGAACATTTCCTGCTGCGCCGGCAGCGTCCCGTCGACGTTTTGCAGCAGCTCCTCGTACAGCACCCGCCGGTGGGCGCGCGCCTGGTCTACCACCATGAGGCCGGACTTAACCGGCGTGAGAATGTACTTTGCCCTGAGCTGAAAAATCTTGCCCGACAGGGCAGACGACGTCACCGCTTGCGCCTCGTCCGCGCCGCCGTCGGCGTTTATCGTAGATTCGACGATTACGCTGCCGTTGTCGCTGCTCTGCTCGCCGCGAAAAAACGGGTGGTCGGCGGCTAAACCGTCGTACATCTTTTGCCACTCGCGCGGGGTTTGCCACTTTTTGCCGTGCTCTCCAAACGGGTTGTAGGTGGGGTCGACGGTAATCTGCGGGATGCTCACCTCCGCATTGCGGCGCGGCGCGGGGATGTTGATGAGGCCTGCCCCCTCGAAGTTGATGGTGGGCGCCAGCGCGTACTTACCAATCGACTCGCGAACGGCAGCGTGCAGTATTTGCCATATCACCTGCTCGTCCTCGAACTTGATGTCGGTTTTGGTGGGGTGAATGTTCACGTCTATTCCGGCGGGGTCAACCTCAATGTAGATGAAGTACGCGGGGTAAATGCCCTGCGGCAGCAGCTGCTCGTAGGCGCGAAGCACGGCGCTGTGGAAGTAGGGGCTACGAAAGTACCGACCGTTGACAAACAGGTACTGCTTGTCCTGCCCCTGGGTGGCGTTTTCCGGCGCGACAACAAACCCGTGCAGGGTTACCACCTGCGTTTTTGTGTTGACGTCAATCAGCTTCTTTACGTTTTTTGCGTTGGTAAACAGCGCGGTGATGCGCTGCTTGAGCGAGGAGGCGGGCAGCTCAAACTCTTTGTTGCCGTCTTTCCATAGCGTAAACGCAACATCGGAGTGGCACAGCGCAACGCGCTTCAGCTCGGTTTCTATGTGGCGAAATTCGGTATTGTCGGCTTTCAGGAACTTGCGGCGGACGGGGATGTTGTAGAACAGGTTTTTTACGGCGATAGACGTTCCTACGGGGCAGCTCACAGGCTCTTGCAGCTGCACCTCCGAGCCGTTTATCACCAAGCGCGTTCCCGCCTCGTCGTTGGGCGTGCGCGTTTTCACCTCCACCTCGGCAACGGACACAATCGACGCCAGCGCCTCGCCGCGGAAGCCAAAGCTGTGCAGGTTGAATAAATCGGAGGCCTCGCGAATTTTGGAGGTGGCGTGGCGCTCAAAAGCAAGGCGAGCGTCCACCTCGCTCATGCCGCAGCCGTTGTCCACCACCTGCACCAGCGTTCGCCCAGCGTCCTTCACGATGATGCTCACGGACGTCGCCCCTGCATCTATAGCGTTCTCTACCAACTCTTTCACCACCGAAGCAGGGCGTTGCACCACCTCGCCTGCGGCAATTTGGTTGGCAACGCTATCGGGTAAGAGCTGAATGACGTTCTGCATTGGTATTCTGGTATATTCTGTATTGGGGGCGTTGCTAACCGCCGCCATAAAACATTAATGTGGACAAATTTAGGTGAAAAACCTCAGTTTTCCAAGCGCGTGCGGATGAAAAAAAGTTTTTTTTTACAGAGAAGCGGCACGTAAAAAATCCTTACTGACCGTATGCCGCAGGGATTACGTCAGCCTCCGCTTACGGCTGCTTGCCGATGTAGGCAAGGATGCCGCCGTCGACGTACAGTATGTGGCCGTTGACGAAGTTGGAGGCTTCGGAGGCGAGGAATACTGCCGGGCCTTGCAGGTCGTCGGTTGTTCCCCAGCGTGCGGCTGGCGTGCGGCCAACGATGAAGGTGTTGAACGGATGCCCCGACTCGCGCAGCGGCGCTGTTTGCGGCGTTTCGATGTAGCCCGGCCCAATGCCGTTGACCTGAATGTTGAACGCCGCCCACTCGCAGGCAAGGTTGCGGGTCAGCATTTTCAGCCCGCCCTTTGCCGAGGCGTAGGCCGACACCGTTTCGCGCCCCAGCTCGCTCATCATGGAGCAGATGTTTATGATTTTCCCGCCGCCCTTTTTTATCATGTGCGGGGCAACGGCTTTGGACATGATGAACGGCCCGTTGAGGTCGATGTCTATCACCTGGCGAAATTCCTTAGCCGTCATTTCTACGGCGGGTATGCGCTTGATGATGCCGGCGTTGTTGACCAGAATGTCAATCACCCCTACCTCCCGGATGATTTGCGCAATGCTGCTGTTCACCTTGTCCTCGTCGGTCACGTCGAACACGTAGCCTTTGGCGTCGATGCCGGCGGCCTTGTATTCGGCTATGGCTGCGTCAACCTTTTCGGCCTGCAGGTCGTTGAACACAATTTTTGCTCCGGCAGCGGCCAGGGCTTTGGCTATAGCCATGCCAATGCCGTAAGAAGCGCCGGTTACTAAGGCAACCTTGCCCGTAAGCGAGAACTTGTCAGTAAAATTCATAATTTTAGCGTTTTAAAAAATCAGCGTTTTAAAAACAGAAAGAAAAAAAGGAGGCTGTCCATACAGCCTCCTTTGGTAGCCCATAGGAGAATCGAACTCCTCTTTCAAGAATGAGAATCTTGCGTCCTAACCGATAGACGAATAGGCCATACGTTTTGCTGGGCATTTTTCGATGGTACAGCCATACAACGGGCACAAAGGTAGCAAGTTTTTTAATTCCACCAAATTTTTTGCTCAAAAAATTTAAAAAAACCGCGCCTGCGGCTACTCTACCACCAGCGTTGCCGACGTGCAGCGCGTGGGCGTTACGGTGAGGCAGTCGCCGGCGTTGTGGCTGCCGCGCGGGAATACCACCACCATGTTTTGCGATGTGCGACCAAAAAGCTGCTCCTTCGACTTTTTGGAAAATCCTTCGGCAAGCACCTCCACGGGCTTCCCCACGTAGGGCTGCTTTGACTTTAGCGACAGCTCGCCTTGCAGCGCGATGATTTCGTTCAGCCGCCGCGTTTTTACCTCCTCCGGCACGTCGTCCCTGTAGCGGCGTGCCGCCTTGGTGTTGGGACGCTCGGAGTACATGAACATGAAGGCAAAGTCGAAGCCCACCTCGCGCATGAGCGACAGCGTTTGCCGGTGGTCGTCGTCTGTTTCGGAGCAGAAGCCCGCTATCAGGTCGGTGGAGATGCTGCACCCGGGCAGTATTGTGCGAATGGCGGCTATGCGGTCGAGGTACTCCTCGCGCGTGTAGCTTCGGTTCATCAGCGCCAACATGCGGTTGCTGCCGCTCTGCGCCGGAAGGTGTATGCTCCGGCAAATGTTGCTGCGTTTTGCCATCACGTGCAGCACGTCGTTGCTCATGTCCTTGGGGTGCGAGGTGGAGAAGCGTATGCGCATTTGGGGCGACAGCTGCGACACCTCCTCCAGCAGCTGCGCAAAGGAGCAGGCTACTGTTTTTCCGTCGTCGGCGTATGTTCTGTAGCTGTTCACGTTTTGCCCCAGCAGCGTTACCTCCTTGTAGCCGTTGTCGGCGAGCGTCTGCACCTCGCGCAGTATGCTCTGCGCGCTACGGCTGCGCTCTGCGCCGCGCGTGTAGGGCACTACGCAGTAGCTGCAAGCGTTGTTGCACCCGCGCATGATGGACACGAAGGCCGCTACGCCGTTGCTGGCGTAGCGCACCGGCGCTATCTCGGCGTAGGTTTCCTCGCGCGAGAGCTCCACGTTTACGCCCTTTTGTCCGGCTCTGGCCAAGCTCACTAAGTGGGGCAAGTCGCGGTAGGCGTCGGGGCCAACAACGAGGTCTACGGATTGCTCCTGCTCCAGCAATTTTTCCTTGAGGCGTTCTGCCATGCAGCCAATAACGCCCAGCATGAGCCTTGGGTTTTTGCGCTTCAACGTGCGCAGCTCGGCGAGGCGTCTCCACACGCGCAGCTCGGCGTTTTCGCGAACGGAGCAGGTGTTTACCAGCACCAAGTCGGCGTCTTCGGCAGCGTTGCACGTGGCGTAACCCTGCTCGCGCATGACGGATGCTACTACCTCGCTGTCGTTTACGTTCATCTGACAGCCGTAAGTTTCGATGTACAGCAGGGGGGAGGTGGAGGTTGTCATACGGTTTCTCAAGGGAGATTAAATATCGGCGTCATCTGGTTTTTCACTTGCTTTTTTTGCCGGAGAGTGGTAGTAGTGTTGCTCTATTTTGTCGGCGAGGTCGTTGTTGCAGCTGCACACCATGTCGTCTATCAGGAAAAGGTCAACAATGCTCCACACGATGGAGACAGGCAGCCCGACAACGACGAGCGAGAGGATGAGCATTGCCATTCCGGAGTTTCGCTGGTTGACGTAAAAGCGGTGCAGCCCCAGAAATCCGAAAAATATGCAAAATACGACGGCAACGCCCAGCAGGCGCTTATTGGCCTCGTACCTGATTATCCTTGAAGTATTCATTTTTTTGTGATTCAATGGTTTGTATGGCCATTTGCAGGGTGTTGTCTATGTCTTCCAAAAACGGGTAGAAACCGTCGTCGTCCAGCGAGGTGTTTCGCCCTATCTGCGCCTTAATCTGCGAGGAGATGAGCTTGCGGCACACGCGCAATTCTTCCTCCGTTCCGTTCACGCCGTTGTTTGCGGCGTAGGCGGTAAACTTGCTCATGAGCCTTTCCCGCCTCAGATACTTGTCGAGATCGGCAAAGGATTTGATGTTGTTGAGCGTCCTTCGGTGGCTGTCGGCAAACTGTAGCGCGTACTTGTAAATCAGGTTTCGGCGAAAAACTTTCAGGTAGTACTCGTTAATGTCGGTGGTGTCTAACGGCACAAAAATGTCTGGTGTAATGCCGCCGCCGCCGTACACCACCCGTCCGCTTTTGGTGAGGTAGCGCAGCGAGTCGTTTTGCTTTATGCTGTCGGCCACGTCCAGCTCGCCGTGCTCGTAGCGACGCTGTATTTCGCGGTAGTAGTCGCTGCTTCCGTTGGGGGTGTATGGCCGCTGGATGCAGCGTCCGGAGGGCGTGTAGTAGCGCGCCACGGTGAGGCGTATACCAGAGCCGTCGTTAAAGAAAACAGGCTCTTGCACCAACCCCTTGCCGAACGACCGTCGCCCGATAATCGCCCCGCGATCGTTGTCCTGTATAGCGCCGGCCAGCACTTCGCTTGCCGATGCGGAGCTTTCGTCGATGAGGATTGCTACGGGGATTTTTATCAGCAATCCCTGCCTATTGGCTATGTAGTCCCTGCGCTTGGAGGATTTGCCTTCGGTGTACACAATGAGCGTCCCCTTGCTCAAAAATTCGTTGGCTATTTCGGTTGCCTGGTCTAAGTACCCGCCGGAGTTGCCCCGCAGGTCGAGCACTAAGTTTTCCATGTTTTCCTTCAGCAACCTTTGCGCAGCCTTTTTAAAGTCTTCGTGGGTGTTGCGCGAAAACTTGGATATTTTGATGAAGCCGGTGTGGGGAGTCGACATGTAGGCTACGTCTACGCTCTTGATGGGGATTTTGCCTCTTGTGATGGTTATGGGGATGAGGCTTTTTTCGCCCGTTCGCTTTATGCCCACGGTCACCTTGGTGCCGCTCTTGCCGCGCAGCATTCGCATGAGGCTGTCCTGCGACAGCTTGCGGCCTGCCACAACGCTGTCGTTGACGGAGACGATGCGGTCGCCGGAGAGGATGCCCACGCGCTCGGAGGGGCCGCCCGCTATGGTGCTCATTACGACAATGGTATCCGATAAGGTGTTGAACAGAACGCCTATCCCGTCAAAGTTTCCCTCCAGCGGCTCGTTGGAGCCTTGCATTTCCGAAACGGGGATGTATATCGAATGAGGATCCAGCGACTTGAGTATTACCTCAATGGACTGCTCCTCGAACTTCTTGCGCGGGATGTTGTCAACGTATTCTTTGTCTATGTAGTTGAGGATTGTATTGAGCTTGTTCCATTTCTGCACTATCAAATACTGCCGCTGCAAATTCGACTCCTGCAGGCGAACACCGAGTATAAAGCCTAACGCCAACACCCCTGTCAGGGCTAACGGCAGCATGATTTTTTTTTTATTGAACTGTATCGCCATTTTTATCAATGTTAATTTGTTGAACCTCAATGCCTGCACGCTCCAGCAGGCCAATGCCGTTGACGTCGTGGTAGTGGTCGGCAAAGACGACGCGCCTGATGCCCGCCTGAATAATCAGCTTGGCGCACTCCACGCACGGCGACGACGTGACGTAGAGCGTTGCCCCGTTGCTGCTGTTGTGAGACTTGGCTACCTTTGTAATGGCATTGGCTTCTGCGTGCAGCACGTAGGGCTTGGTGACTCCGTTGTCCTCGCACTCGTTTTCAAACCCCGAAGGCGTACCGTTGTAGCCGTCCGAAATGATGATGCGGTCTTTGACCAAAAGCGCACCCACCTGACGACGCTTGCAGTAGGAGTTCTTCCCCCATATCCGTGCCATCTCCAAGTACCTGCAATCAAACTGCTGTTGCCTGCTACTTCCCAAATTGCTGCTCAAACCTGTTGCTAATCAATAAGTTTTACTTCCCCAAAGTGGATAAATTAATCTACAAATTTAATCAAAAAATGTAAAACGGCCAAATTGTGTTGCAATACCCCATAATTCTGACTAAGTTTGCAGTCCGTTTTGGCGGCCTTAACGGGACTTTTTTTTTACCGCAGAGAAACGGAGAGCGCAGCGTAGAGTAAAACCGCTTAGCGACAAGCTTCTGCAGGAGGTCTCCGTTTTTTTCATTCCTCATGTGGATGCAATTTTTTACCACAGAGAAGCAGAGAAAACTCGCATTTGTGAGAAAGCTTCTCAGAGAGCTGGTGTTAGATGTAAATTTTTATCGCATAAATGGATACAGAAAAAATCTTAGCCATACAGAAGGATATAGTGCGGGTGCTCCGCAACATCTACGACCCCGAAATTCCGGTGAGCGTGTACGAGCTTGGGCTTATCTACGAGGTGAAGGTGGGCGACGAGGGTAAGGTAGACGTGACCATGACGCTCACCGCGCCCAACTGCCCCATAGCAGACGACATTGTGAGAAGCGTGAAGGAGCAGGTGGCAGAAGTGCCCGGCGTAACCGAATCTAACGTGACCCTTACCTTTGAGCCACCGTGGGACAAAGACATGATGAGCGAAGAGGCAAAGCTGCAGCTGGGGCTGCTGTGACGCTAACGCAGAATATTTACCGTGCTGACATCCGACTTCATACAGGCCGCCGCGCACGCCGCGGGCTTCGACGCCTGTGGGGTTGCGCCCTTAGCGAAGCTGCCGGAGGACGTGCTCCGCAGCTTCTGCGAATGGCTACAGCACGGCCACCACGCAGGGATGCGCTACATGGAGCGACACCTGCAAAAGCGCGCCGACCCGCGCCTGCTGCTGAAGGGCGGCGCGCGCACGGCGGTGGTGGCGCTTGTTTCGTACAAGCCGCTGCGTCGGCAGCCGCCGCACCTGCCGCAGGTGTCGTGCTACGCCTACGGGCAGGACTACCACGAGGCGCTCAAGCAAAAGCTCCGCAACCTGCTGGCCGCGCTACAGGCCGAGCATCCGGCCTTGCAGGGTCGCCCTTTTGTTGACACCGCCCCGCTACAGGAGCGATACCTTGCCGTTGAAGCCGGCTTGGGGTGGCTGGGCAAAAACGGTATGCTGACAGGCAAAGAGCTCGGCTCGTACACGTTCATCGGGACGCTGCTCCTGAGCGACGAGGTGAAGGGCAACGCCCAGCCGCAGAAAAATCGCTGCGGCAGCTGTACGCGCTGCATGGACGCCTGCCCTACAAAGGCCATTTTGGACAACGGCAGAGTAAATTCGCGCCGGTGCTTGTCGTACCGCACGATAGAACGATACGCCAACCCACTGCAAGACGGCGAGGAAAGCGAGGAGAGCATGGTAAAGGACGAAAAAACGGGCGTTCCGAGCTACATTTTCGGCTGCGATATTTGCCAGGAGGTTTGCCCGTGGAACAGGCGAGCGAAGGTAGTAGCGCACGCCGAAATGCAAATGCTACCCCAGCTGCTCACGCTCACCGCCGAAGACTGGTTGGCCATGTCGGACGATGATTTTGAGAAAATATTCGGGCAGTCCCCCATCAGGCGGGCAACGCTACAGGGCATGAAGGAGAACGTGAGGGCTACCATCCGGTTGCCGTAAAACGCGAAAGTTAGCAATAAAAACATCAAAAAAAGGTTAGCAGTAGATGAACATTCTGTTACTTGGGTCGGGCGGGCGCGAGCACGCGCTGGCATGGAAAATGCGGCAGAGCAAGGCGCTCGCGCGGCTGCTCGTTGCGCCGGGAAACGCCGGTACCGCCTCGCTGGGGGAAAACGTGGACGTTGACCCCAACAACTTTGCCGCCGTAAAGGACGTGGCGCTGAAAAACGCCGTAGACATGGTGGTCGTTGGCCCCGAAGAGCCGCTGGTGCGGGGCGTCTTCGACTACTTTGCCAACGACGGCGAGCTGAGGCACATTCCGGTAATAGGCCCGTCGAAAAGAGGGGCAATGCTGGAGGGAAGCAAAGATTTTGCCAAGCAGTTTATGGCCAAGTACGGAATTCCCACGGCGCGCTACCGGTCGTTCACGCGCGGCAGCATGGCCGAGGGCTTTGCTTTTCTGGAGTCGCTCCGCCCGCCCTACGTGCTCAAGGCCGACGGGCTGGCCGCCGGAAAGGGCGTGCTGATTTTGGACAGCTTGGGCGAGGCAAAGGCGCAGCTGGAGGAAATGCTCAACGGCATGTTTGGCGAATCGAGCCGGACGGTGGTGGTGGAGGAGTTTTTGAGCGGCACGGAGCTGTCGGTTTTTGCGCTGAGCGACGGCAAGTCGTACAAAATTCTGCCTGAGGCAAAGGATTACAAGCGAATAGGGGAAGGCGATACGGGGTTGAACACCGGCGGCATGGGGAGCGTTTCGCCGGTACCGTTTGCCACGCCGGAGTTCATGGAGAAGGTGCGCACGCGCATTGTAGAGCCAACCATTCGGGGCTTGCAGGCGGAGCAAATCATTTACCGGGGCTTCCTCTTTTTTGGGCTGATATGCGTAGACGGAGAGCCAATGGTGATTGAGTACAACGTGCGCATGGGCGACCCCGAAACCGAAAGCGTCATGCTCCGCCTCGACGCCGATTTGGTTGACTTGCTCGACGGCGTTGCGCGGGGCAACCTCTCGGAGCGGGCGTGTGCCGTTTCGCCGCAAGCGGCGGCGGCGGTGGTGTGCGTGAGCGGCGGATACCCCGGCAGCTACAAAAAGGGAATCGCCATAAGCGGATTGGAGAAGGTGCAGGGCAGCGTTGCCTTCCACGCCGGAACAAAAGCAAGCGGCGCAAAAGTGGAAACCGCCGGTGGGCGCGTTCTGGTGATTTCGTCGCTTGCCGACGCCCTTCCGCAGGCGCTGGAAAAATCTTACGCCGAAGCCGCAAAGGTTGAGTACGAAGGAAAGTATTTCCGCCGAGACATTGGAAGAGATGTTTTGGCCGCAGCTGGGGTCTGATGGA
>JAIRSZ010000046.1 GCA_031255195.1 Prevotellaceae bacterium | reverse complement strand
ACCCTAAACAAGGAGTAGGCAAAAAATTTTCACAAAAAAAAATCTTTTATTATGAAAAAAATTTCTTTTATCGCCCTGATGGGCATACTTACCCTAATGACAACCTCCTGCAATAAGGAAACTGAAATTATTGACAAAACAGAGTACGATGTAATCATACTTGTAAAAAGTAGTGACGATCGACCATTGAAAGACGTAACACTAACGTTGTTGGACTACAATAAAATCACCAAAACCAACTCGGATGGGAAGGCAACGTTCAACCTTCCGAATGGTGACTACCGTTTACAAGTAGAAAAATCAGGGTATTCTTCTTATAGTAGTAGTAACTCTTTTGACGGTATTGACTACACTAACATACAGGTTCGTGGAAACACGTATGAGCCAATTACTCTATACAGCAATTCACAGAGACCATAATTATCTAAAAAAAAGCAAAATACAAATCAAAAAAAGGTGTGGGCTTTTTTGTCTTGCACCTTTTTTTTTCGGACGTCATGCTTGCGGAATTTACGATGCGGCGATTTGTGCTGCCCCCCCTGGGCGTGGCTTCCCGCTGGCTATGAAGGGCATTAACGGGCAAAACCCCAACGCTGCCCGCAGGAGGCAGCTGCGCAACGCCGGAATTTTTTCACCACATAGCCCAAACAAATTTTGACTTATAAGGCATTTACACGTAACAGGTTGTGCAAAGCGCAGCGAAGATAAAAGGTTGGGGTTTACCGCAAAGTTGTCTTTTATTCGCAAAAGCTGTACCTTTGCGAGCAAAAAAAACTAAGAAAAAAACAAAGAATTTAAACCATGAATAAAGTGAAGAAAAAGGGTAGGATACTCTTGATTTTTACGATTGCGAGCATTATAGTACTCTCGATAGCCTACTACTTTATAGAGAGTAAGCCCAAGGAAACGCCGGTGCAGCGCGAAATGGACGAATACCCTCAAAACGCTACGCTGGTATAGGGCCATCTTTACTCCCAATCAACCTGTCCGCTCACCTCGAGTATTTCCAGCGCGCCGGCCATGCCGACGGCGTCTTCCGAGACGATGAGCAGCCTGTCGTGCGCCTCAAGCGTGGTAGCGCCGTAGGGCGTGATGTACTTGTCGCCGCGAATGATGAGCGATATGGCCACCTTTGGCGGGAAGCCCAGCTCAACGAGGGGTATTCCGAGCACCTTTGACGACGTGGGAAGGGTGACCTGCACGAACTTTGACTTTACATCCTCGTGGTCTGTGAGGTCGATGTCGATGGATATTTTGCGCTGCCGCTTGAATGGCTGCGACACGCCAAAGAGCTTGGCGGCGCGGGAGAGCGTAGTGCCCTGAATCAGCACGGAGGTGGCGGATATGAGGAAGACGATGTTGAACATAACGTCGGCCTTGTCTAAGCCGGCCACGAGGGGGTATGTGGCAAAAACGATGGGAACAGCGCCCTTAAGCCCCACCCACGAGATGAAGAGCTGCCGGTTGAAGGGTATTTTGAGCGGGAGGAGCGAAATAAAAACGCTCAGCGGCCGCGCCACAACCATCAGGAATGCCGAAATGACCAGGCCAACGCCGATGATGGGGACGATGTGGCTGGGGTAAACGAGCAGCCCCAGCACGATGAAAATGGATATTTGCATGATCCACACCAGCCCGTCGAAAATTTTGGCAATGGTTTTGCGGTGTATGAGCTTCTGGTTTCCGAGGTAGAGCGCGCTGGTGTACACCGCCAGGAAGCCGTTGCCGTAGAGCAGGTTGGTTGCGGAGTAGGTGAAAAACATGAGGGCAATGACGAGCACGGCGTAGAGCGCGTCGTACTCCAGGCGTATGCGGTTGATGATGCGCTTGCCAACCCATCCCAGCGCCAGCCCCATGATGACCCCCATAACCATTTGCAAGCCCAGCATGGGGATGTTAGACCAGATGCTTTCCTCGGGGCGCTGCGCCATGCTCAGGAAGGTGATGGTGAGGAGGTAGGCCATAGGGTCGTTGCTGCCGCTCTCTAACTCCAGCATAGGCCGCAGGCCGCCCCGCAAGCCGAGGCTGCGCGAGCGCATCACGGCAAATACGGCGGCAGCGTCTGTGGAGGAAACGATGGAGCCTAAGAGCAGCCCCTCGACCAGCGAAAAGCTGGGAATAAGACACCAAATGAACAGGCCGAGTATGACGGCCGTAAACAGCACCCCAAAGAAAGAAAGCATAACGCCCGGCCAAAGAACGGGGCGTATTTCCTTGAAGCTGGTGTCGAATCCGCCAAAGAAGAGGATAAAGTTGAGCGCAATGATTCCGATGAACTGCGCCGCCTGCGGGCTGTTGAACTCAATGCCCACGCCCTCGCTGCCCGCAATCATCCCGATAACCATGAAGAAGAGCAGCGTTGGTACGCCCACGCGAAAAGACGTTTTGCTTGCAATAACGCTTGCAAACAAAAGAATGGCTATCATTAGCAGCAGGCTATCGGAAAACACAAAATCCACCATCTTTTCGTTGTAAGTAGTAAAAACTTGCTATAGTAAAAACTTGCTATAGTCTACGCCGATGCTATGCTGTTGGTCTACTTGGCGTAGCTTACGGCGCGCGTTTCGCGGATTACCGTAATTTTGACCTGCCCCGGGTAGGTCATTTCGTCCTGAATTCTTCGCGCTACCTCCAGGGAGATTTTTTCGGCCTCCTGGTCGCTCACCTTTTCGCTGCCAACAATTACGCGGAGCTCCCGGCCGGCTTGTATGGCGTATGTTTTTACCACGCCCGGGTAGGAAAGGGCAAGGTCTTCCATCTCCTTCAGGCGCTTGATGTAGGAGTCGACCACCTCCCGCCGTGCGCCGGGTCGTGCGCCGGAAATGGCGTCGCACACCTGCACTACGGGCGAAATGATGGAGGTCATCTCCACCTCCTCGTGGTGCGCTCCAATGGCGTTGCAGACCTCCGGTTTTTCCTTAAACTTTTCGGCAAGATTCATGCCCAAGATGGCGTGAGGCTGCTCGGGGTCTTCCATCGACACCTTTCCGATGTCGTGCAGCAGCCCGGCACGCTTGGCGAGCTTGGCGTTAAGCCCGAGCTCTGAGGCCATAATGGAGCAGAGGTTGGCCACCTCGCGGGAGTGCTGCAGGAGGTTTTGCCCGTAGGAAGAGCGGTACCTCATGCTCCCGATGAGCTTCACTATTTCCGGGTGCAGCCCGTGTATCCCCATGTCGATGGCGGTCCGCTTGCCTGTTTCCACGATTTCCTCGTCGACCTGCTTGGAGACTTTAGCCACCACCTCCTCGATGCGCGCCGGGTGTATGCGCCCGTCGATTACCAGCTGGTGCAGCGAGAGGCGGGCAATTTCGCGCCGCACGGGGTCGAATCCCGAAATGAGGATTGCCTCCGGGGTGTCGTCTACCACGATTTCCATGCCGGTAGCGGCCTCAAGCGCCCGGATGTTGCGCCCTTCGCGGCCAATGATTCGCCCCTTAACTTCGTCGCTGTCGATGTGGAAAACGGTCACGGAGTTTTCTACGGCCACCTCAGTGGCCACGCGCTGAATGGTTTGCAGGACGATGCGCTTGGCCTCCTTGCCGGCGGTCATTTTGGCCTCGTCGACCACTTCGTTGATGTAGGAGATTGCCTGAGTTTTGGCCTCCTCCTTCATGTTTTCCATCAGCATATTTCGCGCTTCGGTGGCCGACATGGTTGCGATGGTTTCCAGCTTTTCGATGTGCTGCCGCCGCACCTTTTCGAGGTCTTCCATGCGCATTTTCACGGCCTCCATCTGCTGCGTAAGATTTTCGCGCTGCAAGTCTAAGTCAGTTCTTTTGCGTGAGACCTCCTCCATGCGCAGGTTGAGGGTAGCCTCCTTCTGCTGGATTCGGTTTTCGGACTGCGCCACCTTGCTGTTGCGCTCGTTGATAGTTCGCTCATGCTCCACCTTCAGCTCAGCAAATTTTTCCTTGGCGTGAAACATCTTTTCCTTCTTCACGAGCTCGGCCTCAACTTCGGCATCCTGAATAATTCTTTTCCTTCTTTTCCTTGTCAGAGAATTCATTGTAAAAAATGACAGCAATCCTCCAACAACCAGCGCTCCTGCAAACGTCGCCAAAATGGGTAGTATAGCCATAATCAAATTAAAAGTGATTTTATGTGGTTGTAGTTGTTGTAATTATATATAGATTAATCATTTTCTCGACAAAAAAAAGTTGTGGGTTTTTCGCCCTACGGTAACAAAAAAGCACAAGCCTTCAAAAAAGGTTTGACGAAAACCCAAAATACATGGAAGGAGTACCGGGTAAGGTCGAACGTCCACTGCGCCGTGCGGCGACCATCGTAGATGGTTGAGGCCTGTCCTCAGTGTTACCCGAGCTATAACTCCAATGGTAATAATAATGTTAGTTTTCGCAAAGTAAATTGAAAGCTTGTGCGGATTTAGTTACCTATGGCAAAGAGCGTTGTTTTCAGCGTATTGCTCACTTTCCGGTTGCGTAGTCAAGGTACTCGGTCAGCTTTTTATCCAGATCCTGTAAGGCGTCGACAGCCTTGGATAGAGGAATTTTTTGCTCGTTCTCCGTCATCTCCTTCATTGCAAAAGACACGCAAACCATAGCCAGCCAATCCTGGGCGTCTTTGTCGGCGTGGCGCTGCTTACAAGTCAACACCTTTTCGTTAATCAGCTTCACCGCTCGGCGCACTTTTTCTTCGTCGTTCCGCTCAATTCTGAGAGGATAGTAGCGCTCGGCAATGTTCACCCGTATAGAGAACTTATCCATGCAAAATACTGCTTTTCACTTTGTTAAAAGAGTGATACACTTATCAATTTCCCGCACAATCCTGCTGATTTTTTCCGTGGCCTCCTCTGCACTTCCGTCGTTGGCCGTAAAAGCGTGAGTAATCAGCAAACTCTTATTCTTCTCCTCCAGCTTCGTCAGCTGAGCTTCCAGCTCAAGCTTGCGCTCCGTCAGCGCCCTGTAATCCTGCTGCAACTTTTCGAGGTTTACGCAAGCTTTTTCGTACAGCGATACTAACTGCTCAAACTTGCTGCTCAAGCTATTCAATACACCATTTAGTTCTGCACTCATTTTTTGCGCTGTACGAAATTTCTTTGACGAATTTTGAAGTTAACCACACAAAGGTAGCAAATCTTACGATAAATTCAAGTATGGGTTTATCTTTTTTTCATAAAACAATACTAACACGGAGAGCAAATACCAAAGAAAATCGTATTTTTGTGCAAAAAAGCAGGCCGCCACTATTTAGCGTTGAGGTGGCCTGCGCGAGGCAGGCAGTTTATATCCAACTATATTATATCAAATATCATTATTTTGTATTTTATAACATAGAAGAACTATGCAATACTTTACCAACCGTCTACCGCTGCGAGCTGCGATTGCCGCAGCCGCGCTATCGCTGCAAGCCTCTGCTTCGCAAGATGTTATCAGCTACATTCCGCCCCTAAAAGGCGACCTTTCGCTGTCGGGAAATTTTGGCGAGCTGCGCCCCAACCACCTTCACTCCGGCGTTGATTTCAGGGTTGGAGGCGTTGAGGGCAAGCCGGTGTACGCCGTGGCGCAGGGGTACGTGTCGCGCATTGTTGTAAGACCCAACGGCTACGGCAACGCGCTGTACGTGGCGCACCCCAACGGCGCAACCTCCGTGTACGGCCACCTGCAACAGTTTGCTCCGGCCATAGCCGCATGGGTGCGCGAAAAGCAGTACGCCGCGGAGTCGTTTTTTCTCGACGTATCGCTCGACTCGCTTGCCTTTCCGCTCCACCAGGGCGAGCAAATAGGGTTGGCGGGCAACAGCGGCAGCTCCTCCGGCCCGCACCTGCACTTTGAAATCCGCAACCGTCGGCAAGAGCCGCTCAACATCATGCAGGACGGCGTTTACAGGATGTCCGACAGCAGGCCTCCGCTAATCCGCCAGCTGCTTGTTTACACCTTCGACACGGTGCAGGGGCTGCCGATTCCCGAAAAGTACAGGACGCTCGGCGTGAGGCAGGCGGGTGGCGCGGCCTCGCTCGCCGGCAGCGATACGATAGCGGTTGACGGCGCGTGCTACTTCGGGATAGACATGCAGGACAGAATGGACAACTCCGAGCGCACGTTCGGCGTGACCGGCTGCACGATACGCCTGAACGATACCGTGATTTTTGCCTACAACATGAGCCGCTTCAACTTCAACGAAACGCGGTACTGCAACGCCATGCTGGACTTTGCGGAAAGTCAACGCTCAGGAGCAAAAATTGTCCGGCTGTACGTAGCGCAGGGCAACCGCCTGAGCATCTACCGGCAGGTGAGAAGCCAGGGCATAGCGAGGCTTAAGCCCCGCGAAAAGGCCAAAATTTGCATTACTCTTACCGACGACGCGGGTAACAGCACGGAGCTGCCGTTTTGGGTAAAACGGGCAGAAAAAGCGGCAAAAAAGCAGGCGGCAGGCGCACCGCAGCAGGCGCTGCTGTGGTTTAAAAGCAACACCTGCGAATCCGGCGGATTCAGGGTAACCATCCCCACGGGAACGCTCTACGAGTCGAGCTTTTTTGAGCTGCAAACCTCACCGCCAGACCGCGGCAGCGCCTCCCCCGTGTACTACGTGAAGCAGCCAGCAACGCCGCCGCACCGCGCGGTGAGCGTGGGCGTCAGGACGAGCATACCCGAACGCCTGTGGTCAAAGGCTGTGGTGGTGCGCATGGACGACAACGGCCGCAAAAACGCCCTGCCCACCACCTTCAAGATGCCCTACTTCACCGCCAGCAGCCGCAGCTGGGGACGCTTCTTTGTGGAGGTTGACACCGTGCCGCCGCAAATCACGCCCGTGAACTTTGTCGACGGCGGCCGCCTGGGCAGCGCCCAGCAGCGCATCACGCTCAGGGTAAAAGACAACCTTGGCGAAATCAAATCCTACGCAGGCCACGTGGACGAGCGCTGGGCGCTGTTTGAGTACGACGAAAAAAACGACCTCATGCACTACTACATCGACCCGGAGCGCGTGCAGACCGGCGTACAGCACACCATTTGGTTTACGGCCTCCGACGTGGCGGGAAACATTCACACGTTTACCTGCGAGCTGCATTTCTAAAGAAAATCGCTACTTTTGCACTTTCAGTTTTAACCTCAAAAAAAGCACAATCTATACGATGTCCGACATTTTTTCGACCCTCAACCCTGTTCAGCGCGAGGCTGTGGAGAGCTACCAGGGCGCGTCGCTGGTGATAGCGGGCGCGGGGTCAGGCAAAACGCGGGTGCTCACCTGCCGCATAGCCAACATGCTGGCGCAGGGCGTTGCACCCTCGTCTGTGCTGGCGCTCACGTTTACCAACAAGGCAGCCAAGGAGATGAAGGAGCGCATTATGAGCGCAGCCGGCGAGCGGGCACGCTTCCTGTGGATGGGCACGTTCCACTCCATTTTTGCGAGGATACTGCGCCGCGAGGCCGAAAGGGTTGGCTTCACCCCGTCCTTCACCATCTACGATACGACCGACAGCCGCAGCCTGCTCCGCACCATCATCAAGGAAATGAAGCTGGACGAAAATGTGTACAAGGTGAACGACGTTCACGCCCGCATTTCGATGGCCAAAAACAACCTTGTAACGCCGCAGTCCTACGCATCGAGCAGCAGCATCAGCGCCAACGACGTGCAGGCGCGCAAGCCGCACATGTCGCAGATTTACGCCGCCTACGCGCGACGCTGCATAGCCGCCAACGCAATGGACTTTGACGACCTGCTGCTCTTCACCAACGTGCTCTTCCGCGACTGCCCCGACGTGCTGCAAAAGTACATCGACAAGCTCCACTACGTGCTGGTGGACGAATACCAGGATACCAACTACGCGCAGTACCTCATCGTAAAAAGGCTCACGAGCGAGCGGCGCAACCTCTGCGTGGTGGGCGACGACGCGCAAAGCATATACTCCTTTCGGGGGGCAAAAATTGAAAATATCCTCAACTTTCAGCGGGATTTTCCGGAGTGCAAAATCTTTAAGCTGGAGCAAAACTACCGCTCCACGCAGAGCATAGTGAACGCGGCCAACAGCGTGATAGCGCAAAACTCCGGGCAGCTCAGGAAGAAGTGCTTTTCTGCCGGCGAGCAGGGCGAAAAGGTGGGGCTGCTGCCCGCCTTTACCGACCAGGAGGAGGGGCTGCGCGTGGCAAGCGACATTTCGGACTGCATCTACGGGGCGCAGGCGCAGTACAGCGACTTTGCCATACTGTACCGCACCAACGCGCAGTCGCGCATCTTTGAGGATTCGCTCCGCCGGAAGAACATTCCCTACCGCATCTACGGCGGGCAGTCATTCTACCAGCGGAAGGAGATAAAAGACCTGCTGGCCTACCTCCGCTTGATAGTAAACCACCACGACGACGAGGCCTTTAAGCGCATTGTGAACTACCCTCGTCGGGGCATCGGCGAGGCTACGATAGCCCGCCTCGAGGAGGTAGCCTCGCAGTCGAACCTGAGCTTGTGGGACAGCATCCTGAGCCTCACGCCGGAGCAGGCCGAGCTGCGCGGCACAGCCTACAAAAAAGTGTCGCAGTTCCTGCTGATGGTCGATTCCATGAGCAGCGCCGCCGTTGGGCAGGAGGCCTACGAGCTGGCCTACGCGGTGGCGCAGCAGTCGGGTATGCTTGCCGAGCTGCGCTCCGACAAAACGATAGAAGGGCTTGCCCGCTTGGAGAACACGGAGGAGCTGCTGAACGGCGTCAAGGAATTTTGCGATCGCTACATGGAGGAAAACGGAACGCCGCCCACCATTGCGCAGTACCTCGAAAACGTGTCGCTGCTCACCGACGCCGACAAGGAAAAGCCGGAGGAGGTCAACAGCGTTTCGCTGATGACGGTGCACTCGGCCAAGGGGATGGAGTACGCCTACGTGTACGTGGTGGGAATGGAGGAAAACCTGTTTCCGGGCAAGCTGGCAATGATGTCCGGGGCAGAGCTGGAGGAGGAGCGTCGCCTGTTCTACGTGGCGCTTACCCGCGCCAAGGTGAAGGCTACGCTGTCGTTTGCGCAGTCGCGCTACCGCTGGGGAAAACAGGAGAGCAACTCGCCAAGCCGCTTTATCCGCGAAATAGACCCCGCCTACCTCAACATTTCCGCCATGTCGCCCGATGAGGATTCGTTCTCGCAAGACCCCGACGACTACACCGGCGAAGGCTTCGCACGGAGAAGCGCAAAGCCAACCCTCGCGAGACCTGCCCACACGCCGTCGCACGCCCCCATGCAGCGGAAAAAAAGCCCGCTGTCCGTCAACTTCACGCCCAGCAACACGGACAGCATCGCCGTTGGCGCGCTGGTGGAGCACAAGAGCTTTGGCCGAGGCAAGGTGCTGGACATAGAAGACGCAGGCGGCGACGTAAAGGTAACCGTCGACTTTAAGCTCGTCGGGAAAAAGTCGCTGCTGATGAAGTACGCAAAGCTGATGGTGGTTGAGAAAAAATAGAATTTTTTTTTGCGGCTGGAAAATTTAATTTTCTTTTTACTTCGCCATATCTGCAAACAGCAGCTCTTTGTTGTTAAGTATGTGCTGGTAGGTTTGCATGTTAGACAAAGCGTAGTCGCGCATGGCGTCTGCCCGCTCCCTGTGTTCGCCTATCACATTTTCCGTACTTTTATCTGCATAGCGGTACAGCGCTTCCTCGCCGCTTTCCTTTGCAATCAGGAAGTACTCGCCGTCCAGCACGCCGTACTTGTTATCGGCGCAAAAATACACGTAAGGTCGGGGCTGCGCAAGCACATCTACCCCAAGCGTATTGTTGATGTAGGGCAAAGAGAGCAAGCCCATCACGGTGGGGAAAACGTCAATTTGCGCCGTCAACATATCGAAGGCTTGAGGGGCTTTGAGTATTTTGGGAGCGTAAACAATGAACGGGCTGTGGTGGTAGTTGAGGGGCATTTCATACACGGGAGTATATGCGCCGCCGTGGTCGGCAACAAAGACAAACAGCGTACTGTCAAACCAAGCCTCTTTTGCCGACAAGTCAACCAGCTGCCGCAACGACCAATCGGAATACTCTACAACCTGCGCCGACAAGACGCTTGCGTTGGGCGTAAAATATTCCGGTACGATGATGGGGCTATGGTTGCTTGCCGTCATAAACACGGCAAAAAAGGGCTGCCCTTTATCGTGCAGCTTACTGAGCTGCGGAACTGCAAACCGGAACATGTAATCGTCGGGTACGCCCAAAGCGCTTTTTACCTCTTTTCGCGGATAATTTTTTTGAGAAACAACCTCCTCAAAATAGTTGATTCTGAGAAATCCTTCCACGTTATCGAATTGTCCGTCGTGCGTTGTAAAAAAGATGGTGGAGTAGCCGTGCTCCCGCAGCGCCCACGCCATGCCGTTATGCCGTTGCATAGACACATCTTTCATAGGGTGATACTTGAACAGGGCGGGAAAAGAGAACAGCGTCGAAAAAATACCGTTGTAGGTATGAATACCTGCGGAGTAGGTTTTATCAAAGCTGTAGCCGTGCAGCGCCAAGCTATCCAGAAAGGGCGTCAGGTTTTTTGTATTTCCGTAGCGGCTCATCAGCGCGGCAGACATGCTCTCCATAATCACCACCACCACGTTGTATTTTTTTTCGGCAACGGTATCAACCCTTCGCAGAAGCGGAAACGACGACGAACAGTCCGTAATGGCAAGGTGTTGCCTAACGCGCTGTATAGCCTCCTCGCTGTCCATGAGCTGCAACTTTTTTGGCGACGACGAGCTTGACATGCTCTTGATAAACGTAAACACAGGGTTGAGACCTAACTGATTCAAAAACGGGTCGCTGCAAAAGTAGGCCGTTCCTATGCGTATGGGCGATTTTTGCGCAATTCTTCCTCTGATGCTCACCGCCATCAGCAGGAGTACGAGCAGAAGTGAAGCCCCCTGCGCCAACCTGTAAGGCCACCGGCCACCGCTATGCACGCTTGCCTGCACCGGATAGGCAAGCTGCCGCTTCAAGAGGTAGCGAAAAACAACCAGCACAACCGCCAGCAGCAGCAGAAACACCAGATAGCGCAGCTCCTGAGCTATCATTTTCACTACAAACGCAGGGCTGTCCATCCACTGAAAAGCGGCCACCGTGAAGCGCGAAAAGAACTGCCCAAAGTAGGGAATATCGGCGGCACAAATGGCAAATGAAAGGGCAAACAGCGTAAATATCCACCACCTCAAAACCACAAACCCCCACTTCGCCGGACGGTTGATGATGTACATGACCGACAGCGCCACAAACGGCAGAAGCATGATGTAGCCGCTAATCACCAAGTCGAACCTAAGCCCCATAACAAATGCCTTAAAAACATTGTGCCACCCGGCCTGGCTTGCGGCAAAATCGGCGTCGCCGATAACCTGCGCAGCAAACAGCAGCAGCCGGAACAGCGTGAAAATACACAGCGCTAAAGCGTACACCCGCGCTGTGAGTAGAATGGGGAAAATGCTTTGAACATAATGTTTACTCTTACTTGTTGTGCTCATGGTACTTAATATGTTTTTAAGATTGGTTTGTTACGGATATTTTTATTTGCGAATAGCAGAAATGCAAAAACTCCGAAACCGGTAATAAAAACCCGCTTCGGAGACAGAAAGTATTGTGTTGCAGAAAAATAAATATTACAATTATATTCCGCGCACGTGTGTGTGTGTGTGTGTGTGTGTGTGTGTGTGTGTGTGTGTGTGTGTGTGTGTGTGTGTGTGTGTGTGTGTGTGAGAGTGTCTGTGTGTGTGTGTTTGTGTGTGTTTGTGTGTGTTTTTATGTCTTA
>JAIRSZ010000023.1 GCA_031255195.1 Prevotellaceae bacterium | reverse complement strand
GGTAGCCGTTACCGCTTGCTTCGGCGAGGGCAATAAGAAACCGGAACCGGAGGTTGAGCCGGGCGCTCCCGTCATTACTTTTGGCAAGCCCGCCTACACCTTGCCGGCTGATACGGCGGTAGCCATTGACGGCACGGTAACATCGCCTACAACGCTGACGTCGGTGAAGTATTTTCTGGTCAGCGGCATGTCTGAGGCAGCGTTGAGCGCGACCTACCCGAATGTCACAAGCTACGCCTTTTCGCAAACCATTACGCCTGCCGCCGCAGCTACCGGATTTAAGGTGGTAGCCACCAACAAGGCCGGAGAAGAAGCCGAGGCGGTGGTGAGCATTACCGTTGTGGGGGATGCCGACGCGCCCAACACCGAGCTTCCTACCGAGCAGGACTCAACGTACAGCGTCGGCGCTTTCCCCGGCGCCGAGGGCTTTGGAAAGTATACCACCGGCGGTCGGGGCGGAAAAGTGCTATACGTCACCAACCTCGCAGACAACAGCAGCGAGGGTAGCCTCCGCTGGGCGGTAAACCAGAGAGGGGCGCGCATTGTGATGTTCAAGGTGTCGGGTATCATTGCGCTGAGCAGCAAGCTGAACATTTCGCAGTCCAACCTCACCATTGCGGGGCAAACGGCGCCCGGCGACGGGATATGCATCAAGAACTACCCCGTGGTGGTCAAGGCCGACAACGTGGTTATTCGCTACCTGCGCTTCCGCATGGGCGACGAGCAAAACGTTGCCGACGACGCGCTGTGTGGGAGCAACCGGCAAAATATCATCATCGACCACTGCTCCATGAGCTGGAGCACCGACGAGTGCTCGTCGTTCTACGACAACGAAAACTTCACCATGCAGTGGTGCATTCTTTCCGAGAGCCTGCGCGCTTCGGTGCACGGCAAGGGCAACCATGGCTACGGCGGCATCTGGGGCGGCAAGCGGGCGTCGTTCCACCACAACTTGCTGGCGCACCACGACAGCCGCAACCCGCGCTTCTGCGGCTCCCGCTACTCCAACCAGCCCGACAGGGAGCTGGTGGACTTCCGCAATAACGTAATATACAATTGGGGATCCAACAGCGGCTATGCGGGCGAGGGTGGCCGCTACAACATAGTAGGCAACTACTACAAGCCGGGCGCGGCAAGCTCCAACGCCGCCCGCATCTTCCAGCCCAACGCCGACAACGGGGAGAACAGCCAGCCAGCGGGCGTATGGGGAAAATTCTACGTGGCCGGAAACTACATGCTCAACAAAGACGGCTCGCCGAACACGTCCGTCAACAGCGACGGCTGGGTAGGGATAACGCCCAACCCAAGCTCCAAGAGCAAGGCCGAGCTGAGGTCAGACGTGGAGTTTGAGAAGGGCGAAGTTGAGACGCACAGCGCTGAGGAGGCCTACGAGCTGGTGCTGCAAAAGGCGGGCGCAAGCTTCCGCCGCGACGCCACCGATGCCCGCGTGGTGAACGAGGTGCGCAGCGGCTTAACGCCGGTACGCGCGTCCGGCAAGGGCGGCACCAAGGCCGGTCTGATTGACACGCAGGCAGACGTGGGCGGGTGGGATACCTACGCCACGACCTCTGCGCCCCTCGACTCCGATGGCGACGGTATGCCCGACGAGTGGGAGGATGCGAACGGCCTGAGCAAAAGCGACCCCTCCGACGGCGCAAAGTACAACCTCCGTCAGGGCTACACCAACATCGAGGTATACCTGAATTCCATTACAAATTAGGCGCACAGGATTTTTTCGAGTGCGCCTAATCTGCCAAGAGAGGCAATAGCGGTACAACCGCTCACGGTTTTTCCATTGCGTAAATTCTGTACTCCCACGGGTTGAGGATGAAGCAGGGCTTTGCGCCGAACGTTACGCGCATGTTTTTGCCCCAGACGCTGTACGTGCCGTAGAAAGCATCGCCCTCCAGCTCAACGTTTTTTATCACGTCGGGCGAAAGGTTGAACAGGCAAAACACCTTGCTGCGCTCGTCCTCGCGGACAAAGGCGAGCGCCTTTTTGCCCTGCGAGGTGTTCACCCACACCATGTCTGCGCCGTACAAGCCGTTGTGCAGCGCGCTGTGGCCTGACTTTAGCGCAATGAGGTTTTTGTAGAGCGCGGTAAACCGCTCCTCGTTTTCGCAGCTGGTAACATCCTTCTCGAAAAACTCAAGGCTGCGCTTGCTGCCCACCTCCTGTCCGGTGTAGATGAGCGGGAATCCGGGAAGCGTGAAGGAGAGCGCCGCCATAGTCTCTGCGGCGTCGCCCATGCGCATGAACTCGGTGCCGTTCCACGAGTTTTCGTCGTGGTTGGAGGTAAACAGCATACGGAAGGTGCGCTTTTGGAAGTTGAGGATGTCGCGCTCAAGGTACTTTTGCAGGTCTTTCACGCTGTTTTTCTCCTGCGCAATGCCGTTCATCAGGTGGTGGAGCTCCCAGCCATAGTTTGCATCAAACGCCGTGTCGGTTAGCGCCCGAAAGCCCTCGTCCTCCGCCAGCATAAAGACAGGCTTCACGGCGTCGCACGCCTTGCGCGCCGCCACCCAAAAGTCGAGCGCCTGCTGCTCGGTCACGTAGTCGCTTGCCAGCCTTGCCACGTCGCAGCGGAAGCCGTCGATGTCGGCTTCGGTGAGCCAGTACTTCATGGAGGCAATCATTTCCTTCTGCATGTTTTCGCCTGCGTAGCTGAGCTGCGCCACGTCTGTCCAGTCATACGGGCCAACGGGTTTCCCGTCTTTTCCTGTGACGTACCAGTCGGGGTGTGCGGCAACCCATGCGTGGTCGCGCGAGGTGTGGTTGGCCACCCAGTCGATGATGACCTTCATGCCGTGCTGGTGCGCCTCCTTCACCAGCAGCTTAAAGTCGTCCATTGTCCCAAATTCGGGGTTTACGGCGCAGTAGTCCTGCACGGAGTAGTAGCTGCCGAGGGTGCCCTTGCGGTCAACCTTGCCGATGGGACTTACGGGCATAAACCACAGCAATTTCACGCCCAGCTGTTGCAGGCGCGGCAGGTGTGCACGGAAGGCCTCAATTGTTCCCTCCGGGGTGTACTGCCTCAGGTTAACTTCATAAATGACGGCATCTCGGCTCCAGTCCGGCAGAGACAGCTGCTCCACCTTAGCGTCGGCGTTTGCCGATTTTTCTACATTTACGTTACTGCACGAGGCAAAGCAAAGCATTGCCGTCAACGCCACAACTATGGCCATACGGGAAAGGGTTTTCATAATTCAAAGATTTAAAGATTCAACAATTTAAAGATTCAGAAATTTGTAATTTTTCGCGAAGCAAACGCCGTCACTTATGTACATTCCTTGTTAGAAACAGTTATGAATTGCTTTCAGAATTTTGTATTTTTGCGGCGGCAAAAGCCTTCTTAATTTGCAAATGTACAAAAAAAAATTGTACCGTTGCGAATTGCTTTTCAGAATTTTGTATTTTTGCAACGGCAAACACTTTCGCTATACATAGCAGAAATGGGCGGGATATATCCAATATTTCGGAATTTAACGGTATCTTTGCACCTGACAATCAAAAAGAGGTACTATTAGACAAGAATACAAAGTTTAGAATTACCAAACAAAAAACCGACAAAGACGGTACGGTTTGGATTGAAATGACAGAGCTATGAAAGTGGACGGAAAAGACATTAACGAATGGGCGGACATTATCGCAGAACGCCGGAAACAATTTAAAGAATTGCTGCCGGAAGAAAAGCGTAAAGTTATACAAGCGACGGAAACTATATTCGACCGTTGGCAGGCAGAAACCGATGCCATGTCAGAGTCAGAAGAAAACGAAAGCCCCGAATAAAAACACATCTCGTCAAAAAAATAGCGCACTCAAAAATTAAGGTGCGCCTGTTTTTTTTGATTCTGAAAGCAATTCACAGTTTTTTATTGTTTAGTATATATCCTCTTTTTACCGGATATTGTCCCCATATTTGTTGTTAATACGCTTCCTGTTGCTTTTCCTGATATGGATGAGTTTTCAATTTCCAAAAAAACGGAATCCCCTTTAAACGTATATGTTCCATTCTCAACATCTGTGCCTGAAAAAAAATTCTTCGTATCACGAATTGGTGATGTCATATATTGTCAGAATAAATAAGTACCTTTGCGCACAAAAACTAGTAAGTAATGATACATACGACAGAGATAAATTGTCCCCATTGCGGGAACAACAACCTGGTCAAGCAGGGCAAAACAGGCAACGGGACACAAAAATGGCAGTGCAACCAATGCAAAAAGTATTTTTGTTTGGAGTATCGCTATCGAGCATGGCAGGTCGGTATCAAAGAGAAAATACTCGAAATGGCGCTCAACAACAGCGGTGTTCGCGACACGGGCAGAGTGTTAAAGATAAGTAAGGACACGGTATGCTCCGTATTAAAAAAAAACCGCCCATGTAAATCATTACTTTCTGATGAGCAACAGATTACATAATTCACTCGGTTGGAAATCGAGATACGTTTTTCAGCAGAAATGGACGAGTTTTGGAGTTTTGTTCAAAACAAAGGTAATCAACTGAAACGGTTGAACAGAAAAACTGTCTGTTTTTCAAAAAATGAACAGCTTCATGATAATGTGATTGGAGTGTACATTGAAAAGTACTATATATAAAACAGGAATATATGGAAATAATTTTACCTGATAATTTATGACGCCACCAATTTTAGATTGTGTAATTCGCAATCCATTACCGTATGAGTATAAATGAATAATGCGGCAGCAACCAAATCCCGCCTTCTCTCCCAGCTTGCGCGCATTGGTTGCCTGAGGTATGATTTCTTCGATTTGAGTGATTTTTGTGATGGCTGACGCATTACTTTTCGCACTTTTTTCCCAAACCATTGTCGTCGCAGTTAGGGGCTGAGGTTCCTTCGTTCCGCTTGCTCGTACCTCGCGCGCTCCGCTACGGAATGACGGGGAGGGGGCGCGTATGAGAAGGGGAGGAAGGAGGCGGAAGTGCCGCGTCAGCAATCATCGTAAATCACCGAAATCAAAAAAATAACAGTTCAGACAAACAATGCGATGGCTGGTAGAGAGAGAAGTTGAACTTTGGTTACCGCTGCATTATTCATTTGGGATTATTTGGAGAATCGAAGAATAATGATGAACTTTACACCCTCATTCCAACCATTTTCCAGAACATAAAAACCCAATAGCAATGAGATACTTTAATGTAGCCGGGCCTTGTAACAGCGTAAAACACTACATGATAGATGCCTCCACGCGTCTGAAAGGCGTAGAGCAGCTGATAGATGAGGAGCAGTATTTTGTGATTCACGCCGCCCGCCAGAGCGGAAAAACAACCTACCTGAAAG
The DNA here is from genome assembly GCA_031255195.1 of Prevotellaceae bacterium. GTDB lineage: Bacteria > Bacteroidota > Bacteroidia > Bacteroidales > UBA932 > JAITMY01. Next base: position 697 of record JAIRSZ010000023.1, on the reverse strand, counting down.
ACCTTGCCAACCGGCTTAACGCAGGCGGGCAGTACTATGCGCTGTACTGCTCGCTGGAAAGCGTGCAGGACATTGTTGACCCGAAGGAAGGAATACCGGCGGTGATACGAAGCGTGAAATCTTTTCTAAAGTATGCCACGCTCCCGCGAAAAGCCGAATTTGCCTGCGACGCCGACTATGCAGACTATAACAATGTGCTGCGCACTTCGTTGACGGACTACTGCCTGCTGCTGGACAAACCGCTGGTGGTACTTTTCGACGAAGCGGACTGTCTGAGCGAGGGAACGCTGATTCTGTTTTTAAGGCAGCTGCGAAGCGGCTACAATGAGCGGCGAACAACGCCGTTCTCTCACTCCATTGCGCTAGTTGGTATGCGCAACATTCGCGACTACAAAGCCCGCATCCGCCCCGACAGAGATTCGCTGGGCGACGCAAGCCCGTTCAACATCATCACGGAAGCCCTGACCATCAAAAATTTCACGAAAGAAGAGATTATCCGGCTGTACCAGCAGCATACCGACGAGACCGGTCAGCTGTTTGAACAAGAAGCCATAGAATTGGTTTGGGAGCAAACGCAGGGGCAGCCCTGGCTGGTTAACGCCATTGCCCGCGAGGTGGTAGTGAAAATCCTGCAATCGGACTACGCCCAGCCTGTGACGGCAGAGCTGGTACGCCAGGCCGCTCAAAACATCATTCT
>JAIRSZ010000077.1 GCA_031255195.1 Prevotellaceae bacterium | reverse complement strand
TTTATGCCCGAAGCCACAGCTTTGAGAAAGTTCAGCTGCGTGCTCGACATTTGTTCCGTATCACGCTGGTATAGAATGGCATTCTGCGAAATCATATCGTCAAGCGCTTCTTTATAAATACTTTCGGTTACTTCCTTGCCGGTTTTTCCCCATATCAAATGTGAAAGTTGCTGTACATAATACGAATGGCAGGCAACGGCGTTGACAATTTTAGCAACAAATTCACCGTTAATTTGCTTTCCTGTATTTTCAAAACGTTCTTTGATAAAAGTCGTCCATTCCTGTGCCTCAATTTTTTCCAAGTGGATAAGGTCGCCAAAGCGATAAAACGGCATTGATTGACGTTCAAACAGCTCCTGCATCATGTGAAATTTGCTGCCGTAGAGACAGTAACAGGTTTTTTCATGCCGTTGCCAAGCGCTGCGTAATAATTTTTGGAATGCCAATGATTGGCTGAAAGTGGCAACATTTTGAAACTCATCAATGCAAACAACAATTTTTATCTCTTTCAGCTGTGCAATTCGTTCCGGCAAGTTAAGAATTTCATCCACATTTTGGCGAACTTCTTCCCAATCCAACCCAAGCGAAAAAGTAGTATCAGGATCAATTCCTACCGTAAGCTTTGGCGTTATCTGCTTAAAAAATTCTTTCAGCAGCTTCAGCCGTTCTTCCCATTTCGACGAGGTTGCAGCAATAATAGATTTTGCATACTCTGTATAAAAATCCGCCTCTGTTCGAATTGAAAACAAGTCGAGGCTTGCCACGCGAACTTCCTTACTGCTGATTTGCTCGCCCGCCTTTTGCACAAGCGATGACTTTCCCCAACGACGCGGGGAAATCAAAATGGTATTCAGACAATTACGAAAGTTGGTTGTCAATCGGGCAGTATCTTTTTCCCTGTCGGTAAAGAGATTGCCTTTTACCATTCGTCCAAAATAAAAAGGATTTTCTTCCTCCATTCTTCAAAATATTTTTGTGCAAAAATACAAATAAATCTCAACTTACCAAATGGTAACTTACCACATGGTAAGTCGTTTTTTATTCATTTAACTTGCTCATTAACAAATTAATATCTGAGGCATTAACAATCATTTTATCAATAGCGGCAGCCAATTTTATTTGACGATATACCATACCCACCATACCATTGGCTTTCCACAAATGCCTGCCAAAGGCTCGGAATGACAATGTTGCTTAAATAGTTATAGGATAGCATGTTGAGGTGGCTGTGGCGCGCCCCAGCCACCTCAACATGCTATCCTATAACTACATCTTCTCCCTTCCCCTCCCCTCCCCTCGCGCGCCCCGTCATTTCGTAGCGGAGCGCGCGAGGCACGAGCAAGCGGAGCGGAGGAACCTCAGCCTCTACCCACGACGACAAGCAACCGTAGTTGTCAACGACAATGAGGTAATGGCAAGCGGCGCGGAGAAACCTCAGCCCGTAGCTGCGACGGCAAGCGACCGCAGCTGTTAACGACAATGAGGTAATGAGGCCGGAAAAAATCATCAACAACCTACTGATACCGAGGCTGTTTTGTTAAAAATGTGGTTGCTACAGTTTCAGCCTCAATTGTTTTGCTCAAACTTTGCCATCTCCTCGTCAAAGTTCTTGCGGAACTTTTCGCGGTTGAAAAGAGTCTCCAGCTTCTTCTGCGAAGATGCGTTTTGCTCCAGCGTCTTGAACACGTCTTCCTTAGAGGCCTCCACCAGCATGTAAACCTTGTACATGCCGTCGGTGGTGCTCATGGTTTTGTTGCAGGCCACGCTCAGGTTGCTGATTTGCTGGTTTACCACCTGCTTAGTCATCGCCTCAAAGGTTTCCGCGTAGTCTGCCGGGCTTTGTCCGGCGTCGTTTACGTACCTCTCAGCCACCTGCTTAATCAGGGTGGTGATGCTTCCGGCCAGCTCTGCGTTGGCGGACATGCGCGCCTTATCGCGGGCGGTGTTCAGGTCTTTGCTTTGCCCCACGCCCAAGCCCCTGAAAAAGTCCTTATCGCTGTGCTTGTCGGAGCAGGGAATGGAAACTTCCTTTTCTCCGCTTATTTGGCTCACTGATTTCGGGCCTCCACAGGAGAACATCACTAAACTTGCTGCCATAAAGGCTGCTGCTGCATAAATTTTTCTCATAATACTTTGGTTGTTTTTTCGTTTGCCTACTCTATTGCAGGATTTTCGGCTTGCTCCTGTGAGGGTGGTAAGGCGGCTCTTGCTCCGGTGCAAAGCAGCAATTTTCCTCCGAGCTAAAGCGCTCGTGTATGCTTTACGCTAAATTATTTTGCACACAATAACAAAAACGCAGCATTTTTAAGTCATTCCTTGCTTCGTAAAACTTATGCCTCCAAACGCTGCATAAAGTTTACGTTACCGACGGCAAAGGTATATCTTTTTTGAATAGGGCAGTGAAGATTTGTCACTTTATGACATTAATTAAAGCTAAACGCCATCACACATTACAATAATAAGCGGGAGTTGCTGTTGGTATTCCGGTGTAGCGGCCTCGCCACTTAACCTCCTCCTGCTCGGTAACAGCCAGCGGCGGCTTGCGTTAGAGCCGCCCCGTTCAGAAAAAAAATGATTTTGGCATACATCTCGTCTAAATCGGCATAATCTCTGTTCAGGATCGTACATTTACGGATGAATTTCTTGATTTCTACAGCGAATACACTTAACGGGCATGGTGAAATTGCACCAGATGCTCCGACAGCAGCCAGCATCCCAACAAAATAACCATCAGCAAAATCAGTCCGGCAACCAACTCTTTGCTAATGAAATTTTTAGCCTTCGAGATGTAGCTCTTCAAAGCTTTCCCGTTGCGCACGATATGCACCGACGCAAAAACGAGAAAAACAATCGCGGAAAAATTGTGCACTACGTGCCAATATACCATGCCGAAGCCAAGCGGTTGATGGTCGGTTACCTGAAGCATAATACCCGACACAGCCAAGCTTATGAAAAAGAGTAGCGTAACAATGGATACGAAAGCCCTGCCGTTAAACGATTTTCCCAGATTATTCATTTTCTTGTCCATTTCCCGTTTTGCCAAAACACCTCCCAGCACATCCGAAATATCTTCGCCGAATACTCCCTGCGGGCACGTCTGGATACAGATTTTACAGCCGGTACAGCAGTCCGGTTTTGTGAAAACAATGTGTTTATGCCACAAAAAACCAACTTTGCCGATAGCCTCTTTGGGGCAACTTGCGACACATTCCCAGCAGGCCACGCACGCCTGCGGATTTGCCCACACGTGCTTTGTATGGATTTTACTCAGCGTGTCTGTTCTTCTTTTCATCAATGTGCTGCTTTAGCATTTAAATTAGTTGATGTTTACTATAATTGATATATGCAACCGTTTGGATAAATTTTTTTAGAGCGTTTTTGCCTTGCTCCTCAAATGGTTCAGCACTTTGTGAAACGTTTCTGTTTCGGAGGCATCCAAGCCTTCCGACAGTAAAGCGTACAGCTCGTCCATCTTCGCGCTGACTTTGCCAATCAGCTTCATTCCCTTGCCGGTTATCTTTATGATGTTTTTCCGCCTATCGTTGGGGTCAACCATTCTTTGAATTAGATTTTTCTCTTCCAGGCTGTCAATCTGCCGCAAAACAGCCGACTTATCCTTTTTGATGATTTCGGCAATGTCCTGCTGAATCACATCCGTGCTGTTGTGGTGATGAACGGCTAACAATATGCCTAAAGATTCAACCGGCACATCTGTTTTTAAATCTGCGGAAAACCGCTTGAACGCATATTGAATCTCCTTGGTAGTAAGTGCAATATAAAGTAGCGTATTGATGCTGTTTTTTTTCATTTTATTCTGGCTTGACTCCGCAAATGTAAACAAAACTGTTGACGTGCGCAACTATTTTGCTATGCCGTCACCTTTCGATTGGCTTCAGGGCATTGAATTTTACACGTATCCGAACAGCCGTTTTTTTTCCTGCGGCTTCCCGCCTGCTTTGCCGTGGGTTTTCCTTTCAATCACATTTTTTGATACGCCCTCGGCGAGCAGCCCACATATTTTTTGAAAAACACGCCGAAATGCGATTGGTCGTAAAAATTCAGCTCGTTGCTCACCTGCTGAATTGACATTCTGCCCGATTTGAGCAACATTCGCGCCTCCATTACCAGGTGTCCGCGTATACACTGCGCCGCCGTTTTGCCGCTTGCCGAGCGTATCAGCGCCGACAAGTATTTGCCTGTCAAATGCAGCTTGTCGGCATAAAACCCTATTTTGTGCTGCTGCTTGTAGTTGCGCTCCACCAGCCGTATAAACTGCTCAAAAACGTATTCTTTTGTTGGCGGTTTTTCCGCCTGCTTTTGCATATTATGCTGCTGCAAAATTGCATGGACGTTGTAAAACAGTACGTTGGTATACTGTTGAATGATTTGACGGCTAAAAAGTCCTTTTTCCGTAATTTTTCCTTTTATCAGCTTGTAGATAGTAAGCGTTTCCTCCACAATATTTTCCGGTAGCTGTATGCTGTCCCTGTTGAAAAAATATTGTTGCAGCTTGATGGCTTCCAAAAAGCCGTCTCTTTTGTCCCAAAAGTTCTCCTTCATAATAAAGCAAATCGACCTGAAATCGGGCGCTATTTCCATTATTTCAAATATCTTATTGGGTAAGATTACCAGCATGGTGTTTTTTTCGAGCGAAAAGTCTTTTGCCTCCAGCTTTGCCTTCAAGCAACCGTTAATGCACATAACTACAATAACTTCGCCTACTCGAAACGGAAAATTCAAAATATTTTCCGTTCCTATTCTACCCACAAAGGCAATATCCCGTATGTTGTCGGAAGCGACAAAAACGTCTTCAATACTCTCATCCTCAAAAACTTTGAATATGTCATTTGAGTTGACTTGTACTACTTTTTTTTTCATGGTCGTTCTTACATGGTCGTTCTTACAAAAAAATCACCGGCAAAGGTAAATACATTTTTCTAAATACAGCCTTTTATAACAATATTATGTTGTTTTATACCTGTATAATCAATCTTGAAGTAGTAATTTTGCAGCCGTAAAACCAAGTAAAAGTTTAAGAAATGTTCAAAAACAGATTTTTAGCCGCAATTTTTTCTGCTGCTCTGATATTCAGCAGCTGCAAGGAGAACAAGCGGGAAAGTACGGACAAAATCATTCCTGTAAAGGTAACGGAAGTTGTTGCCACGCAGACGGTCGACAGGCGCAGCTATGTTGGCACGGTGGAGGAATCTGCGGCAATTTCGCTCAGCTTTTCAATGCCCGGCACGGTGGAGGAGGTGTTTGCTTCCGAAGGGCAGCGAGTGCAAAAAGGGCAGCTGCTCGCCACGCTCAACGTGGCTACGGCGGAAAATTCGTACCAGGGCGCGCTCGCCAAGCTTCGCCAGGCGCAGGATGCTTACGACCGCCTTACGAAAGTTCACAGCAACGGCAGCTTGCCCGACATAAAGCTGGTGGAGGTGGAAACGGGCTTGCAGCAGGCAACATCGCAGGTGGCAATTGCAAAAAAAAATATGGCAGACTGCATGTTACATGCGCCCCGCAGCGGAGTTATCGCTGCTCGACAAGTTGAGTCGGGCATGAACGTTATGCCGAGTATGCAGGCTTTTAAGCTGGTGACGGTGGAAACGGTGCTTGTGAAAATTCCTGTCCCCGAAAACGAAATAGGCAGCATCGCCGTGGGGCAGGCGGCAAATGTGGCTGTAGCCGCGCTCAACAACGCCGTTTTTACAGGCAAGGTGGAAATGAAAGGCGTGGAGGCAAGCGCGGTGACTCACACTTACGATGCAAAAATCAGCATCAACAATCCGCAGCGTCAGCTAATGCCCGGAATGATTTGCCGTGTAACCACATTTTCCGCTACGGACGGAAACGCCGAATTTGTTGTGCCAAACCGGTGCGTTCAGATTTCGTCCGACGGCAAAAAATACGTCTGGTTAGCCGACGGCAATGTTGCCAAACGACAATTTGTAAAAACCGGCCGCCTTACCGATGAAGGAATCGTGATTGTTGAAGGGCTATCGGCAGGTAACCAGCTGATTACAGAAGGATTTCTTAAAATAAGCGAGGGAACGAGGGTGGTGAATAATTAATAATTAATAATTAATAATTAATAATTAATAATGCATGATATGATAAAACCATTTAAGAATCGCTTTAAAACCATTGTAATAACTACTTAAGAATCATTTAAAAACCATTTAATTTAAAATGGGACAGAATCAGTATGGCAAAAAATAATAAGATAATCGAATGGGCGTTGGTGAATCGGCAAATTATACTTTTGCTGGTGGTGGCGCTGTTTGCCGGTGGAATGGTTTCTCTCGTCAAAATGCCGAAGCAGGAAATGCCCGAATACATCATACGCAAGGGGCTTGTGGTGGGCGTGTACCCGGGCGCAACTGTCGAACAGGTGGAAGGACAGCTGACTAAACCGCTCGAACGATACCTGTTCACCTACCCGGAGGTAAATCGCCGGACAACCACCTCGCAGACAAAAGACGGAATCTGCTACATTTTTGTTGACCTGGCCGATGACGTGAAGGACAACAACATTGTCTGGAGTAAAATCAAACACGGGATTGCGGATTTCAAGCAGGCGCTACCTCCGGGCGTGCTGGCGGTTGTGGTGAACGATAACTTTGGCGATGTATCGTCTGTTTTGGTAACGATGGAGTCGGACGACAAGACCTACCGCGAGATTGACGCATACTGCGACGCGCTCGAAGACCGTTTGCGCGCCGTGCCCGACGTGGCAAATGTTCGACGCTACGGCTCGCAGAAAGAACAGATTAGCATCTATATTGATAACGAGAAGCTGTCGGCCTACGGCATTGGAAGCAAAACGCTTGCTGCCGGCCTGTTTACCCAGGGTTTTACATCCGCAGGCGGCTCGCTCGAAACTTCGGAAGGCGTGACGCCCATACACATTGCCGAAGCCTGCCGTACCGAGCAGGAAATTGCCGACCAAATCATTTTTTCCGACCAGCAGGGAAATGTGGTGCGCGTGAAGGACATTGGCAACGTGGTGCGCGAGTATCCCGCCTCCGACAGCTACATTACGCACAACGGCAGACGCTGCGTTCTGCTGTCGGTAGAGGTAAATCCGAGTTCAAACATCATAACTTTTGGCGAAGAGGTAAACCAGGTTTTGGCCGACTTCAAAAGCGAGCTGCCCGCAAGCGTAAACATCAACCGCATAGCCGACCAGCCGGATATTGTGTCAAAATCAATATCCACTTTTTTGCGCGAGCTGCTGATAGCTATTCTGGCGGTTGTGCTTGTAATTATCGTGCTGCTGCCGTTTCGCGTGTCGGCGGTGTCGGCCATGTCCATTCCGATAACCATCGCCATAACTTTTGCCGTGATGTATGCGCTGGACATTCCGCTCAACTTTGTTACGCTGGCGGCGTTGATGGCGATGTTGGGCATTATTGTCGACGATACCATTGTGGTGGTTGATAACTACATTGACAAGCTCGACGCGGGCGTTGACCGGTGGACGGCAACAATCCGCAGCGTTCAGGAGTATTTCAAGTCGATTCTGTCGGCAACGCTGGCCATCACCATCACGTTTATCCCGATTTTATTCACCACGAAAGGGTATATGCACGATATGATAATCCATTTTCCCTGGACGGTGTGCATTTCGCTGTTTTCCTCGCTGCTTGTGGGCGTGCTTGTCATTCCGGTTATTCAGTATTTTCTGATAAGAAGAGGGCTACATTCGCCCGATGCTCAAGCGCGGAAAAAGCGCCGTTCATTCCTCGAAGTTGTTCAGTCGGCCTACGGAAGGCTGCTGGAAAAGGTCTTTGCCTTTCCCAAGGCGACCCTGCTGCTCGCGCTGGCAAGCATTGCCGCGGGCGGAATATTTTTTGCCTTCGTGCCGATACGCATGATGCCGGTTGCAGAGCGAAACCAGCTTGCCGTTGAAATATACCTGCCCGAAGGAAGTCCGCTCGAAAAGACGGCCGCCATTGCCGACAGCATGGAGCGTATTCTGCGGCAGGACAGCCGCGTGAAATCCGTTTCGGCCTTTATCGGTACAAGCTCGCCGCGTTTTCACTTCCTTTACACGCCGCATATTCCTGCCAAGAGTTACGCCCAATTTATCGTAAATACAGAATCGGGCAAGGCCACAGAGGTAATCCTTGACGAGTATGCCAACCGGTACGCCTTCTACTTTCCAGAATGTTATGTGCGGTTTAAGCAGCTCGATTTTCAGGCAACGGATGCGCCGTTTGAAGTCCGCTTGGTAAGCGATAACATTGAAGATTTGAAAACGCAGGCAGAACAGATTGAGAAATACCTGCGCGAGCAGAACGAGTGCCTGTGGGTGCGCACGAGCTTTGAAACGCCTGTGCAAAATATAAAAATCGAGCTGAACCGTGAAGAAATGTCTCGCTTAGGCGTTAACAAGACGCTGGTTTCGCTTGGCATTTCGACGGGTTTGACAGGAATGAAAATCAGCGATGTGTGGGAAGACAGCTACTCCGTACCGGTGTACCTTGTGTCGCAAAACGCCGAAAAGACCGTTTCGGACTTACAGAATGTGCCGGTTTCGGGGCTGTTTGGCTCGTCCGTTCCTTTGCGGCAGACCGCTAAAATTGTGCCCGAATGGAGCGAAAGCATACTCACGCACCGCAACGGACTGCGCACCCTCACCGTGATGGCCGACATAAGCCGCGGCGAGAATGTAAACATCGTTCTAAAGAAAATCATCCGGCATATTGACGAAGAGACAGTCCCGCAGCTTCCGTCAGGCATGAAGCTCGAGTACGGCGGAAGCATAGAGCAGGACGATGAAGTGTTTACGCCCATATTGTACGGCGTTGTCATAGCATTTTTGATAATTTTTCTGATACTCGTTTTCCACTTCAGAAAGCTAAAGCTGGCTATCACGGTGTTGCTTTCAACTGTTCTTTGCGCTTTTGGCGCGGGCTTTGGAGTGTGGGTTATGCACATTGAGTTTAACGCTTTTGCCCTTCTGGGAATAGTAGGCTTGGCCGGCATCATTGTCCGCAACGGAATAATAATGTTCGATTACATTGAATATTTACGCTTCAAAAAAGGCAAACCCATTCGACAGGCCGCCATTGATGGTGGAAAACGCCGTATGCGCCCCATTTTCCTTACTTCTTCTGTTGCCGCAATGGGCGTTTTGCCGATGATTATCAGCCAAAGCCCGATGTGGTCGCCAATGGCGGCAATTATTTTCTTCGGCACGCTCATAACAATGATTTTTATTGTTACCGTACTGCCGCTGGCTTACTACCTGTTGCATAAAGAACACGCTCAAACTTCAATTGAAAATTAGGATATGAAACGCATAAAGACAGCTATAATACTTTGTTTTACGGCGAATTTTGCATTTTCGCAAAATATGCTGACATTGCAGCAGTGCAAAGAATTGGCATTGAAAAACAACGCTAAGGTAAAAAATGCCGAGCTGCATGTCCGTCAGGCAGAAGAGCAGAAAAAAGAGGCATTCGCCAGCTATTTTCCAAACGTCAGCGCCGTGGGAGTTGGCTTTGCGGCAAACAAGCCAATAGTGCAAATGGAAATGGACATGGCGGCGCAAATGCAACCGATGGTAGAAGCGTTTGCGCCAGCAATAGTCTGGGCAATACTAAGCGGCGCACCCATTGACCCCGCCGCGCTTGCCGGGCTGCAAAACCAGGAGCCTGTGAAAATTGAAGCATTGAAAAGCGGACTTATCGGCGGAGTTACGGCAACGCAACCTGTTTTTGCAGGCCTACAAATTGTGAACGGAAACCGCCTTGCAAAAGCGGGCATGGAGGTGAGCAGGCTGCAAAAGCAGATGGCCGGCAACGAAGTTTTGCTCAACGCAGAGCGCTATTTCTGGCTGCTCGTGTCAATGCAGGAAAAAATGAAAACAATCAGCCACTCCGAGGAGATGCTCGACCGTATCCTGTCTGACGTGAAGGTTGCCGTTGACGCAGGGCTGACAACCCGCAACGACCTTACCCGCGTGGAGCTTGAACGCAACAGGCTGGCAGGAAATCGCTCGAAAGTCGAAAACGGCCTGCGCGTGCTGAAGCTGACGCTGGCGCAGCATATCGGCGTTCCTGCCGACAGCTTCGACATTCAGCATCCGCAGCTCGACGAGGTTACTCTGCCCATCGCCGCAGGCGGCAACGACAGCGTTTCAGTACAAAATCGCCCCGAATACAAGCTGCTGGAAAAAAGCGTTGATATTGCCAAAATGCAGGTGGCAATGGAAACAGGTAAAAACCTGCCGAGCGTTGCCATTGGCGCGGGCTACCAGTACATGAATTTCGATTTGCACCTCGACAATGGAATGAAAAACAACTTTGGAATGGTGTTCGCCACCGTTTCCGTGCCAATAACTGATTGGTGGGGCGGCTCGCACGCCATCAAGCGCAAAAAACTCGAACAGCAGGCGGCTGAAAATACGCAAAAAGAAAATGCCGATTTGCTGTTGGTGCAAATGCAACAAATTCGCAACGATCTGTATGAGGCGTACAGCCAGGTGCAGCTTTCGCAAAAATCCATTTCCGTTGCCGAAGAAAACAGCCGCGTGAGCAACGACAGCTACAACGCGGGCGTAACAACCCTCTCCGATTTGCTCGAAGCTCAGAATCTTTTGCAGCAGGCGCGCGATCAGCACATCGAAGCCATTACGCAGTATTACATGAAGCTGGCAGAGTGGGAAAAGGTGAGCGCAACAGAATGATTGATGGCTGGAGACATGTCAATTTTTTAATGGGAGTTTTTTAGCAAATGTTTTGCGGATTTTTGTACGAATCAAAGGTAGAAAATTGCTTTTTGCCGCCGCTGCGAATGGGAGCGCGGAAATACTACTTTTCCCCTTTTTTCACCCTGACAGCGGGTAAAAGGCTTCCGGCACATACTCCACCTCGCTCCTGTCGCCGCTTGTCACCACAGTAATTATGTCAAACTGCACGTCGAAGGTGAGGTTAAACCGCTGCACGTAGGCGTTGGCCGCAGCCACTGTGTGCTGCTGCTTGCGCCGGTTGACGCTCGCCTGCGGCTCTACCAGGAAGTTTGCCCGCCGCGTCTTGACCTCCACAATGTGCAGGGTTGCGTTCTTTTGGGCTACGATGTCCAACTCCCTGTGCCCCCAGCGCCAGTTGGTATCGCGAATGGTAAACCCGTGCTCCAGCAAATAATTTTTGGCAACCTCTTCGCCACGCTTTCCAAAATCTATGGTGCTCATAATAAAAACAAAGAAGCACAAAGTTAGGCAAATTTTTCCATGAAAAGCATTTTTTGCCTATTTTTGCAGCTTCAATGCCGATAGGCAACTTAGAATCGCTGAGCTCAATTGGATATACAATCTTTACCATCGAAGCTGCTGGAAAGCGCCGTGCAGGAGATGTCGTCGCTGCCGAGCATAGGCCGCAAAACCGCGCTGCGGCTCGTGCTGCACCTCCTCAAGCAACCCCGCGAGCAGGTGGAGCGGTTTGGTACATCTTTCATCACGCTGCGCAACGAGGTGAAAAAATGCCGCGTGTGCCGCAACATTTCGGATGGCGACACGTGCCACGTATGCGCCAACCCTCGCCGCGACCACAGCACCATCTGCGTAGTCGAAAGCGTTGTGGATGTGATGGCCATTGAAGGCACAGGGCAGTACGGCGGCGTGTATCACGTGCTGGGCGGCGTTATCTCGCCCATCGACGGCGTTGGGCCATCAGACTTAGCCTTCGATGAGCTGGTGGAGCGCGTGGCCGCAGGAGGCGTAAAGGAAGTTGTCGTTGCGCTGAGCACCACTATGGAGGGCGAAACAACCGCCTACTACCTGTACAAAAAGCTGTGCAGCCACCACGTGATGCTCTCCGCGCTGGCGCGTGGCGTTGGGTTTGGCGACGAGCTCGAGTACACGGACGAGCTTACGCTGGGACGCTCTATAAAAAACCGCACGCCGTTTGAAAATATTTTCGGAAGCAAGCAGTAGCGGTTACGCCAGCTCAAAAAAAAATCAAAAAAATGCCCATGCAACGGTACGCCATATTTTTACTTTTTTTACTTGTCGGCTGCACTGCTGCCCTCGCGCAGCCGGTCAGCGAGGTGACGCAGGACAGCCTGCTAACGCCCCGCGATAGCTTGCCGTCCGCTCAAGACTCCCTGCCGCTGCTGCGCAATAGCTTGCCCGCTGCCGACTCTACGCTAACATTCGGCGACTCCACGCTAATGTTCGGCGACTCCGCGCTAATGCTTGGCGACTCCATGCTAATGCTCGGCGACTCCACGCTAATGCTTGGCGACAGCGCGCTGCTGGCCGGACGGCCGCTCAAAAAAAAGGAGAGGCGGATAGAGCTGCCAAAAATGGTGGATAACGCAGACGTGGAGGTTGACACGACGCACAAGTCGCGCGTGCTGCGCTACCGCGTGAACCATACCACCAACGAGGTGCGCCGCGTGGAGCTCGACTCCAGCTTGTTTTACTTCCGCACCGACTACCCGTTTTTTCGCGACGACGTTGGCGCTATTTTTCTGGGGTCGCTGGGAAGCCCCGTAATGCCTTACAGCTACGCAAAGCGAGCGGGCAAAAGCGAGTTCATTTTCATGCAGCCCTACGAAACCTACTTCTTTTCGCCCGATAACGTTTCGTTCTACAACACCACCACGCCATACACCCTGCTCTACTACGATTGGGCAGGCTCAAAATCGCGAATGGAAGACCAGCTGCGCGTGCTGCACGCCCAGAGCATTACCCACACCCTGAACTTCGGGGTAGCCTACAACGGCATGGGGACAAAAGGAGTATACCCTCGCCAGCGCATCGACAACCGGTCGTTCAGCCTGAGCGCGTCGTATCTGGGCAAGTACTACAAGGCCAACCTGGGCTACATCTTCAACGAGGTGGAGGCGCAGGAGAGCGGCGGTATCACCGACGACAAGCTCATTACCGACACCGTCATTGACCCGCTGTTTCACCTGGTAAACCTGCAAACCGGAAAAAATCACCTGCGCAACAATACCTTTTTCCTCACGCACTCCGTCGATATTCCCATGATATACATCGGCAACGACAGCGTGATAAACAACATCCTGATGGGGCGTATAGGCCACTCGCTGGAGTACTCCTCGTTCAACAAAGTATACTCCGATAATAACGAGGACTACTACGCCAACCGCTACATGAGCAACATCACCCGCGACTCGCTGGGGTTGAGCGTTCTCAACAACCGGATGTTTGTGCAGTTCCGGCCGCTGCGAGCGTACATCTTCGAGTCGCTGTCGGCAGGGGTGGGCTACAAGAACTTGCAAACGTTCATGTTTTACCCCGCCATGTACTTTACCGGGACATCGAGCGAACGCTTGAACACGTTCTACGCCTACGCCTCCATGTCGGCGTGGTACAAAAAGTATTTCAGGTGGAACGCCTACGCTCAAACCAACCTTGCCGGTTACCAAAGCGGGGGTTTTGAGCTGAAGGGCGACCTGACCCTCTCCGTTTACCCCATCAGAGACGGCCTGCACCTAAATTTGGGCGCGCTGCTGGCCAGACGTGCACAGGATGTTTTTATCGGCAGCTACTTCACCAACCACTACAGCTGGAGCAACACCTTCGACCACAACAGAGAGCTTCGTCTGGAAGCGTCGCTGCTCATACCGATGCTTCGGTGCGAGGTGGGCGTCAACCAAAGCATACAGGACAACTTTATCTACTTCGGGCGTAACGCAATTCCCCAGCAGCACCCCGGCACGCTAAGCATTTCGGCGCTCACGCTAAACCATCAGCTGGAATTTAAAGGGATAAACATCCACCACCGAATGATAATGCAGCTGTCGTCCGACGAAAGCGTTGTTTCCGTCCCGCTGTTTGCGGTGAACGCAACCTACTACTACGAGCGCGATTTGGTAAAAAATGTGCTGCGGATGCAGCTGGGCGTAGACTTGCAGTACTGCACGCTGTTCAACGGCTACGAGTACAACCCCTCGGTGGGCATGTACCACACCTCGCCCGTGCAGCTGGGCGGACACCTGTGGGCTGATGCTTTTGTTGCCTTCCGGTGGAAGAGAACTACGCCGTTTATCAAGTGGGAGCACGTGTTGCAGGGGCTGATAGAGGGAAATACCCGATACTTCTCGGCGGTGCACTACCCGCGCAACGAGCGCGTATTTAAGTTTGGCTTATCATGGAAGTTTTTTGATTAAATGTTACAAATTGACGATAAAATCGTGTCGATAGACCTGCTCACATGCGGCTTCTGCTGCGATCTGAGCGTTTGCGCTGGCGTTTGCTGCGTGTACGGCGACAGCGGCGCTCCGCTGGAGAAGAACGAAGAAAAAAAGCTGCTGAAAGAGTTGCCCAAATTCTACGACTACCTTACTCCCAAAGGTCAAAAAGCCATAGCCGAGCTGGGCGTAGCGGTGCGCGACGGCGATGGCGACATGGTCACTCCGCTGGTGGCCGAGCGCGAAGAGTGCGCATACGCCTACTTCACCGAAAACGGCGATTGCCTGTGCGCCATCGAAAAAGCGTTTCTGGAGCGCAAAACAACCTACCGCAAGCCTGTTTCGTGCCACCTATACCCCATTCGACTCAAGCCGCTGGGCAGCAATATTGCGCTCTGCTACGACCGGCAGGACATGTGCCAGTGCGCACGCACGCTGGGCGAGAAAAACAGCACGCCGGTTTTTCGATTTCTCAGAGAGCCTATCATCCGCAAGTTTGGCAAAGGATTTTACGGGCAGCTCGAAGCCGCCTACGCGCTGCTTTAATTTTCTTGCATTGCCCACCTCTTGCTAAAAATAGATATTCCGCAAAAAGTAAAAAAAAATGTGCACGCTTCATAAATCGTTACCTCTGAATTTCAGAAGTTCTGCGAAGAGTTTGTTGATTAGATGATTAGTTCAAGTTGATTAAAAATAAAATAACCGTTTCAACCCACATCTCGCTACTCGCTACAGCGCTTTGTTGCATTGATATGGGACACAATTAGTTGTTAAATAATCAAAACAAAAGGACAATGGTTGTCCTTTATGCATAACTTTGCCCCCAACAAATAAAGGAGAACGATTAGGAATGAACAGAGGGATTAGAATTTGTGTACTTATTTTTAGTGTGATGTTTGCTGCCTCTACCCGGGCTGCATACCGGATAGAGGTAACCATTGCAGGGGCAGAAAAGGAGAAAGTTTACATTGCCCGCTACAGCGGAATGGCTCTTACAAATATAGATTCTTCCACCTTCAGCGCAAAGGGCAAAGCAGTATTTGCCAACGCTAAGGCAACGCTGCCGGGTGGATTATACGCAATACGCTTTAGCGTTGATGAGGGTGACGGCGAAGACCGGCAGCAAAGTCAGCAGGCAATAGAATTTATTGTGTCGGGAGAGGCTAAGTTCAGCTTGGCTGTTTCTGCAAACATGCTCAACGTTGAGAAATCGTTGAAGTACTCTCGGTCGGCAGAAAACGAGGGTTTTAAAAAATATATTGACGGCCAGCGCCGCGTGGGACGAAAAATTCAGGATTTGCAAATGCGTTACCGGAATTTTCAAAACGATCCCGACTCCGTTCTTTATTTTCAGGGGCAGTACGAGACAGTGATAAACCTGCAAAAGCAGCAGGTGAGCGACCTGCAAGCGGACTACAAGGGTACGCTTTTGGCAACGCTGATTACTTGTATGCAAGAGCCGGAAATGCCGGAAATGCCGCTACCGCAGGGGACAGCTAACGTTGACTCCGTCCGCCAACGGCAATTTCTGGAATTTGCCAAGGTGCACTTCTTCGACAACTTCAACTTTGCCGACGAGCGCATTGTCAACACGCCGATGCTGGAAAACCGCTTAATCGTATTTTTTCAGCAGGTAATGCTCCGCGAGCCGGCCAACGACATTAACGTTTGCATAAATCGGCTGCTCGACAGAGTGATGGGGCAGAGCAGGGAGGTTTACCGTTACGTCCTCACCTGGCTCTACGACCGCTACACCGATTCGCCGATAGAGGGGCATCACGTTGTAGGCATACATTTGTGCGACATTATGTCCGACTCAACAAAGGTGAGTTGGCTTACGGATAAGGACAAGACCAAGTTGAAGCAGAATATCAGGAAGTACAAGCTCAACCCGATTGGAGCGGTGGCTACCGATCTCATGTTGCAAACAGCCGACGGCGAGCACAGGTCGCTGCACGCATTGAGAGCGCCTCTCACGCTTCTGTACTTTTTCAATCCGGGCTGCGGAACTTGCCGCATGACCACGCCGGTGCTCCACGAGCTGTACGACAAGTATCGGGAGCAGGGACTTGAGGTTTTTGCCGTATATCCAGACAAAGACACCGCTGAGTGGAAAAGTTACGTGGAGGAAAACGGCTACACCGATTGGATAAACGTGTGGGATGCCGAAGGCACAGCCGATATTTACGAAAAGTACAGCTTGCACGCAATCCCTCAACTTTACGTCCTGGACGAGGACAAGAGGGTGCGCTACAAGGATGTTCACATGAACGATTTGGAGGGTATATTGTACGTTACCTTTAGCCAGATACCGGCAGCAGCACAGCAGAATGAACAACAAAATGAACATATTCACAACCATTATTAAAACCAAACTTCAAACAAAAACAAGATGAAAAAGTTTTCTTTATCAACAATGCTGGCTATGGTGCTCGCTTATGCAGGTTTTGCGCAGCAAACAGAAGCCCCGGATGAGACCCCTCATGCCGAAATCCTTTTTGAAAAAACCGTGCACGATTTTGGCGCTATTGAGTACAGCGGAAATGGCACTTACGAGTTCCAGTTCTCAAACACCGGCACTGCGCCGCTATTGATCAACAGCGCCAATACTACATGTGGCTGCACCGTGCCCAGCTTCTCAAAAGCCCCAATCGCTCCGGGCGAAAAGGGCATAATCACGGTAAAGTACGACACCACAAGGCAGGGCGCTATCAGCAAGTCGATAACCGTAAATTCCAACGCAAAGACCAGCCCAAGCGTAGTACTTTACATCAAGGGCGAAGTGAAAGCTCCGGCTGCACCCGCAAAATAGCCGTTTCACTTGCTGCGTATGAACCTGATTTTTGCAACAAACAATCTTCATAAGCTGGAGGAAGTAAGCACAATGTTGAACAAAAACATTGTGCTTTCTTCTCTAAAGCAACACGGCTTCACGGAAGACATTCCAGAAGACCAGCCAACTCTTGAAGGCAACGCGCTGCAAAAAGCGCGCCACATCTACCGGCAGCTGCACGAAAATTGCTTTGCCGACGATACGGGGCTTGAAGTCGAGGTGCTTTGCGGAGCGCCAGGTGTTCATTCGGCCAGGTATGCAGGGCAGGCAAAAAACATGCAGGCAAATGTGGAAAAATTGTTGCGCGAAATGGAGGGAAAAAGTGACCGTAGCGCACGCTTTCGCACGGTTATTGCCCTCATTTTGGACGGAAAGGAGTACCTTTTCGAGGGCGAAGTGAAAGGCGAAATCATGCGTAAAAAAGCGGGAAATATGGGGTTTGGTTATGACCCCATTTTTCGTCCGTCGGGTTACGGCATTACCTTTGCCGAAATGGACTTGAGCGAAAAAAACAGAATTAGCCATCGCGGAAAAGCCGTTCGGCAGCTGGTAACTTTCTTGAATCAATGGGCAGGCTAACTTTTCTACTTTCTGTCCTTTTGCTTGCAGCAGCGGCGACGAACGCAGCCGCCGCCGCCGTCAGGGTGGGCGCAGAGCGAATGGAAAAGTACATCCCGCTTACGCAAGGCAAAAAAGTTGGCCTGGTGGCCAACCACACTTCGTTAGTCAACGGGGTGCACTTGCTGGACACGCTACGTGCGCAGGGGGTAAATGTGCTGCGCGTGTACGCCCCCGAGCATGGGTTTAGGGGAACAATGGAAGCCGGAGAAAGCGTAGCAGGGTATGTGGACAAAAAAAGTGGAGTGGAGGTTGCCTCCATCTACAACGCTTCAAAAAAACCGTCGCGCGAGCAGTTGAGCGGCATACAGCTCATGATTTTTGATATGCAGGACGTTGGCGCGCGCTTCTACACCTACCTCTCAACGCTGCACTACGTGATGGAGGCTTGCGCCGAAAATGGCATCCTGCTCATCGTTTTAGACAGACCCAACCCCAACGGATGGTACATTGACGGGCCTGTGCTGGAGTCAAAGTACCGTTCTTTTATTGGTATGCACCCCATACCCATTGTCCACGGAATGACGCTGGGCGAGTTGGCGCTAATGATAAACGGCGAATCTTGGCTAAAAAACGGCGTGAAGTGCAACCTTACGGTAGTACCGTGCGAAAGTTATAACCGTGCAGCAGAATACTCGCTGCCGATAAAGCCGTCGCCCAATCTGCCCAACATGCGCTCGGTGTACCTGTATCCGTCGCTTTGCCTGTTTGAGGGAACTATCATGAGCGTGGGGCGTGGAACAGATTTTCCATTCCAAGTTTTTGGCCACCCTCGGTGGATCGGAAAGCAATTTTCGTTTAGACCGCGCAGCATAAAAGGCGCTTCAAAAAATCCGCTCCACGAAAAAAAAATCTGCTACGGTGTAGATTTACGGGAAGTTGCTCTCGATTCCCTGCTCAATCTGCGCCAGCTGAATTTGGAGTACTTGCTTGAAGCGTACCGTTACTTTTCTTCAAAGGGGAAATTTTTTACTCCTTTCTTTTCAACGTTAGTCGGCACTAGTAAGCTGCAAAAGCAGGTTGAGCAAGGGTTGAGCGCAGAGCAAATCAGGGCGTCATGGCAGCCGGATTTGAGTAAGTTCAGGCAGCTGCGAAAAAAATACCTGCTGTACAAAGATTTTTAGCCGCTCTTACTTGACCAAATCCAGCAAATACCTGCCGTATTCGGTTTTTTCCTGTTTGACGCCTAACGCTTTGAGTTGCTCGTTGCTTATCCAGCCGTTGCGCCATGCAATTTCCTCGATGCACGAAACGTAAAATCCCTGTCGCTTTTGTATTGTTGCCACAAAGTTCGAGGCCTCCAAAAGGCTGTCGCAGTTACCTGTATCGAGCCAGGCAAAGCCTCTGCCAAAAACTTCTACCTTCAACGTTCCTTCCTTCAGGTATTCTTTGTTGAGGTCTGTAATTTCGTATTCGCCGCGCGCCGAGGGGCGCAGGTTTTTTGCGCGCTGCACCACTGTGTTATCATAAAAGTAGAGGCCTGGAACGGCGTACTCTGACTTAGGCTGCTGGGGCTTTTCTTCCAGCGACAGCGCCATGCCGTCGGATGCAAGCTGCACCACACCGTAGGCACGCGGGTCTTTTACGGCATAGCCGAAAATGCAGGCTCCATTCCTGATAGAGGCTGCACGTTTGAGCATCTCGCTAAAGCCCTGTCCGTAAAAGAGGTTATCTCCAAGCACAAGTGCAACCTTATCGCTACCCACGAACTGCTCTCCCAGCACAAACGCTTGTGCAAGTCCGTTAGGTTTTTCCTGCACCACGTAATCGAAGGTCATCCCCAACTCTTCACCTGTTCCAAGCAGCTCTTTGAATACAGGCAGGTCGCGAGGAGTAGAAATAACAAGCACTTCGCGAATATTCGCCAGCATAAGCGAAGATAACGGATAGTAAACCATAGGTTTATCGTACACCGGCATGATTTGCTTTGAAATAGCCTTTGATAACGGATAAAGGCGCGTTGCGCTGCCTCCTGCAAGAATGATTCCTTTCATTATGATGATATTTTTTGCAAAGATAATAATAAAAATTATAATTAGAAGTTGCAAGGAATTCATAGCTTGTATTCTTCTGAAATTCAAGTTTTTAATATTAATATTTCAATATCATGATTTTGGACAAACAGAGTGATGACAATTTCGATCTTTTTTTCATGATATACAGCATATTATGAGCAAAAAATTTACTGCGTGAAACATATTCAACACCAAATCGAAAAAAATTTCCTTATAAGAAAAATATATGCAATCACATCAAAAAATTTTTCTCATAAGAAATATATATATCATTATATTGAAAAGTTTTTCTTATAAGAAAAACATATTATGTTTTATCAGAAAATTTTTCTTATGAGAAGTATCACATAAATTAAGCTCCAAAATTTTTCCTGCAAGAAAAACTTTGGAGCCGTAACTTTATAGCGCAGTGCTGATGAACTTGCGTAGCGGAACAGTACTTATTCCCTTGTACGATGCGCCTTCCAGATCGTCCATGGTGATAACTATTTTTTTGTAGTTGTCGTTTATTGCCAGTAAATTTCCATACTCGCGCTCGTGTGTTGACGCGCTTGCAACGGAATAGGCAACCTGAATATATGCACGCTCTCCGTTTTTTTCTACCACAAAATCGACCTCCTTGTTGCGCAATTTTCCGACATAGGTGTTGTAGCCGTTCGCAATAAGGTGATGGTGTACAAGATTCTCCATTACCTTGCCAATATCTTTGTTCTGAAATGGAACAAGCGCATGGCGCAACCCTAAATCTTCAAAGTAGTACTTCTCTCCTATCTCAAATATTCGCTTTCCTATCACATCGGTTCGCTTTACGCGGTGTATGAGGAACGTGGATTCAAGGTGCGATAAGTACTCCAGCAGCTGCTTTACGCCCACATCTATTTTTTGCGATTTAAGAAAATTGCTTATGCTGTTGGCTGTAATCATGCAGCCAATGTTGTCCGACAAAAATAGCGTAAGGTCGTTCAGGGTGCGTATGTTGCGAATTTTGTAACGCTCTACTACATCGCGCAGCACAATGGAGCTGTAAATATCGCGAAGATACTCGTAGATGTTGTCATCGTTGAGCGGAAGCTTTGCCAAATATGGCAGCCCTCCGTAGCGAATGTACTTATCCAGCGACTCTGACGTGTTCTCGAGCTTGTGAAATTCAAGAAACTCAAGGTAGGTAAGGCTGTACACCCGCTGCTCTATATATCTCCCACTGAGCAGGGTCGCGAGCTCTCCCGATAGCAGCTTTGCATTGCTTCCGGTGCAGTAAACGTCGTACTGTCCTTCTGCCTGAAGGCTACGAAGAGCTTTCTCGAAATTTACGATGTCCTGTATTTCGTCAATGAAAATATAGCAGAGCTGCTTTTTGCTCTTGCGCTGCGAATGAATGTACGCCATTAGCTCGTGGTAGCTCCTGATGCTGTCAAACTCATACAGCTCCGGACTGATGTAAATTATGTTTGCCTTTGGCTCGGCTTTACGAATTTCATCTATGAGCTGGTAGAGCAGGTAACTTTTCCCCACGCGCCGCTGACCTACGAGCACTTTTATAATATCTGTCCTCATAAATGGCTTTATGCGCTCAATGTACTTGTTTCGGGCAATATACGGTTTCATGTATTGTGCGGTTTTTATGTACTACAATAAATATTCGGTGCAAATATAGCAAAAGTTTTTCTTATACGAAAAACTTTGTTTGATTTGTTTGCCGGTATCTATGGTTTTTTTCTTACCTTTGACAACTTTTTTTCAACTATAAACAAGCTATGAATCAGGACGAACTTTTTAAAAAGTTGATAGCACACTCCAAGGAGTACGGCTACATTTTTCCCTCAAGCGAGATATACGATGGCCTTAGCGCTGTGTACGATTACGGACAGTACGGCTCGGAGTTAAAGAACAACATTAAGCGGTATTGGTGGGAGGCTATGGTGCGCCTCAACGAGAATATTGTGGGCATTGATGCCGCTATTTTTATGCACCCCCGCACATGGGAGGCATCGGGGCACGTGGGGGCTTTCAACGACCCGCTCATCGACAACAAGGATTCCAAAAAACGCTACCGCGCCGACGTGTTGCTCGAGGAACACATTGCCAAGCTGGAGGAAAAAGTGGAAAAGGAGGTGGAAAAAGGCCGCAGAAAATTTGGCGAGACCTTTGACGAAGCGCAGTTTCGCGCCACTAACCCCAACGTGCAGCGTAACGTGGCAAAGGCCGATGAAGTTCGCCGCCGCATGGTGGATGCGCTCACCGGAAATGACCTTGAGGCGGTGCGGCAGCTTATTCTGGACTGCGAAATTGTGTGCCCCATATCGGGCACGCGCAACTGGACAGAGGTGCGACAGTTTAACCTGATGTTTGAAACAAAAATAGGGTCAGTAAGCGACGAGTCTTCTACTATTTACCTCCGCCCCGAGACGGCGCAGGGCATTTTTGTAAACTTCCTGAACGTGCAGAAAACGGGACGCATGAAAATTCCGTTTGGCATTGCGCAAGTGGGCAAGGCGTTCCGCAACGAAATTGTAGCACGACAGTTCATCTTCCGTATGCGTGAGTTTGAGCAAATGGAGATGCAGTTTTTTGTTCGTCCGGGCGAGGAAATGAAGTGGTACGAGTACTGGAAGGCTGCCCGCATTAAGTGGCACCGAGCCTTGGGCATGGGCGACGAAAACTACCGCTACCACGACCACGACAAGCTTGCACACTACGCCAACGCAGCGTGCGATATTGAGTTTAATTTCCCCTTTGGATTTAAGGAGCTGGAAGGCATACACTCGCGTACCGATTTTGACCTGGGCAACCACCAAAAATTTTCGGGGCGCAAGCTGCAATACTTCGACCCCGAAACTAACGAAAGCTACGTGCCTTACGTTGTGGAGACATCGGTGGGCGTTGACCGGCTGGTGCTGTCGGTGCTGGCAAACTCGTACTGCGAGGAAAAGGTGCAAAAAGATGGCGAGGAAGGCGGCGAGCGGGTGGTGCTACGCATCCCAGCCCCCATTGCGCCGGTGAAGTTGGCGGTGCTACCGCTCGTAAAAAAGGACGGGCTGCCCGAAAAAGCACGCGAAGTGCTGAGTGAACTACGGTGCGATTTCAACTGTCAATATGACGAAAAGGATTCCATCGGCAAGCGCTACCGCCGCCAGGATGCTATCGGCACGCCATTCTGCATAACGGTTGACCATCAATCGTTAGAGGACAATACGGTAACCATTCGCTACCGAGACAGCATGGAGCAGGAGCGTGTTGCCATCAACGCCGTGCGCGGCATTATGGACGAAAAGGTGAGCCTGCGCTCACTGCTGAACAAGCTGTAATACCCGCAGACAAACGGCGCAACGTCGCGCTGCGGCAAATCTCGAATCAATGTAAAAACGTAAATAAACAGGTAGTTCCATTATGAAAAAATCTAAAATGCCGAGCGCAACGAGCGCTTTAAGTACTTCTAATTCACAAAAATGGTGGCGTTTTCTGCTACCGATAGTTTTTTTTATTGCCATTTCGGCGGTTTACTTTAGCCCTGTGCTCAAAGGTAAGGTCATCCAGCAAGGTGACATAACTAAATGGAAAGGCATGAGTCAAGAGGTGAAAAAGTTTTACGACGAAACCGGAGAAACTTCCTGCTGGACAGGCTCCATGTTTAGCGGAATGCCAACTTACCATATAGTAATTTATGGAATAGGCCAAACAAATTACGCGCGCTATTTGGCAAGTCCATTCACGGCATTTAACAGCCAGTCCATGTCTATTGTAATACTAAGCCTTGTTTCTTTCTACCTGCTCATGCTATCGCTTGGCGCAAATATCTGGCTTGCCATGGCAGGCTCCGTCGCCTTTGCCTTTTCGTCGTACAACTTTATCATCATCGAAGCAGGGCACATAACTAAGGCTTTTGCCATAGCGTACATTCCGGTGGTGGTTGCCGGCGTACTTATGGCCTACCGCAGCAGGGTTGTGCTGGGCGCAGCGATTACGGCGGTGGCGCTGTCGCTGCAAATAAGCAGCAACCACTACCAAATTACATACTACCTCGTTTTTATTGTGCTGGGGCTGGTGTTGTGCTACTTCTTCTACATGCTCAAGCAAAAGCAACTCAAGCGATTTTTGATTGCCTCGTGCTCTCTGGCGTTGGCTGCGGTATTTGCGGTGCTTACCAACTCAGCTGGCATCTACAGCAACTATGAAATGGGGCAGGAGAGTATTCGCGGCAAATCGGAATTGACGGCAGTAGACGGCAACGCCGACCAGCCGAAAAGCTCGGGGCTTGACAAGGATTACGCTTTTACATGGAGCTACGGCAAAGCCGAAACATTTTCGCTGCTCATTCCGAATATTCATGGCGGGGCGTCTGGTGGAAAGTTGAGCGCTTCGTCCGAGGTGTACAAGGCGTATAAGGCAAGAGGCGCTCAGCTGGGAGAGTCCGTTCAATCGTACACCTACTGGGGCGAGCAGCCGTTTACTTCGGGACCGGTTTACCTCGGCGCTGTTGTGTGCTTTCTGTTCATTTTCAGCTTGTTTATCTACAAGCATCCTATCAAGTGGTGGCTGTTGGGGCTAACGCTACTCTCCATCCTTTTATCGTGGGGGAAAAATCTGGCGTGGTTCAACGATTTTCTTTTCTACCACCTTCCATTCTACAACAAGTTTCGTACCCCGTCCATGGCGCTGGTCATAGCTCAATTCACCGTGCC
>JAIRSZ010000156.1 GCA_031255195.1 Prevotellaceae bacterium | reverse complement strand
GCGTGCAGGGTGTAGATTTTTTTTGTCTTCAGAAAGACCACATTTTCGTCTGCAACCATGTAGAATTGCAGCTGCGCGGAGATGGGAAATGTGACATCTTCGGTATACTCCGAGATGGTTAACTTTTTTGTTGATTCGCCGGGCATGAGCATCGACCCTATGCCGATCTTGTCAAACTGTATGTTGTCCATCCTGACGTTGTGAACGCTGTTGGTTACCTGAATGGAGGCCTCCTCGTAGCACGAAACCGACAGCAGGAGAGGGAAAAAAAGTGCGGATAGCGTAAGCTTACGTGTCATCATCATTGCAAAAGGGTTAGGTGGTGGGTACTTCTACTTCAAATTTGCCCATGCTGACGCTCACGCTGTTCTCCTTGACCTCCAACGGCAAAGACAGCCTCGGCGTGTATATGGTTGTCGGCTGTCCGGTGGCCGACAAAACATCAAAGGACAGCACCCGAAAGATGTAAGCGCCGGGGCTCATGGCAAAGTAGTCGGTTAGCAAGTCGGCATACTGCCCGGCGGTTTGCAGCTCGTCGGGGTACAGCATGATTTTTACCTGCACAGGGTAGGCTATCGGCTCTGAGGAGACGCTGTAGCCGCCCACGACGGACTTGTCAGCTACGTGCGCCGTGTCCACACCGTAGGAGGTACACGGACGCTGCATTCTGTCGTTAATCGCCACGGAGATATTCCGCAGGCTGTCCACAACAACATACATTTTCGTCCCATCGTCGTCCAAAACGTAGGGCTTCAAAAACAAAATCACCTCGGAGAACATCGCCTTGCCGGACGACGAGTAGAGCGTAGGCTCGTTGTACGAGTAGGTATCGTAGCCGTCGTCCTTTGAGCACGCCGCCGAGAGCATCAGACCGAGGAGCGGCGCTATGGCTGCAATTTTTTTCATCGCTAAATCATGTTGGTTTTTTTCTTCAGAAAAGCCTGCTCGCCCTCGGAGAGGTGCGGCGACAGCGTTTTATAAACGTGCGAGTGGTAGGCGTTGATGTACGCCTTTTCCTGGCACGTGAGCATTTCCGTGTTGACCGCGCTCAGGTCAATGGGGCAAATGGTTACCGCCTCAAATTGCAGGAATTTTCCAAACTCGTTTTCCTCAACCGGCACCGTCAACATAAGGTTTTCTATGCGTATGCCGTACCGGTTGGTTCTGTACAGCCCAGGCTCGCACGAGGAGAGCATACCCTCTTCGAGTATCGTTGGGTTTTCGTTCAGGCGGATGCTCTGCGGCCCTTCGTGCACGCAGAGGCAGTGCCCAACGCCGTGCCCCGTGCCGTGCAGGTAGGTCAGGTTGTGCTGCATGAGAGGCTGCCGCGCCAGCATGTCGAGCTGCGCGCCGCGCGTGCCGTAGGGAAACCGCGCCATGGCCAGCTGCACGTGCCCCTTGAGCACCAGCGTGTAGTCGGTTGTCTCCTCCTCGCTCGGCTTGCCCAAGTGCAGCGTGCGGGTAATGTCGGTGGTGCCGTACCGGTACTGCGCTCCGGTGTCTATCAGAATAAAGGCGTCGCGCCCAAGCGGGACGTCGGTTTCCGGCGTAGCCGAGTAGTGCACAATAGCTCCGTGCTCCTTGTAGCCAACGATGGGCGAAAAGCTCTCCCCCAAAAAGTCGGGACACTCGGCGCGAAACGCGCGCAACTTTTCGCCCGCGCCTATTTCCGTCACCTTGCCGCTGCCGATGTGCTCCTCTATCCACCGCCAAAACCGCACCCACGCTATGCCATCGGCAAGCATGGCGCGGTGAATACCGGCCACCTCGACCTTGTTCTTTGCCGCCTTTATCATGGTGATAGCGCCAAACAGCCCCTCCTCAACCACAACCTTGCGGCAGCTTTTTTCCACCGCCTTTTGCGTGCTAACGCTCGTCCGGTTGCTGTTGAAGACAACGATTTTTCCGGCGGCCAACGCTGCCAGCTGCTGCTCAAAGCTGCTATAGCTGTGCACCACAACACCCTGCGCCTGTAGCCGCTCGGCGTCTTTGCCCTCCAGCTTTCCGGGGTTGATGAAGAGGTGCACCTTGTCGACATCCAGCTCCACCACAGCGTAGGCAATGTTTACGGGCGTAAAGGCAACATCGTTGCCGCGCAGGTTGAGCAGCCACGCCACCTCGTCCAACGCCGAGGCCACGTACAGGCTGTTGGCGTCGGGCTTTAGGCGCGCCTTGAGCGCCCGGAGCTTTTCGGATACCGTTGCTCCCGCCACCTCGTCGCTCATCAGAAACGCCTTGTCGCCGGGCATTGGCGGGCGGTCGCGCCAAATCTTTGCAAACGGGTCGTCTACGGCGACGAGGGTGAGCGGCTCAAGCTCGCGCTTCAGCGCATCGAACGCGCCAACGGCGTAGAGCTTCCCGTCAACGCCAACGCGACCCTCCCCTACCCTGCTCTTGAGGTAGCAGGCTATGCTCTCCGAGTCGGGCAGCCCCTCCTTTTTGAGCTCGAAGCCTGAACCCGACAGCTGCTGCTCCGCCTGCAAAAAGTAGCGGGAATCCGTGAACAACGCCGCCTCGGACAGGGTTACCACTGCCGTCCCTGCGCTCCCCGTGAAGCCTGTGAGCCACTCGCGACACTTGAAGCAGGCCGCCACGTACTCGCTAAAGTGAGGGTCGTTGGTGGGCACAATTGCCGCCGCTAAACCCTGCTGATTCAGGTAGTCGCGAAGCAATGAAAGATTTTTGCTCATAGCGTATTTCTATTCTATTTAAATTGTTTTTTCACACAAAAAAAATGTCATGCCGCAAATGTATAACAATTATTTCAGAGAAACAAGTTTTTATGAAAGCAATAATCACTAGAGGAATCAGTGGGCAACTGCACCGTAGAAAAATATCCGAAAGGTAGCGCAAATTTAAACAGCTCATTCAGGTTTTGCAGGAGTTACAATGTCTACTCTAGAATCTGCGAAAGATTTTTTCTGCATACGCTTGGAAATGGTAGGATTTTCATGTAATTTTGTCCATGTTTTCTTTTGCTTGCCGAGACACAGCAAAAAAAAACTTGAAGAAGCCGTTTTCCTACAAAGTTGCCCATTTTGCTGTTTCTTCAGCCAGCGCAGTTATGAAAACACATTACATCAACAAATTGTAGTTTTACGGCACAAAGTTTTGTGCATTCAGATATGCTGCATACTTTAAATTTTATAGATTTGTTTGCCGGTGCAGGCGGGCTGTCCGAAGGCTTTATTCGGGCGGGTTATGGCCCTTTGGCTCATATCGAAATGGATAAGTATGCTTGCGATACACTCAAAACCCGCGCCGCTTTTCATTGGTTGAAAGCCAACAG
Source organism: Prevotellaceae bacterium (assembly GCA_031255195.1). Taxonomy (GTDB): domain Bacteria; phylum Bacteroidota; class Bacteroidia; order Bacteroidales; family UBA932; genus JAITMY01. The sequence continues at coordinate 45 of JAIRSZ010000156.1, read as the reverse complement.
TCAACTGCAAAAATACAAAAAATATCTGCACGAAAAACAGGAAAA
>JAIRSZ010000055.1 GCA_031255195.1 Prevotellaceae bacterium | reverse complement strand
TCACCGCCCAGCGTCGGCAGCGGCAGGAAACGGATATTTTCCGCAGCTCGGCGTTTTAACCGGCAACGCTCCCCGCGCACACCGGACGAACCGGACGGAGAACGAACCGGACGGGATAGCCTGCTGGTATTCATACCCTGCCGGGCAATGCCCATAGTTGTGCGTTACCCTTGGCTATGCGGTATCGCCAAATGGTTTGGTTATCCAGGATAAAAATTGTACTTTTGCGATAAAAATAAAGCGTTTACGATGGAAAAAAAATCAGACGTACAGGATGCGTTGAGCTTTGAAGAGGTAGAAAAAGAGCAGATAGACGAATATGTTTCTCTGATGGAAAAGCCTTTTGACCCAACAAAAATCAACATTGAAACCAAAACGCCTTCCCTCGACACGCTAATAAAGCGCATCAGGAATCAGACCGTGCAGCTCGATACCGAATCCTACTTTCAGCGCAACCCGGATCTTTGGGACAGCACCAAGCAAAGCCGGCTCATAGAGTCCATCTTAATACAATTTCCGTTACCTGCATTTTACTTTGACGCCTCCGACGAAAATAGCTGGCTGGTGGTAGACGGCTTGCAGCGCTTAAGCAGCATAAAAAATTTTGTGGTCGATAAAAATCTCAAGCTTACCAATCTTGAATTTTTAATACAGTTCAATGGTAAAACATGGGATGATTTGCCCCCCAACCTTCACGCCACAATAGAAGAAGCCCAGGTTGTAATTTATAAAATCCTGCCCGGCACGCCTATTGATGTGAAATACAACATTTTCAAGCGCATCAATACCGGTGGATTAACCTTAGAGCCACAGGAAATACGCCATGCGCTTTTTCAGGGGCAGCCGGCAAAGTTTATCGCAGAATTGGCAACAAACAGCTCCTTTCTGCAAGCCACCGGAGGTAAAATAAGTACGGCGAGGATGCTGGACAGGGATTTCGTCAACCGCTTCTTATGCTTCTACCTGTTTGGGACAAAAAATTATGGCACAAAAGAGTATGGTCAGGATCTGGACACGTTTATGAGTAAAGCTATGGCGGCTATTTACAGCAAAACGAATAAGGAGCTTGAAAAAATCAGGGCAGATTTTGAAAAAGCAATGGTGCTGTCGGAGCAAATTTTTGGAAGAGAGGCCTTTCGGAAAATTTACGCCGAATACGACAGGCTGCCACCGATAAACAAAGCGCTGTTTGACGCCGTTTCCGTACAATTTGCTCTGCTGACGGATACAAAAAGAGCCGTTCTGCTGCGGAGAAAAAAGAGCCTCAAGAGAGCAATATACAATGAATTGCATAAGCAGGAAGAATTTTTCATTTCCGTTACCAGCTCAACCGGCGACAAAAAGCGCACAGCCTACCGGCACGAAAAGGTGAAAAAGTTGATAAACAATACTCTTAAAATACTATGATACGGTCAATTGAGCTGAAGCATTTTAAAGCTATCAAAAAGAAACATTTTCTGCTACGAAATTTAAATATTTTGCTCGGCCTCAACGGGCAGGGAAAGTCCTCATTTATTCAAGCCCTGCTGCTGCTCAGGCAGTCGGATAAGCTGTCCAAAGGCGAATTGAAGCTAAACGGAGGGCTGGTAAACATAGGCACTGCCAAAGATGTTTTCTACCAGTACAACCCCCGCCAAATGTCTATGGCGCTTCAATTTGACAGCGATGATTTTTATCAAATGAACTTTGACTATCTGGCAGAAACCGACTCGCTGCACAACAACCTTGCAAAAGACAGCGGTGATTATTTAGCGCAAAATGCCGAACAGCCGCTGTTTTCAAACAATTTCCAATACCTGAACGCGCAGCGGATAGAGCCAAAATCAGTGAATATTGCCGGTTATACAAGCGTGATGGATGCAAACAGCCTTGGCAGCTACGGACAGTACACCGCCCACTACATAGAGCTGAGAGGTGGCGAAGAGGTCTTTTTCGACAACCTTTTACATAAAGACACGGAAAAATACGAGGTAAAAGGAGTGGAAAAAGCGGACAGGACATTAAAAAGTCAAATTAATTTGTGGCTGGGCGAAGTATCGCCGGGGGTCAGGGTGCAGACCTCCAAAATTTCCTCGGATTTGATTCTGCTGGAGTATAAGTTTAAGCAGCCGACATTGGGCAGCACCAACAGCTTCAAGCCCGAAAATGTGGGGTTTGGCATTTCCTACGCGCTCCATGTCGTAACAGCGTTGCTGTCGGCGCGCCCGGGCGAGCTTATCATTATAGAAAATCCCGAATCGCACATTCACCCCCGCGGTCAGGCAGAGCTGGGAAAGCTGATTGCTCGCGTTGCTCAAAATGATGATGTTCAGGTAATTATTGAAACGCATAGCGACCATATTTTAAACGGCATTAGAGTTGCTGTAAAAGAGGCGGCCATTGACAAAGGTAAGGTAGTGGCTTTTTACTTTTCAAAAGTAGTTACCGACATGGAGCAATACGCCAAAATCACCGACATTGAAATAGGTCAAAACGGGGCGTTGAGCGAATATCCGAAGAATCTTTTGGACGAATGGAGCAATCAGCTCTCAAAATTGATTTAGGGATGGAAATGATGTTTAACGAGTTGAGCATTGCGCCTGCCGCCGACAAATACACAGCCAACGGCCGGCTGATTGTTTTTGCGGAGGCTGTTGGTGAGGCACGAAAAAGAGGCTTTACGCATATCCGCTCGCATTGCGCTACAAATCAAATAGCGCTTGCTGAGGGCTACACTTTGTTCGATTGGCTGAACAGCAAAGACGTTCCGAAAAATTACAGGGATTACATGTATGGAGTGATTATCCTGCCGTTCATAAAAGAGGGCGATGTGGAGGTTGAAGAACAATACGTGGAGGCGAACTACTATTTTGAGGACAAAGAGGCCGGTACGGGTAAAATCGCATGTTTGGGGTTAGCGTCGGCATACTTGTACGAAACGCTAAGCATCAGCTTACCGACGCTGCCGGTATGGGAGCGGCACAAGCTGCCGGTTATTATAGAAAAAGCAGCGCAAGCTTCGTTGGCAAGCGTTTATAACATTTTCTCCACAGCCTCACTCAATGTGCCCGAAATTGTTGACTTTGTAGAACGCGCAAAAGAGGTGACGCTTACTGAAACATCAATTCCTCCGAGCGAAAAAATCATCCACCTGTCTGACCATCACGGCGTAAAAGAATTGCAGGAAATGTGCAATCTGCTAAAGAATTGCCCTTACGTAGAGGAGATGCGCTCGACACACTGGGGCGGAAACAGGTTTATCAGAAGGGTAGATAAAACCGGCTTTGTCGAAATAGTATTGTTTAAAATGAAAAGACGGTACGCTTTACTCGTTAAAACAACCGGTCGTAATCTCAGAGAAACAAAAAAAATAGCAAATATATTGGACGAACAGTACTCGTAAAATTAGCGAAATAAGCGTTGAAAATCTGCCTCTAAGAGCATCTCCATTGGGTGCACTTCAAAATTTAATTGGTCAATCCCAACAGGAGCGGGGGAAGTACGGTAGTATTCAAAAAGTATGCTGGTATAAACAAAATAAGTAAGTAAAAATGAACAGTAATACAAAGGTATCCATTCGCTTTTTTGACGACAGGGAAGTACGAGCCATTTGGGACGAGGAAAACAACAAGTGGTGGTTTAATGTTGTAGATATTGTTGTCGTGCTCAATGAGCAAGACGATTACACAAAAGCCAACAATTATTGGCGTTGGTTAAAGCGCAAGTTTACCAAAGAGCAGAATCAACTTGTGAGTGCCACTCACGGTTTCAAATTTATGGCGCCGGACGGCAAAAGGCGTTTGGCTGACACACTCGACAGCAACGGCATTATCGCTCTTGCCAAAAATTTTCCAAATACCAGGGCAATGAAATTCCTCGACTGGTTTTTATACAGCGAAAACACCATCGACGGGCAAAGCAAGAAAAAGGCATACTCGCTGTTTGAGAGCAACCTGATAGACGAATTTCAGGTTGGCACAGCCAAAGGATTGCAGCAAATTCACGCATACATTTTTGGCGGACTTTACGATTTTGCCGGACAGATACGGCAAAAAAACATTTCAAAGAGTGGCTTTCAGTTTGCAATAGCCCAATTTCTGAGCAACACGCTAAGGCAAATTGAGCAAATGCCCGAAAGCACATTTGAAGAAATTACCGATAAATATGTGGAAATGAACATTACTCACCCTTTTATGGAGGGCAACGGGCGAAGCACGCGCATTTGGCTTGATTTGATGCTGAAAAAACGCCTGAAAAAATGCGTGGACTGGAGCAGGATTAACAAAAACGACTACCTGAATGCAATGGTAAAAAGCGCCACCAACAGCGCAACGCTGAAAAGCTTGCTGAAAAATGCCCTGACCGATGAAATCAGCAGCCGCGAAATGTTTATGAAGGGTATTGATTACTCGTACTACTACGAAGAAGTTTAAACCGGCAAAAAACTTTACCGGCTAATTTTAAGGCATTTCCGGGCAACGGGGCTGTCTCTTGCTTCACCTTGAGCACATCCGGCAAGAACGCTCCTTTTACTTGCCTGTGCGCAAAAATCCAATTTTTTCATGTATATTTGCCAAAAATTTGCGCTGTTTAAGCTGCCAAAATTCACACGTAAGGAATAAAAAAAAACATGTCAGAGTATAGAGCGATTGCGCCCTCGGAGATTGAAGTGTTGCGTAGAAACGGCTGCACGTGCGGCGACTGGTCAAAGGTAAAGGTAAAAGACGGGTTCGTTGCCGATAACGTTCGCAATACGTCGTTTTCGGGGGAGGTTTTCCTTGGCATTTTCCGGCGGGAGGTTACCTGCATCGGCGGCGTGGCGAGGCGCTCCGGTATCTACAACGCGGCCGTGCACTGCTGCACCATCGAAGACGACGTGTACATCAATCAGATAAAAAACTACATTGCCAACTACCGCGTTGAACGGCACGCGGTGGTGGAGTGCGTTGATACGCTGGCGGTGAGCGGCGTATCCACCTTTGGCAACGGCACGCGCGTGGCCGTGCTCAACGAAACCGGCGGCCGCGAAATCCCCATCTTCAACGAGCTGTCGGCGCATACCGCCTACCTCATAGCCTTTTACCGCTACCGTCCGGCGCTCATTGCGCGGCTCAAGCAGCTCATCGACGAGTACACACAAAGCGTCCGCTCCGAGATGGGCGTTATTGGAGAGGGCGCGCAGCTGTCGGGCTGCCGCACCATCCTCAACGTCAACGTGGGAGCTTACGCCGGCGTGGAGGGAGTTTACCGGCTGAGCAACGGCAGCATCAACAGCTCGAGGGAAGCCCCCGCCTACGTGGGGCCGGGCGTTTGCGCCGAAAATTTCATCTTCTCAAGCGGCAGCTCCGTAAGCGATTCCTCGCTGGTGACCAGCTGCTTTGTTGGACAGGGAACGGTGCTTGGCAAGCAGTACTCGGCCGAAAATTCGGTGTTTTTTGCCAACTGCCAGGGGTTCCACGGCGAGGCGTGCTCCATCTTTGCCGGACCCTACACGGTGTCGCACCACAAGTCGACGCTGCTGATTGCCACCTACTGCGCCTTCCTGAACGCCGGAAGCGGCTCTAACCAGAGCAACCACATGTACAAGCTTGGCCCCATTCACCAGGGAATTATCGAGCGTGGCAGCAAAACCGCCAGCGACTCTTACATCCTGTGGCCGGCAAAAATCGGCGCTTTCTCGCTGGTCATGGGGCGGCACTACCGCAACTCCGACACGTCGGAGTTTCCCTTTTCGTACCTCATCGAAAATAGCGACGAGAGCTTTCTTGCCCCGGGCGTTAACCTGCGAAGCATAGGAACGATACGCGACGCCCAAAAGTGGCCGCAGAGAGATCGCCGCAAAGACAGCAACCTGCTGGACAGCATTGTGTTTGACCTGCTAAGCCCCTACACCATCCAAAAAATGGCGAAAGCCTGCCGCATCCTGGAGGAGCTCAAGCGAATATCGGGGCGAACGTCGGAGCACTACATGTTCAACAGCGCCAGGATAACCCACCGCGCGCTGGAGCGGGGAATATCCCTGTATCGCATGGGAATAGTAAAGTTTCTGGGCAACGAGCTGATGAAAAAGCTGGCCGCCTCCGAATTTGCCAACGAGGAGGAGATGAGGCTGGCGCTCGCCCCCGAAAGCGACAGCGGAGCAGGCGATTGGGTAGACATGGCCGGACTCCTGACGCCAAAGAGTGAGGTGGCGGCAATGATTGAAAAAATTGAGAACGGCAGCATCACCTCGCTCCGCGAAATGAACAGCATCTTCCGCGAGTGGAAAAGCTGCTACCACCGCTGGACGTGGCGCTGGGTTGCTGAGCAGCTCAAAGCAGAAGCCGGAGTTGACGTAAAAACGGTCACGGCGCACCGGCTGATGCAGCTTACGGACGAATGGAAAAACGCCGTCGTCTCCTTAGACAGGATGATGTACGAGGACGCTCGGAAAGAGTTCACCCTAAAATCGCAGGTGGGCTTCGGCGTAGACGGCGAGGACGACAACGTGCGGCAGTCCGACTTTGAAAACGTGAGGGGCGAGTTTACCGACCACCCCTCGGTGAAGGACATACTTGAGCACATTGACCAAAAAAGCGCGCTGGCCGAAGCGGTAAAGAGCAAGCTGCAAAAAATAGCCAAATCTTGAAATCTAAAATCTTAAAAATCTAAAATCTAACTATGTGTGGAATAGTTGCCTACGTTGGCGGTCGAACAGCCTACTCTATTCTGGTAAAGGGGCTGCAACGCCTCGAATACCGCGGATACGACTCTGCGGGGGTAGCCCTCTTCAACGGAGGGGTGAACGTTTACAAGTGTCAGGGTAAAGTCAAAGACCTGCAAGCGCTGGTGAGGGGAAAGGAAATAGCCGGCTCGGTGGGGATGGGGCACACCCGCTGGGCTACGCACGGCGCGCCCAGCGACGCAAACGCCCACCCGCACCGCTCAATGAACGGAAAATTTTACGTGGTGCACAACGGCATTATCGAGAACTACACCCACCTGCGAAAGGAGCTGGTAAACCGCGGGTACACATTCCAGAGCGAAACCGACACCGAGGTGCTGGTAAACCTGATTGAAAACATATACCTTGAGCAAAAAGTTGACGCTGAGCTGGCGGTGAGGCTGGCGCTGACAAAGGTGGTGGGCGCTTACGGACTCGTCATCATTTGCGAAAGCGAGCCTGGCAAGCTGATTGCCGCACGCAAGGGAAGCCCGCTGGTGGTGGGCGTTGGCGAGCGAGAGTACTTCCTTGCCTCCGACGCTACGCCCATCGTGGAGTACACCGACCGCGTCATGTACCTGAACGATGAAGAGGTGGCCGTTGTCACCGCCGACAGCTTTGACCTCAAAAACCTCCACAACGACGTTAAAACGCCCGAAATAACCCGAATAAAGCTGAACATCAACAACATCGACAAGGGCGGGTACGAGCATTTCATGCTAAAGGAAATACACGAGCAGGCTAGCTCGGTTACCGATACCTTCCGCGGGCGCATTGCAATGGACGAAAGCAAAATATTCCTCGGCGGGATTCTCGACGTGACGCCAAAGCTGATGAGCGCCAAGCGCATCATCATTATCGCCTGCGGAACATCCTGGCACGCCGCGCTGGTGGGCGAATACCTTTTTGAGGAGTACGTGCGTATCCCCGTCGAGGTTGAGTACGCCTCGGAGTTCAGGTACCGCAACCCCATTGTAGACAAGGACGATCTGGTGCTTGCCATCTCGCAGAGCGGCGAAACCGCCGATACGCTCGCCGCCGTCCGCATGGTAAAAAATTCGGGGGCTACCATCCTCGGCATTTGCAACGTTGCCGGATCGTCGCTCTCGCGCGAAACGCACGCCGGCGTTTACACGCACGCCGGAATCGAAATAGGGGTGGCCAGCACCAAAGCCTTCACGTCGCAAATCACCGTGCTCGCCATGATGGCTTTTCTCCTGGGGTACAAGCGGCAAACGCTGCCCGCAGCCGACTACAAGGAGCTGATTCACGGGCTGACCCGTATTCCGCAGCAGATAACCGACATGCTCGCAGACGAAGAAAACATCAAAAAGATAGCCGCCGCCTGCAAGGACTCCACCCAGGCGCTCTACCTCGGACGCGGAATACTCTTCCCCGTGGCGCTGGAGGGGGCGCTCAAGCTCAAGGAGATTTCGTACATTCACGCCGAGGGCTACCCCGCCGCCGAAATGAAGCACGGCCCCATTGCCCTTGTCGACGAAACAATGCCCGTTTGCGTGCTGGCGCTCTCCGACAAGCTGTACGAAAAAACGGTGAGCAACATCCAGGAGGTGAAGGCGCGGCAGGGGAAAGTTATCGCCGTGGCCACCAAAGGCAACAAGGACATCCGCCGGCTGGCCGACCACGTGATAGAGGTGCCCGAGTGCCACGAGGCGCTATCGCCCCTGCTGACCATCGTCCCGCTTCAGCTGCTCTCGTACTACATTGCCGTCCTGCGCGGGTGCAACGTCGACCAGCCGCGAAACCTCGCAAAATCGGTTACGGTGGAGTAGCTTCCCCCGTGGGGGCGCACGCAATGGAGTGGCATAGCGAGGACGGTATGCGGGGACGGAAAAATCTGAGCCAACAAAAATCGCAAAAACCTGATAAGCAGACGACTTGTAAACAGCAATATGTGTTTTTTGTTAAAATACTTGCCAAATCATCTCCAGATGCCTACATTTATTGTTTGGCAGTAAGCTTGAACGCCATATCACCGGCAACGTACCGACAGAAAAACCAGCAAAAAATACCATAACCGAAGCCATGCTCAAAAAAATGAGCCGCTCAAAACGCCACAGCAAACGTTTTGCAAAAAATAATTTTACTATGAATACAAGCTTGAAAAATTACCGCAAAGCTGTCGAATTTCCGGCCAAAAACAGAGTTGACAACCTCATCTTCAACGCGGGGGATGATCATGCAAAAATCATTTTTCAGAACATATTCAGAAATTGCGATGACAAAATTCGGCTTCTTGCAGGAAACCTGCAGAATGAAGTAGCAAAAAGCGGCGATTACCTCGACTCTTTAAGGTGCTGAAAGTTATGTAGTAGCTGTTGACGACAATAGCGGGCGGAAGTGGTGCGTCAGCAATCACCGTAAATCACCAAAATCAAAAGAATCACAGTTCAGACGAAAGAGGACGGCAATGATGTAATGAGGTTTGAAAAAATTATTTGCAACCTGCTGCTACTGAGGTTGTTTTGTTGAAAAAATTAGGTGAAAATGAGGTACAGGCAGCGTTGCCGCGTGCAAGGAAACCCAGCCCGTAGCTGGCGACGGCAAAGTTGTAAGCGGAGGCGTCAAAAGTTCAAGCGTTTCGGAAAACAAGGGGGTGAACTTCGGAAATCTTTGAATCCTTGAATTTTGGAATATTACATCAGCTGGTGTTGCTTTAGAATTTCCTGAACTTGCGCTTGGGTCATTCCGGTACCGGTAGCAATGGCGTCAACGGGAACTTTTAACCGGTAAAAATTCACAACCATTTCAATTTTATTCTCAAGCTTACCTTTTTCCATGCCTTCGGCTAAGCCTTCAGCTTTGCCTTCGGCCTTGCCTTTTTCCAAGCCTTCAGCTAAGCCTTCGGCCTTGCCTTTTTCCATGCCTTCAGCTAAGCCTTCAGCTTTGCCTTTTTTCTCGCCTTTTTCTATACCGTCGGTAAAGCTTGCGTCGAGGAACATTTTTTCCTTTAAAACGTACTCCCAGTTGCGCTCGTACTGCTTCAGCTCGATCGGCGTGTATGCGTCCGCTTCGCATATCGCCAGGGCGCTGGCCACCTCCTCGCTCTCCTGCAAATCCGAAGGAATTTCCGTGGCGCTGTCGTTCACCTCCCGCAGAAAGCGCAGCCACAGCACCGCCATGCGGCGGTCTACCCAACGCTCTGGCTTGAACTTCGTCAGCTCCACCAGCACCAGCTCTATCCCGCGTATTTTCTCGTCGGTGTTCTGCAGGTTGACCATTTGGTAGTGGTGGTAAAACTCCTTCGTCTTGTGGTCGAACACCTCGTCTAAAAGCCCCAGCCCGTACACCGGCTGGAGCTTACCATACGGCTCCCGCTGCTGGAGCTGGTCGACGTAGGCTTTTGACACGTTGTAGAGCATCCGGTGGGGGAAGGCGTTGCTCCACTCCATTTGCATCTCCACGATGAACTGCCGCCCAAAGCTATCCCGACAGCGCACGTCTACAATGGAGAATTTTTTGA
>JAIRSZ010000047.1 GCA_031255195.1 Prevotellaceae bacterium | reverse complement strand
TGCTCTTTGATGTGTTGGCTTACACGTGAAATTACCACAATATGACATATTTTAACTGCTATCGCTATACCTATGTGAATACCTCTTTCCAAGCTTCTCTGCTTTGCTCCGAATTTTTCGCAGAGCCCGCCCCAAGCGCGGCCGAAGAGCGGGCGGAATGACGACAGCGACGCTCTACTTAAAGGAGTTAGCAGGTGTGAGGTTGTAGCGGCTGGGGCGGGCTCTGCGAAAAATTCGGAGCAAAGCAGAGAAGCTTGAAAAGAGGTATCCACGTAGGCATAGCAATAGTAGTTAAAATATATTATATTGTGGTAATTTCACGTGTAAGCCAACACATCAAAGAGCATTTTTCTACGTCCGGACGGGGGACGGCAAATGGAGGTATCGCTACCCCCATTTTTTAGGCGCTGTCGTCCCTATTCGGTATATGTAACATGCTGACGCTGTATTCATTGTTGCTGACGTCAAAGGGTTTCCCTGCACGTTGCAGGGAGTATATATATGTGTTATCTGTGTCATTGTAAATGTGCGCGTACACGCGATTTTTGGTGTGTGTGTGTGTGTGTGTGTGTGTGTGATATTTAGATAAAAAAAGTGAGAGTCAGACTATCTTGGTCTGAGTGCTTCACTAAAAATCTCAGAGAGAAACATCGAGAACATTTCTACCGAGAGCAGAAGCAAGCAAACTTGCCCCCGTACTTATGGTACTATTGCATTTCATTTGTCGTAGAAATCAAAGTGATGTGCAAATGTAGAAAAAAAAATTCAACAAACAAAATAAATCGTAATGAATAATGAATCCGCCAAGGCGGGAGCGGCATGTTTGGCGTTACATCAAATAAATAAATCAAATGAATCAGATAAATCACAGCTCAAACAGGTGATGTGCAAGCGCGTAGCGCCGCCTGTTGTCGGCAGCTACGGGCTGGGGGTCCTCCGCTGCGGAATGACGGCGGCGGCGGCGCAGGAAGGGGAAAGAGTGGAATTAAATGGTAGGATGTTGATGATTTTCAACCTTACTGCTGAATGCTGAATAATTTAGTTAATTCACTGCATACGCTTGGAAATGGCAGGAATTTCGTCTACTTTTGCGGCCTGCCATTATTCACTATTAATTATTCACTATTAATTATTCATTAATTCATTAAAAATAATTATTCATTAATTCATTAAAAAATGGACAGCGCTCAAATCTCGATTCTCAGCTCTCATCTTTACTTTAAGGATACCTCTTTTGCCAGCCTGATGAACCGCCGGATATACAACATCCTGCTCATTGCCAGCCGGTACGACGTTTTCATGCTGGAGGACGACGGCAGAGTGGACGAGCAGATATTCAACGAGTACGTTTCGCTCAACCTGCGCTACCCGCCCCGCTTTACGCAGGCCGCAACCCGGGACGAGGCGCTGGCGCTGCTGCAGGAGCGACCTTTTGAGCTCATCATCAGCATGCTTGGCGGCGACAGCGATACCTTTGAGCAGGCCAAGCGCATCAAGGCGCAGTACCCGAGCATCCCGATTGTAGTGCTCACGCCCTTCTCCCGCGCCGTTTCGCAGCGCATTGCCAACGAAGACCTGAGCGCTATCGACTACGTGTTCAGCTGGCTGGGCAACGCCAACCTCCTGATGGCCATCATCAAGCTCATAGAAGACCGCATGAACGTGGAGAGCGACGTGAGCGAGGCCGGCGTGCAGGTGCTCCTGTTTGTCGAGGATTCCATCCGGTTTTACTCCTCCATCCTGCCCCACCTCTACCAAATTATTTTTAAGCAGTCGCGCTCGTTCATGACCGAGGCGCTCAACGACCACCAGCGCATGTTGCGTATGCGCGGGCGACCCAAAATAATGCTGGCGCGCACCTACGAGGAGGCCATCGCCACATACGACCGCTACCGGGACAACATGCTGGGAGTCATATCGGACACCAGCTTTGAGCGCAGCGGGAAGAAAGACCGGCTGGCGGGGGTCAGCCTCTGCCGCTACATTCGCAGCATCGACAGGTTTGTGCCCTTCCTGCTACAGTCGTCGGAGAGCAACAACGTGCGCTACGCCCGCGAAATGGGCGTGGGTTTTATCGACAAAAACTCCAAAACCCTGGAGCTGGAGCTGCGCGAACACATGACCGACGGGTTTGGATTTGGCGACTTCGTGTTCCGCGACCCTCACACGGGGCAGGAGGTGGCGCGCGCGGCCACCCTGCGCGACCTCCAGGACAAAATTTTCAGCATCCCCGACAGCTCGCTCGCCTACCACATCTCCAACAACCACATATCGCGCTGGCTTTACTCCCGCGCCATGTTTCCGGTGGCCGAGTTTTTGAGGCGCATCACCTTTCGGGAAAACGGCAGCCTCGACGAGGTGCGGCAAACGATTTTTGACGCCATCGTTCAGTACCGCAAGATTAAAAACCGCGGCGTGGTGGCCGTCTTTCAGCGCGACAGGTTCGACAGGTACTCCAACTTTGCCCGCATCGGCGAAGGCTCGATGGGCGGAAAGGCGCGGGGGCTGGCCTTTCTCGACGCGCTCATTAAGCGCAACGCGGCGCTCGGCGAGCTGGAAAACCTCTGCATCGCCATCCCAAAAACGGTGGTGCTCTGCACCGACATTTTTGACGAGTTCATGGAGCAGAACAACCTTTACCCCGTTGCGCTGAGCGACATCTCCGACGAGGAAATGTTGCAACGCTTCCTCGACGCGCAGCTGCCCGGACGGCTCACCCCCGACTTTCTGGCCTTCATCGAGGCTATAGACTCGCCCATCGCCGTGCGCTCGTCGAGCTTGCTGGAAGACTCGCACTACCAGCCATTTGCCGGAATCTACAGCACCTACATGATTCCCTACACGCGGGAAAGCAAGACCGGCACGCTGAACATGCTCTACGAGGCCATAAAGGGGGTGTACGCCTCGGTGTTTTTCAAGGACAGCAAGGCTTACATGGCCGCAACCTCCAACGTGATAGACAGCGAAAAAATGGCCATCGTGCTCCAGGAGGTCTGCGGCAGCGCCTACGGCCGGCGGTACTACCCCTCGTTTTCGGGCGTGGCGCGCTCCATCAACTTCTACCCCATAGCTCCTGAGCAGCCGGAGGACGGCGTGGCCAACATCGCCCTGGGGCTGGGGAAGTACATCGTTGACGGCGGCGTTACGCTGAGGTTTTCGCCCAACCACCCACAAAACATTTTGCAGCTGAGCACGCTCGACCTGGCGCTACGCGAAACGCAAACCAAATTCTACGCGCTCGACCTGGCAGAGCAGAACGCCTCCCTCCAAACCGACGACGCCTACAACCTGCTCAAGCTGCCGACGTCCGAAGCGCAGAAGGACGGAACGCTACGCCTCATTGCCTCCACCTACGACCCCGCCGACCAGGTTATCCGCGACGGACTCTACGAGGGCGGGCGAAAAATCATATCCTTTGCCAACATCCTTCAGCACGACGCTGTGCCGATTGCCCGCGCGCTCAGCCAGGTGCTTCGGGTGGGGCATAGCGAGATGGCGCGGCACGTCGAGCTTGAATTTGCCGTAACCCTCTCCTACGACAGCGACACGCCGAGCACGCTCTACCTGCTGCAAATCCGTCCGGTGGTGGATAGCCGCGAGGTGATAAGCGAAAACCTTGCGGACGTGCCGCAGGAGCACGCCATCATCACCGCAGAGAGCGCGCTGGGGCACGGAATCATCACCGATGTGTACGACGTGGTGTACGTGAAGACCGAAAAGTTTAGCGCCTCGAACAACCAGCTCACGGCCTACGACATTGAGAAAATCAACCGTCAGCTCGTAGGCGAGGGGCGCGGCTACGTGCTGGTTGGCCCAGGTCGCTGGGGCAGCAGCGACACGAGCCTCGGTATTCCGGTCAAGTGGCCGCACATATCGGGGGCAAGGCTCATCGTCGAGGCCGGGCTTACCGCCTACCGCATCGACCCGAGCCAGGGAACGCACTTCTTCCACAACCTCACATCGCTGCACGTGGGCTACTTCACCGTCAACTCCTACCTCAAGGAGGGCGGCGGATTCTACGACGTTGGCTTCCTCGACGCGCAGCCGGCTGTAGCCGAAACGGATTACATCCGCCACGTGCGCTTTAGCAAACCTGTCGTCATAAAAATTGACGGGAAAAAAAGCTTAGGCGTGGTGATGAAGCCCGCTTCGTAGGGCAACGCCTGTGTAGCCATAGCTCGTGTTGTCCCTACGAAGTTGCGTATCCCCGCTTGCCGTCGACACCTGCGGGCTGAGATTCCTCGCTTCGCTTCGGAATGACGAGGAGGAGGTGACACATTGTCGCCTGCTTGAACTGTTGATTTATGTGATGGCGTGAATGTGCAGGTGTTGGCGTTTGTTGTTGACAGGCACGGGCTTGAGCGCGTTAAAATCAGTTTACGCAGCATGGTTTTTATTGGCAAATTACCAACAGCAGCTTGGGGTTGCCGATTAATTTTTTTATTTTTGCGAACTTTTTCTATGAATCACTTTATCGCAAAAAAAGAAACCGAATAGTTAGTTGTTATATATATGTACTGGACCTTAGAACTTGCATCGAAATTGGAAGATGCCCCCTGGCCTGCCACCAAGGACGAGCTTATTGATTTTGCCCAACGATCGGGTGCTCCCATGGAGGTAATAGAAAACCTTCAGGAAATAGAAGACGAGGGCGAAGTGTACGAAAGTATTGAGGACATTTGGCCTGACTACCCAAGTAAGGAAGATTTCTTCTTCAACGAAGAAGAGTACTGACGAAAAAAATTTTTTTATCCCAATTGACGCCATGCACCACGGCTTTGTACGTATAGCCACTGCAATACCCGAACTTCGGGTGGCAGACTGCTCATTCAACGCAGACAGGATTGTAGATTTGATTCGTCGGGCTGACAGCGAGGGCGTGCAGGTGGTCTGCTTCCCCGAGCTGTGCATTACGGGCTACACGTGCGCTGACCTGTTTTTTCAAGCACGGCTGCTTGCCGACGCTGCAAAAGCGCTAAACGACGTTGCGCTCCGCTCCGCCACAGCGCTGCCGGCGGCAATTGTGGGGCTGCCGGTGCGCTTGGGCGGCAAGCTCTTCAACGCTGCCGCCGTGATACAGTGCGGTCGCGTGCTGGGGCTTGTCCCCAAAATCAACCTGCCCAACAATAACGAGTTTTACGAAAAACGCTGGTTTGCCTCGGGCGCGCTGTGCCAGGAAAAGGAGATTCCGCTGAACGGACAAAACGTTCCCTTCGGAACGGATTTGCTCTTCTCCGACGGCGCATTCACCTTTGGCATTGAGGTTTGCGAAGACCTCTGGTCGCCCATACCGCCAAGCACATACCTGGCGCTACGCGGCGCGGAGGTCATTTTCAACCTCTCGGCGAGCAACGAGCTGGTGGGCAAGCACGCCTACCGTCGGCAGCTCGTGGAGCAGCAGTCGGCGCGCTGCTACGCCGCCTACGCCTACGCCTCGTCCGGCGCGGGCGAATCTACCACCGACGTTGTTTTTACGGGAAACGGGCTAATTGCCGAAAGCGGAAAAATGCTGGCCTCAGCGGAGCGTTTTTGCCCTGCGCCGCAGCTCACAGCTGCCGACGTTGACGTGGAGCGGCTGCGGGCAGACCGCATGAGAAACACCAACTTTGGGACGGAAAAATCGGCCGCCGCCTGCCGCATAATCCCCATAGAGGAGGTGCACGGCGGCGCGCCCGACCTCAGGCGCACCGTTGAAAAGCATCCCTTTGTGCCGCCCTCCGCAACGCGCGACGAGAGCTGCCGCGAGATTTTTGCCATTCAGTCAGGCGGGCTAAGCAAACGCTGGGCGCACACGCAGGCGCAGCGTCTGGCGCTGGGCGTTTCCGGCGGGCTGGACTCCACGCTTGCGCTGCTGGTGTGCGTCAGGGCGTGCGACGGGCTGGGCTTCGATCGCAAGCGCATCCTCGGCGTTACCATGCCCGGGTTTGGCACTACCGATCGAACCTACGCCAACGCCATTAGCCTGATGAAATCGCTGGGCGTTGCGCACCTCGACATCCCCATTCGGGAAGCCTCGATGCAGCACTTCAAGGACATCATGCACAACGCCGAGGTGAAGGACGTAACATACGAAAACACGCAGGCGCGCGAGCGTACCCAAATCCTGATGGACTTGGCCAACAAGCACGACGGGCTTGTTGTGGGCACGGGCGACCTGTCGGAGCTGGCGCTGGGCTGGGCAACGTACAACGGCGACCACATGTCGATGTACGCCGTCAACAGCGGCGTACCGAAAACGCTGGTGCGCTACTTGGTGGAGTGGGCGGCGCAGCAGCTGGACAGCGCATCGGCAGAGGTGCTAAAGGATGTGCTGAATACCCCCGTAAGCCCCGAACTCCTCCCCGCCTCCGGCGACGGCAATATTGCGCAAAAAACGGAGGATATTGTAGGCCCATACGAGCTGCACGACTTCTTCCTTTACCACTTTGTCCGCTTCGGTTTTAGCCCCGAAAAAATAGCATTTTTGGCTGGACACGCCTTCAAGGGCAGCTACACCGGCGACGAAATTGCCGCATGGCTAAAAGTCTTTTTGCGCCGGTTTTTTGCCCAGCAGTTCAAACGCTCGTGTATGCCCGACGGCCCAAAGGTCGGCTCGGTCAACCTCTCTCCCCGCGGCGATTGGCGTATGCCAAGCGACGCCGTGGGCTGGACTTGCCCGTGATAGCGTGAGCCTGACCTTCCACCCCCACCGCAGGACGCTGTGAGGCTTCACCGTCTACGCTTGCCTACGTGATCTACGCTTGCCTACGTGTAAAATTCGCCCTCAAACACCGTTTCGGCTTCGCCCGTCATGAAGACGTGGTTGGAGTCTTCGTCCCACTCCACATCGAGGTCGCCGCCCGGAAGGTGTATTGTGGCCTTTCTGTCTGCGTAGTCGTTGAGCACGGCGGCCACCAGCGCGGCGCAGGCGCCCGTGCCGCAGGCCAGAGTTTCGCCCGTGCCGCGCTCCCACACCCTCATGCGCAGCTCGCTGCGCGACAGCAGCTCCACAAACTCCGCGTTGGTTATTTCGGGAAAAAGCCTGTGATGCTCCACAAGTTTGCCAACGCGCTGAACGTTAATTATTTTTGTGCTTTTCACAAAGTTCACGGCGTGCGGGTTTCCCATCGAAAGGCAGGTTACCATGTATATCTTTTTGTCCACCTCGAGGGGGAAGTTGATAACGTCCTCCTCGCCCATCGCCACCAGCGCCTCTGCCATAGGTATTTTGGCGGGGTGCAGCTCGGGGACGCCCATGTCCACCATAACCCTGTGCACCTTTCTGCCGTTGGGAAAGAGCGTGAGCCGCTTTATCCCCGCAAGCGTTTCGAGGGTCATCTCGGTTTTTTGTATCATTTTATTATCATACAAATACTTGGCGACACATCGCGAGGCGTTTCCGCACATCTGCGCCTCCGAGCCATCGGGGTTGAACATCCGCATCTTAAAGTCGGCCACGTTCGACGGACAGATGAGCACCAGCCCGTCAGAGCCTACCCCAAAGTGGCGGTCGCTGATTTTTTTCGATAGCGCTTTTGGGTTGGCTACCATAATCTTGGTGCAGTCGATGTAAACGTAGTCGTTTCCTGCGCCGTGCATTTTTGTAAACTTCATAAGACTCAAAAATTACTTGTTAATAAATTGTTTTTTCTATTTTCTTTAAAACTTAAACTCAGCCAGCCTGCTGCACGCGAGCATTACCTGGTTTTGGTTGGCAAATGCGCTCAGCCTTACGTACCCCTCGCCGCTTGGCCCGAAGCGTTCGCCGGGCGACGAAAGTATGCGGCAGCTGCTGAAAAGGCTCTCAAAGAGCTTCCACGAGGAGTTCCAGGGCGACCGCACCCAAATGTATGGGGCGTTAACGCCGCCGGAGTAGGTTAGCCCGGCGGCGTCCAGCGCTGCCCGCAGCATCGAGGCGTTGGTCATGTAGTAGTCTACGTTTTGCTTCACCTCGCGCCTGCCCTGCTCCGAGTAGAGGGCTTCTGCCGCCCGCTGAATGATGTACGAGGGGGCGTTGTTCTTTATCGTCTGCCGCCGCTGCCACAGGTCGTTGAGGAATACGTTCCTGCCGCTGTAGATGGAGTAGCCTTTGACCTCCTTAGGTATAACGGTGTATCCGCAGTGCAATCCGGTAAACCCGGCGGACTTCGAGAAGCTCCTGAACTCGATGGCCACCTTCCGCGCATTTTTAATCTCGTAGATGCTGTGCGGCACGCCGGACTCGGAGATGAAAGCCTCGTAGGTAGCGTCGAAGAGCACGAGCACCTTGTTTTCGATGGCGTAGTTCACCCAGCGTTCGAGCTCGCTCATAGTGAGCGTTACCCCCGTCGGGTCGTTGGGGTAGCTCAGGAAGATGATGTCGGGACGCTCGGTGGGCAGGTCGGGGATAAAACCCTTTTCGTGCGTGGCGGTGAGGTAAACGATGTTGCTCCAATGCCTGTTCTTCTCCAGAATGCCCGCGCGGTATCCCACCACGTTAGACTCGATGTAGGTTTGGAATATTGGGTCGAGCACGCCTATGCGGTTATCCTTGCAGAGGATGTCGCCTATGCTGGCCACGTCCTGCTTTGTTCCCTCGCTCACAAACACCTCCTCGGGCAGCATTTTTATGCCCCTGCTCTTGAAATCGCCCTTCACGATGGCGTCTATCAGGAAGGGGTATCCCCTCACGGGGCCGCGTCCCTTGAAGGCGCTGTCCCTGCTCATCTCGTGCACGCTGCTCAGCATGGCGTTGATAACGCTGGGCATGAGCGGCAGCGTGACGTCGCCGCTGTCGAGCCGGATGAAGTCAACTTTTGGGTTGAGCACCGTGAGGACGTTCACCCTTTTTGCTATCTCCTGCTCCACAGCATCCTGAGATACTTTTAAGTACTGAGAGTTTACTAAAGCCATAGCGTTGCATTTGGTTATCTTGCAGGCGGCTCAGCATCCTACCCTCGCCGCCCTGTGCACGCCCTTTGTGGTGCGCAGGTGGTGGAGGAGGGTGTCGAGCTGCTTGACGTTTTTGACGAATACGCGCATTTGCCCTTCGAGCATTCCCCTGTTGAGCGAAAGCTGAAGCGAGCGGATAGCCCCCGCTGCGCAGGTATCGACCACGTCGCTCAGCTTTTGCTGAAGGCCAACCTCGTTGGTTGCCGATATTTTTATCACCGCTTGAAACGAATCGGAGTCGGCCATCTTTCGCCACTTTGCGGGGATGACGCGGTAGGCGTAGAGGTTGAGCAGGCGGTCGGCGTTGGGGCAGCTGGTGCGGTGAATGGTAATACCGCTGCCTACGGTTACAAAACCGAAAACGTCGTCGCCGCATATCGGGTTGCAGCACTTGCCCAGCTTGTACTCCACGCTGCTGAGCTGCTCGTCTATCACAATAAAGTTGCCTGAGTCGGCAGGCTTGACGGCCGCTTTTTGCTCTGCCAGCTTAGCAGCGCGCTCCCTTTCTGCGGCCTGGAGCACGCCGGCAGCGTGCTTTTGGAGCACGTCGTGCACCAGCGCAAAGTCGAGCTCTTCGAGCGCCAGCTTCACGAACAGCTCGGTGACGGTTTTTATTCGGAAGTGCCTTACGAGCAGCTCCACCGCGTCGGTGAGCGCGCCCAGCTTCCAATTCTTGATTTTGCGCTCCAGCGCCTCGCGCCCGATGTCCGCCACCTTCGCTTCGTCTTCGCGCAACTTTTGCCGTATCCTGTTCTTGGCCTTGGCGGTGGTTACATACTCCAGCCAGCTGAGAGTAGGCGTTTGGTTTTTGGCGGTCAGCACATCCACAACGTCGCCCGTTTGCAGCGTTTCGCGAATGGAAACGTGCTTTCCGTTGCGAATGGCGCCCGTGCACCGGCAGCCGAGGTTGCTGTGGATGTCAAAGGCAAAGTCGAGCACGGTAGCGCCCACCTTGAGCTGCCGGAGGTCGCCCGTCGGGGTGAAGACAAAAATTTCGTTTGGCGTAAAGGCGTCCTCGTAGTCCACCTCGCAGCCGGCCGTTTCGAGCGAAGCCCTCATGCGGGCGAGCCAGGCCTCCACGCCGCCGTTGTCCTGCTGCACGCCCTTGTATCGCCAATGCGCCGCCATGCCGTGCTCGGCGTTGTCGTCCATGCGGCGCGTGCGGATTTGCACCTCCACATCCTGACCGCTGGCCACCCGCACGGTAGCGTGCAGGCTCTCGTAGCCGCTGTCTTTGGGCGTGGTGACCCAGTCGCGCAGACGCTTGAGGTCAGGCTCGTAGCGCGACGTAATGGTGGAGTAAACATCCCAGCACGCCGCCACCTCGTCCTTGCGGCTCTCAAACGGCATGTTGAGGATAATGCGAATGGCAAAAACGTCGTACACGCCCTCAAACGGCACGCCCTGCTTCTGCATCTTGCTCCAGATGGAGTAGATGGATTTTGTCCGGTATTTCAGGTCGAAGGTGTAGCCTTTTTGTTGCAGCTCGCTGCGCAGCGGAGCAATGAAATCCTCCACCAGCAGGCTGCGCGCCTTTTCGCCCAGCTTGAGCTTGGTGCTAATGCTGCGGTACACGGCAGGGTCGGTGTAGCGCAATGACAAATCCTCCAGCTCCGACTTGAGCTTGTACAGCCCCAGCTTGTGCGCCAGCGGAGCAAAGAGCAGCAGCGTCTCGGCCGACTTTTTGGCGTGCTTCGACTTTGGGAAAAAGGCGAGCGAGCGCATCACCTCCAGCCTGTCCGCCAGCTTCACCACAATCACCTGCGGGTTGGTCGAGTAGCTCACGATGAGCTTTCTGAAAACCTCTGCCTGTAGCGCTGTCGTCTTGAGGTCGAGGCGCGAAATCTTGCCGAGGCTCGCCACCATCGAGGCCACCTCCCGTCCAAAGGTGCGCTGCATGGCGGCAGCGGCGAGGGGCTGCGCGCAGTCGGCCTCGTGCAGCAGCACGGCGGCGGCCACCTGAGCGCCCAAGCCAACCTCGGCGGCCACGATTTGCGCCACCGCCAGCGCGTGAAAGATAAAGGGGTCGCCATTTTCGCGCACCCGTCCCTCAAGCGTCCGCGCAGCCTCCTCGAAGGCGGCGCGCAGGCGCGATTTTTCGAGGTCTTCGGGTGAAAAAAAGGCCGACAGGGTGGTGTATTTTTGCTCTATGCTTTGAATCATAACAGGTCAAAGTTCTATTGCGCCAACGTTGAATGGACAAATGTACAAAAAAGTTGAGAAAATTTGGGAGAAAGCACAATAAAAACAGGCGGAAAAGTTGAAACAGCTGCACCGGTATTTTCCTTACGCCTGCCGCCACCGGCAAGCCCTCAGCCACGCCGTGCTGCCCGAAAAACGGTGCGAAACGGCAGCAAAGTGGAGCATTTTTTGGTTTAATCCTAAAAAAAATAGGGCGTAACTATTGTCCGTAAGAATTAAAATCGCTACTTTTGCAACCCTGATTGTATAAATAATCATTACGCAAGTAAACTAAAATAATAGCAGAAACTATGGCCAAACAAAAATCATCACACGCCGAAGACAACTTGGGCGCTATCGAACATTCGCTGACAAGCGTAGAAATTCTCGTTGAAAAATACCAAAAGCCGCTTCTCTACGGGGCGGTGGGGCTGGTTTTGATGGTAGGCGTATTTTTTGCCTACCGAAGCTGGTACAAAGTTCCGCTGGAGGAGGAAGCCCAATCGCAGATGTTTGCCGCCGTGCAGTACTTTGAGCAGGACTCGCTGGCGCTGGCGCTCAACGGCGACGGCAGCAACCTCGGCTTGCTCGACGTTGAAGACCGCTACGGCAGCACCAAGGCGGGCAACCTTGCCCGCTACTACGTAGGCTTGGCATACCTGCACACCGGCCTGTACGACGAGGCCATTACCTACTTCAAAAAGTACAGCCCCGACGACAAGCTGGCCAAAGCGCTCGTGAACGGCAACCTCGGCGACGCCTACAGCGAGCTGCAGGACTACAGCAGCGCCATATCGTACTACAAAAAAGCGGCCGGCAGCAACCCCAGCCGCCTCACAGCGCCCCGCTACCTGATGAAGGCGGGCGTTCTTGTTGAGACGCAGGGCAAGTACGCCGAGGCGAAAAAGCTGTACGAGCAGGTGAAAAAAGAATTTCCCGAAACCTCCGAGGGGCACGAGGCCGACAAGTACATTGTGCGCACGCAGCTACAGCTACAGCAGCAGTAGCGGGCAGAGCAAAAGCGGCAGCCAACGCCGAAGGGCGCTGCAAGCGCGCTCTTACACAAGCTACAGCCAAGACGGTGCATTGCAGCAAAGTCTTGGTTTTTTATTACTGTTGAAATCAGAAAAAATAAATGTCATCAGCCATACACAACCTTTCTCACGTGCACGACGGCGAAATTCCGTCGGCAAAAGAGATGCATTTTGGCATTGTTGTATCGGAGTGGAACACCGAGATTACCAGCAAGCTGCTCACCGGCGCGTACAACACGCTGCTGAAGCACGAGGCCAAAGAAAAAAACATCATCGTAAAGTGGGTGCCCGGCAGCTTTGAGCTCCCGCTGGGGGCGCAGCTCATCGCCGAAAACTACAAGGTCGACGCGGTGATATGCCTCGGATGCGTCATACAAGGCGAAACGCGCCACTTTGACTTTATTTGCAGCGCCGTCTCGACAGGCATTATGCAGCTCAACCTTGCTTACGAGCTGCCATTCATATTCGGCCTGCTCACGCCCGACTCCATGCAGCAAGCGCAAGACCGCACCGAAGGCAAGTACGGCAACAAGGGCAACGAGGCGGCGGCGGCAGCCATCAAAATGGTGGCCATGCAGCAGAGCCTTTGACATGTTACAACCTTTTTTTTGAAACCCTGAAATCCGAAAACATCAACATTTTATGGGACGCGCATTTGAGTACAGAAAAGCCAGAAAGATGAAGCGCTGGGGCAACATGTCCCGCACGTTTACCCGCTTAGGTAAGGAGATTACCATTGCCGCCAAGAGCGGCGGCACTGACCCCGACAACAACCCCCGCCTGCGCGCGCTGATACAGAACGCACGCGCCGAAAACATGCCCAAGGACAACGTTGACCGCGCCATCAAGCGCGCCGTCGAAAAAGATCAGGGCGAGTACAAGGAGCTGACCTACGAGGGGTACGGCCCGCACGGCATTGCCATAGTGATAGATACCGCCACCGACAACCCTACGCGCACGGTGGCCAACATTCGCAGCTACTTCAGCAAGCTGGGCGGCTCGCTGGGCACGTCGGGAAGTCTGGACTTCATGTTCGACCGCAAAAGCGTATTCCGCGTAAAGCCAAAGGACGGCACAGACCCGGAGGAGCTGGAGTTGGAGCTGATTGACTACGGCGTAGACGAACTCTTTGCCGACGAAAGCGAGTGGATTGCCTACGGCGCTTACGAAAGCTACGGAGGCATGCAAAAGTACCTCGAAGGCAACGGCTTTGAAATCATCAGCAGCGGCTTTGAGCGCATCCCCACCGAAACCAGAGAGGTGACCCCGGAGCAGCAGGCTGTGCTGGAAAAGCTGATTGAGAAATTTGAGGACGACGACGACGTGCAGGCCGTATGGCACAACATGAAGGAAAGCGAAGCCTGAAATTAACCCGCAGCT
>JAIRSZ010000050.1 GCA_031255195.1 Prevotellaceae bacterium | reverse complement strand
CACACACACACACACACACACACACACACACACACACACACACACACACACACACACACACACACACACACACACACACACACACACACACACACACACACACACACACACACACAGTGCTCAGCGAGTTACGGATTTCGTAGCGCCGCGCGCGCGCACGTAGCTATAGCAAATATTTTTCGGATTTTATATACAGCCGCAGCGCTATCCAAAATAGCGCTGCGGCTTTTTTTGCATTTTAGGGAATGCCAACGCCCTGACCAAATAGGCAATATTTTACAAAAAAACATTTTTTATCATGAAAAAGCATTACATGAAATTCGCCGTGATTACGGCATGTGCAGCGTGTATGTCATTGGCAGGCTGTCAGAAAGAAAAAGAAAATGACAGCGATGATGGCGTTTACACCTTGCCACCGTCGCTCACGGAGGACGAAATAAAGTTGTTATCTTATGAGGCCTACCACGCGACAAAAAGCGCAAAAAAAGGTACTATGGTGGGAATCGCTGATGCCTCTGTAGCAAACTCTGTAGCAAACTTTAAGTACCAAGACAAAATTGAAGAAGCATACGATGCCGATGCAAAAAAGAGAGTAGAATTAAATTACATTGTATATCAGGGGCAGACAAAGCTCATGGAGTTCTCCTACCTTGAAGGCACGGATCTGTACTACTACTCGTTTTCTCCCGATTCTCCCGATGGTCAATTTTACCCTCTTGGCTACAACAACTTGCTCAACGGCGTAGGCACAACCACAAAAGAAATACGAAAGGCCACTACCGATGCCGCTGAGTACTACTGTGGAGTCAGCAATAATGTAATAAGTTCGAACGGTGATATGAAGCTGGAAAATGGGAAGTTAGTTTGGATAGAGGAGGAGGAATACAGTGATGAATACAGAATCTGGGAGTACGAAGTAGTTCTCAACGCAAGCAAGCAGTACAAGCAAATTAAAGGTAAAGGGATTGTTGATTGGTCTAAAGAGAAAGTGAAATACGATGTCGAGTGCTCCTTTACCTACGGCGCTGCCACCCCTGCGCTGCCGAGTGGCTTCAGCAAATCCGACTTTGCAGACAAGCGCTCGGAGTACAACAGCTTCCGAGTTATCTGGGGCGAAGGCAAGGGTGAAAACACCTTTTGGGTAAAAGGTAACAATTGTAACCTGAACGTTATCTCAAATAACGCTCCCGCCGTAGCCGGTAAAAAAATAGCAAGCTGTACCGTTGGCGGCAAAACATATACCCTCAATTTTAACTCCGATTACAGCTATCCAGGGTCAGTAGGTTCGTGGTCACCAGACTACATTGAAGTCAGCAACAACAGCACAGAGGTAATGGTTACCTGGAAAGCGCAGTAGCAATAAGCACGGTATTTTTTGCATGAGTGGAAATACAGGGCCTTTAGCTTGACGTTATTTTTCTGACTTCGTCATAGCGTGTCACCCCCAAAACAGGGCGACCCAAAATCGCAATATTTTACTAATCAAACGGTGGCGGTTTTATGTATTTTTGAGTAGACGAAGTCAGGAAAATTTGTTTTAGCCGATAAACTCCCTGATTACCCTTTCGGCTTCGGCAATGGCGAGCTCCAGCGTGTCGTTGATGATGGTTTTGTCGAATTTTGCGGCAAACGAGAGCTCGTGCGTTGCCTTTGCCACGCGCTCGTCGATAACCTCCGGGTCGTCGGTGTTGCGCTTCACCAGGCGGCTGCGCAGCTCTTCCACCGAGGGCGGCATGATGAACACCAGCAGCGACTTGTGGCCAAAGATTTTTTTGAGGCTCAGCCCGCCGTGCACGTCTACGTCGAAGAGCACGTGCCTGCCGCCGCTCCAAATCCGCTCCGGCTCCGACTTTAGCGTTCCGTAGCGCTTGCCGGGGTACACCTCCTCCCACTCAATGAACTCATCGTTCTTCACGCGGGCGTCGAACTCGTCGGGCGGCATGAAGTAGTAGTCCCTGCCGTTGACCTCGCCCGCGCGCGGCGCGCGGCTCGTTGCCGAAATGGAAAACTCCAGCTCCGGCATCTGCGTGAGCAGGCGCTGCACTATCGTTGTTTTTCCCGAACCCGAAGGCGCGGAAAAGATGATGATTTTTCCTGACATGGTGTTTTTCTTTACGTAAATAAAGCAGGGCAGCCGCGACCTCTGCCCCTGCCGGAGGGTTAACATTCCCCGCTTTTACAGCACGTTCAGCAGCTGCTCCTTGATTTTTTCCAGCTCGTCCTTCATGCCAACAACAATGTGCTGCATGTTGCTGTCGTTGGCCTTGCTCCCCAGCGTGTTGATTTCGCGCCCCATTTCCTGCGCAATGAAGGCGAGCTTGCGTCCGGCGCCAAGCTCCCCGGCCGTCTGCGCAAAGTAGGCGCAGTGGCTGCGCAGGCGCGTTTTTTCCTCCGTTACGTCCAGCTTTTCCAGGTAGTAAATGAGCTCCTGCTCAAAACGGTTGGCGTCTACGGCTGCCGCGCCGACGGCCTCGTCCAGCGCCTGCCGCAGGCGCGCCTTGACGGTTGCAATGCGCTCCACCTCAAACGGCTCTACCTGCGTCAGCCGCTCGCCAATGAAGGCCACGCGCTGTAGGACGTCGGCCATGAGCGTTGCGCCCTCCTGCTCGCGAAACAGCGACAGCCGGCGCACGGCGCTGTCGACGCAGCTCAGCGCGCACGCCGCCTCATCTTCGGCGAGCTCCGGCTTGGCGCTCGTCACCACCTCCGGAAAGTTTAGAACTGCCGCCACGGGGACGGCGCTTTCGCCAACCGTGGCCAGCAGCTCCTTCAGGTGGCCGTAGTACGACCTGAACAGCTCGGCGTTGATGGCTGTGGCGGGCAGCGCGCCGGGGCTGTCGACGGTAATAAACGCCTCGACCTTGCCGCGCTGCAAGGGGGCTAACCGCCTGCGCACCTCCGTCTCCAGCTCGCGGTACGCCAGCGGCGCCTTGACGGTAACGTCGAGCTGCTTGCTGTTGACGGAGCGCAGCTCCACCGTAATCTTTTTCTCGTTGTACAGGGCTTCGGCCTTACCGTAGCCGGTCATGGATTGTGGCATTTGCTATTTTTTTCGGCTTGTAGAGGCTGCAAAGGTAAATTTTTTTCATGTATATGCAAAACTTCCTACGCTCCAACCCTGCATTAAATTGTTTACAATGAGGCGACGAGGTTGGTGGAATTAGCGCTACTCCCCCCTCGTTCTTCCGCCAACGCCGTTTGCCATTCGGAAAGGATTCGGCTGTATAACAACTTTTTATGCCAAAACGCCCACGGCGGCAACCGGTTTTCCGCTCACCGCTTTTTTCTTCATCAGGATTTACTATGGTGCAAAGGTGGGTTTTGGCGCGTATCTACCACTTTACCTACTGTTTCGAGGATACTACTCATATAGCGAAGCCTTGGCTCGTAGAAATCTGCCACCTCGCCGGAAGCGCACCTCCAGTAGTATTTAGGGTCGTCAACCTGCCCATTCTCAAATAAAGAAGTATGATTTATTGCATCGCCTATTTTCAGGATGTTGTTCTGGACAATCCAGCATAAATCTACCATCTTATCGTGGGGAATATCCGAATGGTCTCCACACATTTCGCGTACACGAGAGGCGGCTGCATTGAAGATGAGAGCGCAAATCCCGTTTATGTATGGCGACGAGGAGTGAATTACTTTTTCCGCCTCGCATGTGGACGAGGCATACAGCCGAATATCGTTTTCTATCTTTTCAATGACATCCTTGCATACTCCGGCTACAAAATCACAGCTTTTCCGGTCGAGCAGGAGGTAGTCCCCGCCATTGCGCATTTTCTGAAGTATATTTACCATATCCCTGCCACGTTAACGTATCTCACATTGTGATTGCCACTAAAAAATGTTGAAGCTCGACGGCAAAGGTACAACATTAGCGGCAATAATTGGCACGATGCTTCAGGAAAAAAACGCCCTTCCCTCAATCATTGAATCATTGAATCTTTGAAATCACTGATTTTTTTGAATCATTGAATTCAATACTCGTCTTCGATCCAGCCGGTGTGCCGGTATCCGGCGAGAACACAGGTTGTTCCGTCGGACAGGTCGGTGAGGTGAAGGTAGATGCTGTCGGTTGTCAGCCCGCCGGGGCTTTTCGCTCCGCCGGAGATAATTTTGCCGTTTTTGACGATGTAGGTGTACGCTGCATTTGTGAGCGAGGCGGTGGCTGCGTCCGAGCCAAACGTTTTGTCGCTCACGCTGCACGGCGTTTTTACCCGAAAGCCCCTTCCTGCTCCCCACGAGCTGTTGAATATGTTCCCGTAGTCGTCCACAATCATTTCGGTGGCGGTGTTGGCGGCGGTGTTGTACGTTGCCACCCTCTTGTAGGGCAGCATTACGGTAGCCATGTCTGCGCTGTAAACTTTGACCCACCATTCGCCCGACAGGGCTTGGACGGCCGTGCCTCCTGCACAAGCCTCCCTGCTGCACGAGGCAACGCTGCCGACAACGGCAACGGCGGCAAACGCTGCCAGCAGGTGCAGCGCGATTTTTCTTACCTTTTTCATTCTGTGTATTTTTTGTTTTTCTTTTTTAACGTAACATCTCACTTGCTCCACCACACCTTTGCGGTGGCGGGCAGGGCGGGCGGCGTGTTGCTGTTCAGCTTGGACGAGGCAACGGGGTAGGGCAGGCTGTTGACGTAGCTGCCAAACCCAAGCGCCGAGTTTTTTGGGTAAATCAGGTCGCCCGGCGTGTAGGCCGAGGGGGCGCTTTTGATGGCTTCTGCGCCGAGGGTGGAGAACTTTGGGTAGCCCAACCTCCGCAGCTCGTTGTAGGCCTCCGCGTGGTTGACCATGCACAGCGCCACCCACTTTTGCATACCGATTTGCTCAACGGCGTTGGCGGCGTTCCACGCATACGCTCCGCCGGCGGCGTACAGCGCTCCGGCGCTGCCCAGCCCGTGGAGGGCAAAGCTCTCGTCGATGGCAGCTTCGTAGCTCTTCTGCGCCTTTACGCTGTCGCCCGTCCTGTGCATGGCTTCGGCTATGAAAAGCTGGAGCTCGGACTGCGTGTAGAGGTACACCGGCATGGTTTGCGCTACTCTGGGCGTGCTGTAGGTGTTGTTCTTCTTGTCGTCGCCCAGCTGGTCGCGCCAGCCGGGGAAGTTGCCCCTGTAGACGCTGTCGCTCACCGGCTTGTTGAACAGCACGCTCAGCCGCGGGTCGGCGTTGGCAGACAGGTACTCAACAATGGGGTAGGCGGCCGAGTGGTTTCTGTGCAGCCCAATGATGTTGGTTTCGTACCACGGGTTGTCCTTCCCCTGCTCTGCCGCAAATACGTCGAAGGCAACGTTTCCGCTGAAAAACTTACCCTCGGCGATGAGGGCAGCGGCTTCGGGCAGGGTGTTTTTCACCCCCGATTCGCGCATCAGCAGCTTGAGCTTCATGGCGCGCGCAAAGCCCGTCCACTGCGCCACGTTGCCCTTAAAGAGCAAATCTTTCTTGGTGATGCTTGCCGCCTGCGGGTTGGCCTCCACCTGCGCAATGGCGTCGGTGAGCTCTTGCAGCAGGACGCTGTACACGTCCTCGCCCTTATCCCACGCGGGCATTGGGTTTTGAGTTCCCTGAAGCGCCTCGGAGCAGGGCGCCATGCCCATCAAGTCCACCAGCACTTGCATGGCGTAGGCTTTTAGCGTGACTACGGCGAGCATTGCCCCGTGGTCGTTGTCTGCTACAGCCCTGCTCTCCAGCTGCCGCAGGTCCATCAGCGCTCCGGCGTACAGGTAGGTGTAGTCGTTGTCTAATAGCTCGTTACGGATGTCGTAGGTGTCCAGCTTAAGATACTGCTCTGCTTCGGGCGCTTGCGTCCAATACTGCGCAAAAAAACCGGCAAAGTTGAAGATGTTGCCCCCAACGCGGGTGGCGATGAACAGCTCCGGCGACGGAAAGTTCAGCTCCGGCGGCACGCCTTCGGGGTTGTTGGGGTCTGTATTAACGTCTAACCACCTGTTGCACGCCGACAGCAAAAAGAGCGGCAGGGCGGCGATGAAAACTATCTTTCTCATAACGTGAAAATCGAATTTTTAGATTCAAAAAAAAATAAAGTAAATTCCGGCAAGCCTGGGTCAAAACCGCACCATGAGGTTGAAGCCGTACCTGCGCGTGGTGGGGTTGGCGGAGTACTCGCCGAGGTAGCTCCGAAAGTCGTTGCCGAAAGAGGTAACCTCCGGGTCGATGAACGTGTTTTTGGCAGGCGTCCAGAGCAGCAGGTTGCTGCCGAACACCGACAGCCGGACACCCTTGAGCGGCGTTGCCCGAATCCACGACTCCGGCAGGTCGTAGCTGATGGATACGTTGCGCAGCTTGGCGTAAGAGCGGGGGATGAGGTTGTGCTCCGCCAGCTTGTCCTCGCCGTCGCCAAAGTACTGCCCCATGTCGCCAATGGTGACGGGGGTTGTGTTCTCCACGTAGCCCGTGACGACTCCGTTTTTGTCCGTTACCTCGTTCACGGAGTTTGCCAGCACAAAGGGGTTGCGGCCGTTGTAGGTGGTTTGCATGGCGTTGCCCGTGAAGTAGGTGATGCTTTTGGTGCGGGAGTACATCAGGCCACCCTGCCGGACGTCGAAGTCGGCGCTCAGCGAAAGCCCGCGGAACTTCACCGTGCTCGACAGGCCGCCCTCGAAGTCAAAGTTCACCTTGCCCACGTAGCCGAGGACGGGGCTTGCGAGGGGAAGGCCGGTGATATGGTTGACCACAACCCTTCCGTCGGGGGCGCGCTTGGGTACCGTTACCTTGAACTCTCCCACGGGGCTTCCCTCCCGCACCACCATGTCTACCGATGTGGAGGTGCTTCCAAAGCCCGCCACGCGAATTTCGCCCCCCAGGTCTTTGGGCAGGCTCTCCACCCGGCTGCTGTTTTTGCTAAAGTTGGCGGTTATTGTCCACAAAAAATTTCGCCCCTTGACCGGCGTTAGCGAGAGCAGCGCCTCCACGCCCCTGTTGGAGATTTTTCCGAGGTTGGAGTTCTGCGCCCTGTAGCCGGTGGCGGGGTCAATGGCGAGCGCAAGGATTTGTCCGTCGGATACGCGGTAGTAGCCGGCTACGTCCATCGTAATGCGGCTGTCGAAAAAGCCCACGTTAGCGCCCGCCTCGTACTCGGTCGAAATTTCGGGGCGCAGGCTGGGGTTGCCCATCCGGTCGCCGAGCGTGTAGCCGTTGACGCCGTTCATTGGCAGCGACAGGTCGCCAAACTCGTTGTAGGCGCTTGTTTGCAGGTAGTACGGCTTCACCATGTAGGGGCTGGCGTCGTTTCCTGTTCTACCGTAGGCAACCCGCAGCTTGCCGAAGTTCATAACTCGCCGCGCCTCCGCCGACAGGTTTTCGGAAAACAGGTAGCTCAGCGTAGCGCCAGGGTAGAAAAACGAGCTGTTGGCCTGCGGCAGGGTTGAGGAATTGTCGTTGCGGGCGGTGAGGTTGAGGAACAGGAGGCCGTTGTAGGCGAGCTCCACGCTGGCAAACACTCCCACCAAGCGGCGCACCGCTTTTGCCTCGCTTACGGTTGGCATGGACGCAGAATTTTTGAGGTCGTAGTGCGTTGGGATGTTCAGCCCCGCAACCTGCGCCGTGAGCGCGGAGGCCGAGCGTTCGTTGGCGTTCCAGCCCGCCAGCACATTCAGCTCCAGCATGTCCGAGAAGAAGCTGTCGCTGTACGTCGCAAAAGCCTCGTGGTTCACCTCGTAGCGCCGCAAGGTCTCCATGTACACCGATCCCGGCTTGTTGATTTGTCCGGCGTTGGGCGTGCCCGGGGCGGGGGATATTTTCGGGAAGCCGCGCTTCATCTCGTTGTCGGTAGCGTCCATCCCCAGGCGGTAGGTCAGCGTAAGCTTTTTCAGCAGCGCAACGTCAACCTGCACCTTTCCGTTGATTCGCTTTTGGTCGAACTTGCTCTCCACCGTGCTCAGGAGGTAGTACGGGTTGGTCACCCCGTAGGGCGTGTAGTAGTACTCCGGCGTGTTGAACGGGTCGTTCAGGTCTTTCAGCCCGACGATGCTCACGTCGCGCGGCGTTTGGTAGATGGAGTTGATGATGGTAAGCCCCTGACCGGTAGGCTCGAGCTTGTTGGACTGCGTGCTGTAGTTGAGCGACGACGAAACCTTGAGTATCTTCACCTCGTGGCTGCCGCGCGCGGCAAACGTGTACTTGTCGTAGGAGTCTGCCCTGGTGGGGATTATGCCGTTGTCGCTTGCCTGCGAGAACGAGGCGTAGTACGACGTTTTCTCGCTCCCGCCCGACACCGAGAGGCTGTTCTGGAAGCACATGCCGGTTTCAAAAAAGTCCCTTATGTTGTTGGGCGACGCCACAAACGGCTTCTCCCGCGTAACGCCGTTAAAGGCCACGCCCCACGGGTGCTGCCGCCCGTCGAACCTTGGACCCCAGCTGGTGTTTTCGTTCAGCGCGTGGCTGCCGCCGTACCCCATTCCAAACTCGTTTTGGAAGTCGGGCAGGCGGAGGACGCTTGCGAGCTGCATACCGGTGTTGAGCTCCACGTTTAGCCCCTCTCCCTTTGCCCCGCTCCTGGTGGTGATGACAATCACCCCGTTGGCGGCGCGGCTGCCGTACAGGGCGGTAGCCGCCGCCCCTTTGAGGATGGTCATCGAGGCAATATCGTCGGGGTTAATCATAGACGCGCCGTTGCCAAAGTCGTAGGCTGCCCCAAGGGGGTCGCCTCCGGCGCTGGCGTCGGCGTTTGTGGAGGTGTTGTCCAGGGGCACGCCGTCCACCACGTACAGCGGCTGGTTGTTGCCGTTAATCGAGCTGATGCCCCGAATGATGACCGACGTTGACGCTCCAGGATCGGTTGACGAGCTCGAAATCTGCACCCCCGCCACCTTTCCCGCAAGGGCAGACATGGCGTTGGCCGCGCGGGTCGACGTAATGTCCGACGACGAAACGGTAGACGCGGCGTACCCTATTGACTTCTGCGAGCGGGCAATGCCCAGGGCGGTAACCACCACCTCGTCTAAGTCGTGCGACTCCACCGTCAGCGTGACGTTGAGCTCCGAGCCTGTTATTTCCCGCTCCACCCGCGAGTACTCGAGCGACGAGAAGGCCAGCTTGGTTGTGCCGTCGGGCACGTTGATGGTGTAGCGTCCGCTCCCGTCGGTTATGGCGCCCGCGCTGGCGCCAACGGCTATCACGCTAACGCCGGGGATGCCCTCCCCGTTTTCGTTGGCGACCATGCCGCTAACCAGCGCTGCCGCTGCCGGCGTTGCCCACAGGAGCGCCGCCGCTACAGGTACTATGAAGTATGTATGTTTGTTCTTCATGAATTTTACGTTGGGTAAAGTAAAGCAAGGCAGCCCTAAAGTTAAAGCGCGCACCGTAATCCGGCGGCGACGCTGCCTTTTTTCAGCCTGCAAACATAGCACAATGTAGCGGGTTGTTGTTGGGGTGTTTCGTTATTATTTCTTGATTCTCACCGCAGAAAAAATACTACACCTGAGCCTGTTCTATACAGCATTACCCCTACAAAATAGCGTAAGCGTGGTGAAAAGCAGGTGGTTAGATAGTTACATTTAGAGCCGGCACAACTTTCCTCTCAGATTCACCTTTTACCCCATTTCCTGATTTTACACCCAAAAAACCCTAAATTTTTTCCCCAATGAAAATGAAAAGGTAAAAATGCCTCGCAATCAGCATAATTCTATCACGCTTTTTCGCAGGTTGGTGAGAATTAATAGCTACCTTCCGGCGGCTTTATTCCCCCAAATTATTCAATTTTTATGGTAATTTAATGTTTGATTTTTGCTACATAAAAAATTTTTTCTCTACATTTGCCGCACCTAATTAATAATTAAAATAAAATGTATATTGGTTTTTGCAACCGGACTGTCACATTTCTTGCCAAGGCTCAAAGAGCAGCGGTAAATGCTTTCGTGTGTCCATCCGAACAAGTTGAGACCCAATTTACCCCCCCCCCATGTAACAGCCTTGTAATCAATACGTTACGTATATTTAGGCAGTGCTGTGCCGCTCATGCTGTGCGTGAGCGCATGGTAATCTTATTACCCGATAAATATAAAATACTTATAATCAGCGCATTACGCATGTTTCTTTCAACAATGCTGTGCCGCTCTTGCCATGCGTGGACGCATGACGTCCCTGTTTTTTACACATACGCGAGCTATCTGCTGTACGCAGCGGCTATGCCACCCGCCAAGGCATACTATACCCTCAAAAATAACTGCAAAAAACAAACATTTAAAATTCAGCTGATATGAAAAACAAGTTAGCATTACAGGTAAGGCTTGGGCTTTGCGCCTGCGTTTTCATGCTGGCGCTCTCTGCAAAAGCGCAAGATTTAAAAATTACGGGGCAAGTGTTCGACAGCCAAAACCGGCCTGTGGCGGGTGCAGCTGTGGCCGTAAAAGGAAGCGCAACAGGCGCCATTGCCGACGCCGACGGCAGCTACAGTATTTCGGCGCCTGCCGGTAGCGTCCTTGTGTTTTCCTTTATAGGCATGGAGCGCAGGGAGGAAATGGTTGACGGACGTAGCCGCATAGATGTTGTGCTGACGGAGGAGGAGCAGCTCATAAGCGAGGTGGTGGTAATGGGCTACAACACCAAAACGAAGTCGGAGCTGTCGAGCAGCGTAGTCACCCTGTCGGCGGAAAAGCTGACCGACGTTACCTCATCCAACGTGGCAAGCATGTTGCAGGGCAAAGCCGCAGGCGTGATGGTGTCCTCGTCAACGGGAGCGCCCGGCGCTACCCCCGAAATTCTTATCCGCGGCGCAGGCTCCATCACGGCGCAGGCTACCCCGCTCTACGTGGTGGACGGCATCATTGGCGGACTGTACAACCCCAACGACGTGGAGACGCTGACCGTCCTGAAGGATGCCGCGGCGACTTCCCTGTACGGCTCGGCGGCGGCCGGGGGGGTGATTATTGTTACCACAAAGCACGCAAAGTACGGGCAAAAAACGGTAGTGGATTTTAAAAGCACGTTTGGCAGAAAAACGGTCGACAACGGAAACTTTGCCTTGATGGATGCCGAGGGTTTGTTTGCTTTTCAAAAGCTGGTAATGTCGCCTGCGCAGTTTGAGGTAATCCGTCCGGTGAAGCTCAAAAAGCAGAATTTCGACTGGATCAATGCCGCCTTTAAGCCAGGCTACGTTCAGAACTACTACCTGTCGGTGTCGGGCGGTGCGCCGAGCGTCTCCTACCGCGTGAGCGGAGATTACTACAACGAGGACGGCGCCTTGCTATCGACCGGCTACCGGCGGCTGAACCTCCGAAGCAACGTTAGCGCACGGCTGGCGGAAAGGCTAACGCTCAAAACCGACATTACGTATGCCCACTCACGCACCAGCAGCTATATGTGGTACACCCTCGAGGACGCCTACAAAAATATGCCGTGGGATAACCCGTATGACGAAAGCGGAGAGCTGGTTTTCATCAACTCCCCCAAGCGCCCCGACGGAACAACGTGGTACGGCAACCGAAAGATGAACTTTTTGCACAGCAACGAGTACAACTACGACCGCTTTACGGGCAACGCCATCATGGGCGACCTGACGCTGACGTGGAACATTCTGGATTGGCTCTCCTTTGAATCGCGCAACAGGGCTTCGACCGACAACGGCTTTCAAAAGACGTTCATCGACCCGCGCTCCTTCGACGTGGAGTGGAAGGACAGGGGAACAAATACCGAGTCCAACACCATTAGCTACTCGGTGGGGACTACCAACCTGCTCACCGCGAAGAAAGCGTTTGGGCTTCATGCGCTGGACGGCTTTGTCGGGTTTGAGTCGGGCTACTGGAACAACCGCTACACCACTGCCACCGCCATCGACCTGCCGCTGGTGGGCTTGCCGTCGCTGAGCATAGGCAACCCGCACGAGGTTGGCGGCTCGCTGGTGGAAGGCTCTGGCATTTCTTACCTGGGGCAGGTGCAGTACAGCTACGACGGGAGGTACATCGCCTCGGCCTCTGTCCGCGCCGACGCCTCGTCTACTTTTGGCCCCGACAACCGGTGGGGAACTTTTCCGGCCGGCTCGCTGGCCTGGCTCGCTTCAAAAGAATCGTTTTTGAAGGATAACCCTGCGGTGACTTTCCTCAAGGTGCGCGGAAGCTTTGGTCTTACCGGCAACTCCAACATAGGGCAGTACCGCTACCTGTCGAGCTACAGCTTTACGAGCCGCTACAACGACGTTACGGGAGCGCTGCCCGTCAACTTGCCCAACTCCATGCTGGGGTGGGAGTCGGCGTGGATGTCCAACGTCGGCGTGGACGTTACCCTGCTGAGGCGGCTTACCCTGAACATTGACCTGTACAACATCGACAACAAAGACCTCCTGCTCAACGTACCCGTTTCGTCGTCTTCGGGCTACGAGTACAAGCTGCAAAACATAGGCAGCGTCCGAAATCGTGGGGTGGAGGTGCAGGTATCTTCGGAAAACATAAAGGGCGCTTTTACGTGGACTACTGACTTCAACATTGCCTTTAACCGCAACGCCGTAGTGAGCGTCCCCAACGCGAAGCCCTTTACCCAGTCGGCCGGAGGCTCTACCTCGCTCAACCAGATTGTGGAGGAAGGCGAGGATATTTTTACGTGGTACATGCCCAAGTGGTTGGGCGTTGACCCCGAAACGGGAGCGCCTGTATGGGAGCGCACAAAGGACGATAGCGGCAACCCCATAGCCCCCGAAGTAACAAGCGAGTACGCTAAGGCTACGCCGCAAAAGGTGGGCAAGGCCACGCCGCTGTTTACCGGAGGGCTGATAAATGCTTTTGCCTGCAAGGGCTTTGCCTTGAGCATAAGCTGCAACTTTCTCTACAAAAACCTTATCTACAACTCCGGCCGCGAATTCTTTGACGTAGACGGCGCTATTTTGGATATGAACCAAATGGAGCTGGCCGCCGGCTGGAGCCGCTGGGAAAAACCCGGCGACAACGCCACACACCCCAAGCCCATGATGAACGGAAACAGCAACGCTCACAAAACATCCTCGCGCTACCTGGAGGATGGCAGCTACTTCCGCATACGGAACGTGACCTTTTCTTACGCTTTCCCCAAAAAGTGGACGGAGAAAGTGAAGGTAAGCAACCTGCGGGTTTACGTTTCGGCCGACAACCTCTACACCTTCACCAAATATTCCGGCATGGACCCGGAGGTAAGCTACCAAATGGCGGCGTGGTCGCTACCCGGTATGCAGGCCTTCAAATACCCCCTGAGCAAGCAGCTTCTGGGCGGTATAGAGTTGACGTTTTAGGGTGGCAAGCAAAATTTAAAACCAACAAATACCATGAAAGGCATGAAAAATTTGACAAAAACAACATCGATATTTGCGCTGCTCTGCGCCGCAGGGTGTACCCTCAACTACTCCCCCGATAACGCCATTACGCAGGAGCAAATAAAAACCAGCGCCGAGGGCGCGGCGTATGCCACCATCGGAAACTACTCCCTGTTCAAGGATGTGTTGACGTTCAGGAATGCCGACGAATCCAAAAACACTTACATCCGGCACTACTTTCAGGCAACCGAGTTCAAGAGCGATAACATCTCCATAAGCCTGCCAACCTCCGACGAGCTTTACGACTGCATGGTCTACAACCAAACGCCGGACAACACCCCCACCGCCTACCTCTGGTACGTTATCTACAAGATGGTGGTATCGGCTTCGGGCGTGATAGAGGCTGTGCAGGACGGCGCATCGCCCGCGCTGGACAACATGAAGGGCGAAAACCTTTTCATGCGGGCGCTGGGTCACCTGCACCTGGTTACCCTCTTTGCGCAGCCATACGGAAAAGGGCGGGACAACCCCGGAGTGGTGGTAAGAACATCGTCCGACGTAAAGGAAACCCGACGGGCAACTGTTGGCTACGTGTACGACCAGATAGTGGCCGACCTGAAGGATGCGGCGCGCCTGATGACCATCGACAAGGGCGCGGGCTACGCCTCAAAAGCTGCGGCATACGGCTTGCTATCGAGGGTGTACCTCTACATGGAGCAGTACGACGACGCCATAAAAGCTGCCGACGATTGTCTTGCGCTACGGCCTGAAGCCGACCTGACCCCAACCGCCGCGCTGCCTGCCTACTTTGCCAACGCGCTTAGCTCGAGGGAAACCCTGTTTGCCGTAGCCTGCACCGACGTTGACGACCGTGGACAGGCCTCCATCGCCTCCATGTACCTCAAGGACGGAATAGGCTGGGGCGAAATTTTTGCCTCGCAGCCCCTGCGCGACCTGCTCGGAAAGTATCCGGGCGATGTGCGCAGCAAGCTTATTACCCCAAAGTACAAAGGAGCCGATACTTTACCCGCCGCAAACAACGCCACCGCCATGTTCAACTACTTTGAGGAGGAGGTAAAGGACGGCGTTACTCAAATCCTGTCGCGCCTGGCAACCGTTTACTGCTACAACGGTAGCTTCTACAGCGCTCAAAACGGCGGCGGAGCGCAGGTGCAGAGCGTTGGGGGCGGAAGGTACAGCCTCGTGGTGAATGGTGCGGCAAAGGAGGGATACCTCGTTCCCAACATTGAGGACGACAGGGAAACGGGCTACCCCGTATACTACGTGACCAAATTTTCGTATCAGGACGGCAAGCCCATGCTTTCGTCGCCCGTGATGCTGCGCCTGGCGGAGGTCATCCTGAACAGGGCTGAGGCCAAATTCAAGAGTAATAACCCCTCCGGCGCTGTGGCCGACCTCAACCTTATCCGGCGCAGGGCTAACGCCCCCGACGTGGGCAGCGCCATCACCCTGGACACCATTTTGGACGAGCGGCGGCGGGAGCTCTGCTTTGAGGGGCACAGAGCTTTTGACCTGCTGCGAAACGGGCTTCCCGTCAACCGTCGCTATTCGGGGGCGCACCCCGCCGTGCTCATTGAGCCTGCCAATCCACGCAACATATACTACATACCAAACACGGAGATTGAGGTAAGCGGCATCCCTCAAAATCCGTAAATACAACTTAGATGCCTGCGCCAATAAAAAATTTACAGGTTATGAAAAAAAAGATGAAAACAATGGCTTTACTAAGCCTTGGCTGCGTGCTCTTTGCTGCATGTGGCAGCGACGACGATGCAAACGGTAGCGGCACACAGCCAACCGCCGACTTTGCGTTTAAAATTAAATCCGACTTGACGGTAACGTTCACCAACAATTCCGAAGACGGAGAATCCTACAGCTGGGACTTTGGCGACGGCGCAACTTCTACCGAAGAAGCTCCCTCGCACAAGTACGCGGCAAAGCAATCCTACACGGTGAAGCTCACCGTAACCAACGGCTCCAAAACCGACGAGGCCACAAAAACCGTAGACCTTGTAAACAACACGCCGGCTGTGGACGTCGACGGAAATTTTACCGATTGGGCAAACGTTACCGGATTCGACATGCCGGATACCGCTACTTCCTTCTACGGGATTACTAAGGCAAAGGTAACCAGCGACAACAACTACATCTACTTCTACACAGAAGTGGTAAAAGATGTGGCGGTACATCTGTCGCTAATCTTCAAGTTGACAAACACCCCAAACACCTACGAGCCATGGATGTGGGGAAATAAGCCTACTGATGCTGTTGTTCAGTTCAACGAGCTTAACAGCGCAGAATGGACTTCGGAAAGCGGTGACGCCGCATTTCGGGGATTCGACCAGCCATACGGTACTACTTGGAATGCAGGTATTGAGCTGCTTCCTGCCGGCTCAGGGCTGTGGGAGTTGAGCGGAATAAAAGACCTTACAACAAAAGCCACCTTTGATGGAGTAGCGTATAGCTTGGTAGGCCTCGAAATTTCCATGAACAAAGCGCTTATTCCTGACGTGCTAAAGCCAACCGGCAACACCATTGAGGTAGGATTTTACTTGCAGGCTGCTGAGTGGGCTGACGCAGGAGGGTTGCCACCGATACAAAACGCCTCCAACAACCACATGTACACCTACGACCTTACAACCAAAACTTTAGCTTGGTAAAAGTGGAGGATTCCTCGCTATGCTCGGAGTAACGGGGTAGCGAGGAATCTTTTTTCGCCAAATACAAAATAATTCATATGTTAATAATTTAAAAATCAATGGCACAGAGTATTAAAAAGCATCGGTAGATATGGAGGGAAAAAAACCTTATTTTTACCTGGTTCGGTTAGCAGGACAACTTCGGCAGCAGTCATGCGTATAATGTATAAAATCCTCATTAACGGTAAAGTAAAAAACGGCAGTATGAAAACATTTAACATATCTTTTCTATGGATGGCAGGGCTTACCTTTTCCCTTGCCTGCTGCGAAGGCAAGCAAACAGAGGCAGAGGAGAATAGCGAAATTCCTGCACCGGCAGGCATAGATACCGCGCTACAGGAGGGGTTTCAGCGAATTTACTTCCAGGCGAGCAGCGAGGTAATACGCAATCCTGAGCGAGGGTTCTACAGCCACCTTGAGTGGAACAACGCCGCCGGCTCGCCCATGTCGAACGCTGCCCTGCAAAGCCTCAAAAATCAAAATATTTCGCTGGCCTTCAACGTCTACTACCTGATGGATTACGTAGATAAGCCCCTCGACGAGCCGCTGCTCACGCTGGTGGAGAATAACATGAAGGCGCTCCGCGCAAACGGTTTTAAAACCATACTGCGCTTTGCCTACTCAAGGAGCGAGAGCGCCGCCGTTTACGACGCCCCCATTGAGGTAACGCTGGGGCATTTGCACCAGCTGAAGCCGCTGCTGCACGAGTACGTTGACGTAATTGCTGCTATGGAGGCCGGGTTTGTTGGCGTTTGGGGCGAATGGTACTACACCAACCACTATGGGACAGGCGCATTTATAAACGTCGCTAAGCGCCGCCAGCTGGTGGACTCCCTGCTCAGCGTGCTGCCGCCGGAGCGCATGGTATGCCTGCGCACGCCGGGCTACAAGCTCAAGCTGCTCGACATTTCCTTTGCCGACACGCTCACGCAGGGCGAGGCTTACGGCATGAGCAAAAAGGCGCGCCTGGCCTACCACAACGATTGCTTCCTGGCAACCTCAAACGACATGGGAACCTTCTTCAGCGACCACGAGCGCGCCTACAACAAGGCCGACGCCCGCTACGTGGTCATGGGAGGTGAAACCTGCGCGCCCTCGGAGTATTCCGGCTGCGTAAACGCTCTGCTGCAAATGCAGGACTACCACTGGTCGTACCTCAACAAGGATTACCACAGTAACGTGCTGGGCAGCTGGACGCTGAATGGGTGCATGGACGAGGTGAAGTCAAAGCTGGGTTACCGCTTTGAGCTCCGGCATGTCGACAGGCAAATAGCTGTGAGCAAGGGAAATCCGTACAGCATAAGGTGCTTGCTGTACAACAGCGGATTTGCAGCCCCCTACAATCCGAGGGATGTTTACCTGCTGCTGCTGGCCGAAAACGGCAGCGAGGTGCAGCGGGTTAAACAACCTGATATTAACCCGCGCTTTTGGATGAGTAACGCCTGTCAGCTGGTGGACATGTCCCTGCAAATACCGGGCAGCCTGCCTGCGGGCAGCTACAAGGTTGCGCTGAGCCTGCCTGACCCCAAGCCAACGCTTGCCGACAACCCGGACTACGCCATCCGGCTGGCCAACAACGGCGTATGGGATACCGAAAAAGGATACAACGTGCTGTTTTCCATTGTTGTACCGTAAAATACGGAGAGCGTCATGCGGGCTAACCTCATTTTTTCGCAAAGTTTTTGCCGGAAATTGTACGGATTGCGTACTTTTGCGCTCAATCATCATAAGAATTAACGTAAATACCATTAATACAAATGAAGCATTTTGTTTTTGTTCCAATACTTTTTTTTGGCGTTGCCGTGGGCAGCGCAGCTCAGGCGCAACGCTCCCAAACCCCCATGATGGGGTGGAGCTCGTGGAACACCTTCAGGGTAAACATCAGCGAAAGCCTGATTAAGGAAACGGCAGACTCTATGGTGGCCAAAGGGCTGAAAGCTGCCGGTTACGCCAACGTAAATATTGACGATGGCTACTTTGGCGGGCGCGACGGCAACGAACGCCTGATTTCGCACCCGAAAAAGTTTCCCAACGGAATGAAGGCGGTGGCCGACTACATCCACAGCCGGGGGCTTAAGGCGGGCATCTACTCCGAGGCCGGCAACAACACCTGCGGATCCATGTACGACAACGATGCCTTCGGCTTGGGCGTGGGCTTCTTCGGCCACGAGGAGCAGGACGTCCAAACCTTCTTCGACGAGTGGGACTACGATTACATCAAAGTGGACTTCTGTGGCGCAGACCGGCTGCGGCTGGACGAAAAAACGCAGTACACTCGAATCTGGAATGCGATACAGAGCTCCGCAAAGGCAAAGGCCGGCGGCGAAATACGCTTTAACATCTGCCGCTGGGCGTTCCCCGGCACGTGGGTAACGAAGGTGGGCGGCTCGTGGCGCATTTCGGCCGATATTCGCAACAGCTTCAGCGGAAATCAGGGTGGGCTGCTGGGCGTGCGCGACATTTTTGAGCAAAACCTCTACCTTGCCGCCTACGCCTCGCCCGGACGGTTCAACGACATGGACATGATGCAGGTAGGACGAGGCATGACGGACGACGAGGAGAAAAGTCACTTTGGCCTGTGGTGCATCATGAGCTCGCCGCTCATGGTAGGCTGCGACCTGCGCACCATCCCACGGAGCACGCTCGATATTATTACCAACAGCGAGGTGATTGCCCTCAACCAGGATACGCTGGGGTTGCAGGCGCAGGTGATCAGCCGTTCGGGGCATTGCATTGTGGTGGCAAAGCCTGTAGAAACGCGCCGCGGCGCGGTGCGGGCTGTTGCCCTGTTCAACGGCGAGGATGCCCCGAAAACCCTGCGCATTACCTTCAAGGATGTGCAGCTGGGCGGAAAAGTCAAGGTGCGGGACTTGTGGGCAAAAACCGATGTCGGGCTGTTCGATGGCTACTACGAAACGCTCGTACCGGCGCACGGAGCTGCCATGCTCCGGTTGGAGGGAGAATCTGCTTTCGACAAGCGCTGCTATCAGGGCGAGGACGCTTTTATGAACGCTTACACGGCCATTGTTGACGGCTACAGCGGGGCGCGGGCAGAGGAAGCTTCGGATGCTGCGGCTTCGGGAGGGTACATAATGAGCAGGCTGGGCGGCTCGCCCGAAAACTGGGCGGAGTTCCGTGACGTTTACGTTTCGCAGGGCGGGAAGTACATCTTCAAGCTCCACTACTATTCCCCCGAAAGCCGCAGCTTGTTGGTGATTGTCAACGGTACGGAGCATCGCATGGCCAATCTTACCTCTGGCGGCGGCGGCAGCCAAGCTGAGGCGAGCATTGAAGTTGAGCTGCGGCAGGGCAGCAACGTAATTCGTCTG
This sequence comes from Prevotellaceae bacterium, assembly GCA_031255195.1. Lineage (GTDB taxonomy): Bacteria > Bacteroidota > Bacteroidia > Bacteroidales > UBA932 > JAITMY01. Next base: position 2,035 of record JAIRSZ010000050.1, on the reverse strand, counting down.
GCCAACCCAACCGGCATGGCGCCCGATGTTGACATGTTCGAGATAAAGCCGCTGTAAAGGCAGCGGAGCAATCCGAAAGCCTGACAGCTAAAGCACAGCTTTTAAGCGATGATACGGCAATGGCTGCACGGACAAAAAACGTGCGCCGGATTTTTTTAACTTCAATGGAAAATACTGTCGAGAAAATGCAGAGCGGTCGAGTGCTATCCCTCGATTTTTTTCGGGGCGTTACAATGCTTCTGCTCGTTGCGGAGACTACCGGGTTGTACGACGTTATGGGGTGGGTGCAGATGCACCATCACCCCTGGCACGGCTTCAGGTTTTGGGATTTGATACAGCCCTTTTTTATGTTTATTGCGGGCGTAGCCATGCCGTTTTCGCTGGCTCGCCGCGAGGCAAAAAGCAGGAGCTACCGCAAAAATTGGAGGCACATCCTCATTCGCTGCCTGATGCTGCTGGCGTTTGGCGTGGGGATACAGTGCGCATACAGCGGAAAGCTGGTGTGGGAGCTGTGGAACGTTTTAGCGCAGTTGTCGGCGACAATACTTATTGCCTACGCAGCTATGAGGCTGCGGGTTAGGTGGCAGCTGCTGGTATCGCTTGCGCTGCTGCTGGCAACCGATTTGCTGTACAGATTTTTCCCTGTGCAAGGATTTAACCGCCCGTTTGTGATGGACGAAAACTTTGGCTCGTGGGTAGATTTGCTGCTGATGGGCAAAATGAGCAACGGCGGCGGGTGGGTGGCCATAAATTGTATCCCCACGGCGGCGCACACCATTTGGGGTGTAGTGGCAGGGCGTTTGCTGCTCAGCGCTTCGCACGCCAAGTTCAGCAAGCTGCGGCTGCTGTGCCTGTGGGGGGCTGCTCTTTTGGCGGTCGGCTATGCGCTCGACTTCTCTGGGGTATCGCCCATAATCAAGCGGATATGCACCGTGTCGTTCATCTTTGTCTCCGGTGGATGGACGCTTCTAACGCTTGCTTTTTCCTACTGGCTAATTGATGTGAAGGGCATGGTTAAAATTGTAACGCCTTTTGCCGTAGTGGGAATGAACTCAATTTTTATTTACCTGATTACACAAACAGCAGGAGTACAATGGTTTAATGGATTTGTTGGCATATTTGCAGGAGGATTTGCCGGTTGGTTAGGATGTTCGGAGCATGTGCAGGCCGTCTCAACCGCGCTGGTAGCGTTAGGGCTTGAGTGGATGCTATGCTATTACCTGTATAGGAAGCGCATTTTTTTGAAGATATAGCCTCCCATTCCTGCCTTATTGCACTCTTCCCCACTGCTACACCACCTTTTCTTCTTCTCCACGCACGCCCCCCCGCCGTCATTCCGTAGCGCAGCGCGCGAGGCACGAGCAAGCGCAGCGGAGGAACCTCAGCCCGTAGCTGCTGACGGCTGTTGTCTGAACTGTGATTTCTTTGATTTTGGTGATTCTCTGTGATTGCTGACGCACCACTTCCGCCCACTACTACGCTGTCATTCCGCCCACCATTGTCATCGCGGGTAGGGGTTGAGGTTCCTCCGCTTCGCTACGGAATGACGGGGAGGGCGCGCGATGGAAAGGGGGAGAAGCAGGAGTGGTACGTCAGCAATCACCGTAAATCATCGTAAATCACCATAAATCAAAAAAATCACAGTTCAGGCATTTGAGCGGAGGAATCTCAACCCGTACCCGTTGGCAACGAAGTTTAATTATCCGATCAACCATCTTCATAATCAATAGCTTGTAATCAATTCATGGCTGGTGATTTTTTGTGGTCAGCGGTGATTTTTTTTATTTTGCAGTTTCAATATAAAGTTGTATATTTGCAGCCCCTTTTTGGCGAAAGCAGAAAAGGCGGATAGTTGGGGCCCATAGCTCAGTTGGTTAGTAGCACCTGACTCATAATCAGGGGGTCACAGGTTCAAGCCCTGTTGGGCCCACCGGTCGGCAAGGCGCGCTCAAAGCGCTAACGGCAAGAAATCAAGCGGGATGTAGCAAAAAACATCCCGCTTATTTTATGTCAAAATTTGAAAAAAATCTTCCTC
>JAIRSZ010000041.1 GCA_031255195.1 Prevotellaceae bacterium | reverse complement strand
TTTTTTTTTGAGATTTGGTTATTTATAGTTTGTTGTTGCTGTATGGTGTAGGAAGGGCGGCGGTGTTTCCCGTTAAAACCGGTACACAAAGCCCACCCCGTGCCGGGTAAGTCCGAATTGCAGCTCTGGAGCAGCAGTCGACGAGTATAGCTGGCCGTTGTAGGCGTTCACCGCTTTTCTTACAGAACTTTTTCCCAAGACTCTAAAGACAATACCCGTTCCAACAAGTATAGCGCCTGCAGAAATGAGGCTGTAATCACCCTCCTCAGCGAGCAGGCCAAGCGCACCCACAGAAAAGCCAATTCCCGCACCGACGAATATAGCGCCGATTAACCCTCTTGACAACCCATTTTCGTATATCCTCAAGGCGTCGGTGTTTTCCATCATGCTTTTTACCTCGTTACTGTTCAGCAGCCGTCCTTTGTAGTACACTTTCATACCGTTGGCAAGGAGGCCGCCGCTTGAGGTGTTGCGTGAGGTGGCGGGAGCGGTGCGTGCAGGCTGCACGTCCTTATACGAAGTGGTGTTCACTCTCCCCAGCATTTCGCCAACCACCCTTTGCACCACAACGTCAATGTCGCTTTCGCCTCTGGTGGTTTTTCCCGTTTTTTGCATCTCAATGCGCGCCGTTTGCACGTCTATCATCTTAAACGAGATGTAGAGGTTGCCACCTGTGGGGGTAACGCTGGTAACAAACACCGCGTTGGCGCCCATCTTTTTACCTATTTCGCCAATTTGCGAGTTGTCCACCAGGCCGCCCATCTGGAATTTGTTTTCCTCCAGCACCTTGTTTATGAGCTGGCGTTCCAGCACCGAGTAGCCGCGCGTGTTTACAATGACGTTGCTAATCTCCTCGCGAATAATTTCTTTTGTGCTTGCGCTCACGCTACCGGCGGGGTCAAACACCGCCACCTTTTTGTCCTGGGCAAAAATGCCGCTGTGCCATAAAATACAGGCGCTTAAAATCAGAATTTTTTTCATTTTTGTTGTTATATTTTTTTTTTGAGATTTGGTTGTTTACTATCTTGCTGCCGCATTTACTTTTCAATGCTTTTCACTATTTCGTCTGCAATGGCCTGTAGCCCGTTGTCGTAGGCCTTTCGTCCGGCCATCTTGTAGTCCAGCCCGCCGCCCTTGAAGCCGGAGAAAACGTTGCCGTAAATTTCCTTCCCTGTCTGCCGCTCCACGAGAGAAATTTCGGCGTCCAGGTGCGTAATGTAGATGCCGTTGGTTTCAGTACCCTTGTGGGTGAAGGCTTCTATGCGGAGCAGCCAGTCGGCGCTTTGGCGGGTGGTAACAAAGTTGTAGCCTCGCTTGGCGAGCTCGGCCTTGAGCCTTGGCGCGAGCAGGTGCACCTGCTGGTCAATATTCCACTCCTCCGATGTTATGTACACGGCAATAGCTCGTTGCATACGCGCAAGCGCAGCGGTGAGCTCCGACTTTAGCGCCAGCGATTTTCCGGTCTGGATGCTCTCCTTGCTGCTGCCCACGGCAATGAGCAGCGATTGCGCCAGCTCCAGCTCGGCCAGGAGAGGCTGTACGCTCTCGTACAGCCTCTTTGCTCTCCCCTTGTTGCCGCTGCTTTCCTGCTGTCGGGCGCTTTGCATGGCCGTCTCAATTTTCTGCACGGCAAAGGCCACGCCCGACCTGTAGTACTCCTTGAGCTCGCCCTTGTTGGCGTAGGCAAAGGCGTACAGCATATCGCCCCCTCTGTCGTAGTAGCTCTCGGCCTTCATCCCCACAATCTCTGCGTTGGACGAGGTGTTGATGACCGAGCTGTACGAGCTCAGGAGCTGCTTGGCCACGCCGTTTTCCTCAACGCTTTGGTCGGCTATCGTTTGGCTGGACTCTACGGTAACCCTGATGCTTTCCATGAGCTTTCGCTTGGCCTCGCTTTCCATTCGTGCCCTGGCATTTTCCACCGGCTCGCCGATGGGCGCAAATTCGCTGACAAATCCGGTAAAATATTGGTTCAGCGGGAAATACATTTCCCTCCACCGGTCGTTCACCCAGCGCGGAGCGTCCTGTCCGAGCGCGGCAGCCGCCAGCAGGAACAGCATAATGGTAGAACTCCACTTCATGGCATTGCTGATTTTTGTTACTTGTTCTTCTCCAGCTCGGCCTGTACCCGCTTGCGGTACTGCTCAAACTCAAAGTTCATCTTCAGCTTTTGCTCGTCGGGGATTTTTTGCTCCACTTTTCGGGAAACCTCTGCCGCCAGCGCCGACACCCCCTTTTGGTACTCAAGGCAAACGTACACTTTGTACTGCTTGTTGGGGAGGATGTACTTGGAAATTTTGATGGGTACTGTTCCGGCAACCACCTCCTTGGCCACAGACTCTACAAGGTCGTTGGACTTTGAGCCTTGGTCGTTAACGCTGTTTCCCGTGCCGCTGTCGCCGGAGTACAGGCTGAAGTCGAACGCTTCCTCCGATGTGGCGGTTGTGACTGCGGTTGCCAGCGCCCGCGCAAACTGCGCGCGAGCCTGCGCTTCGGCAATGTTTCGGGCTGTAGACTCCTTGAAGTGCTGCCCAATGCCCACCGCCCGCAGCACGGGCTTTTCCTCCTGCATCTTTTCGCAGATGTCCTGCTCAACTGCCTGCTGGCCTGTGGTGCTCTGTAGCGACGCCTTGCTCCCTCCGCAGCCGGTTGTCACTACGCTTGCAGCAATCGACGCTGCTGCTGCCATTAGGTAAATTTTTTTCATGATAATAATTTGTTTTTTTACTTTGCCTACTCTGTAAAGTTTTCGGCTTCCCTTGCGCGGTACTTAAAAGTTTAAGGCATAAAAAAAGGGCGCGAACTTTCTTTTTGTCCAAGCCCAGTAGGTATCACCAAACACCCGTAGTCGCTAACAAGAAAAGCTCGTGCCCTATTATGCACGAGCTTTTACTTATTACAAGGCGACTACTTAAAAAATTGGTGATTTCTACTGGTCTGCCTATAAGAAGTAAAAGCTATTATATTCAGTTTACATATTGTTTTATGTTACCTGTTCATTTTGTTTTTATGTTGTCTGTGTTTTACTGATTTTAAGTTGGGGCAAATGTAGCATATATTTTCATGCGAAGCAAATTTTTTTTTCGGAAGGGAGCATTTCAAATTATCGCATGTCTTTTTTTTCGAGAACAGACATGGACAAAAGTGCATAAAATACAGCAGCTGAAGTCCTTAAATAGAAGTCCGAAAATTTCTAAGTCGAAGTTTGGAAGTTCCGAAATCGAAATTTGAAAGTTTCTAAATCGAAGTCCGGGCATCCCGAAGGGAGGCAATTTTCATACGCTCGTTGTTGCCAGCTACAGCCTGGAGTTCCTCTGCTCCGCTTGCTCGTGCCTCGCGCGCTTTGCGTCGGATTAAGCAACATTGCCTCCGTCACTCCAACGCGAAGCGAGGAATCCCAGCCCGTAGCTGCCGACGGCAATGTGCAGGCGGCAGCGTCAAAAATCCAAGCGTTGCAGAAAGCAGGGGGTGAATTCCGGAAATTGCAGAATTTTTGATTTTTTTTGATTTTTGATTTTTTGAATCTGCAATAAAAATTTGCCTTTCCTCAAAAAATAGCTAACTTTGCGCCTTCCCATTTTTGGGGAGTTTAATTATTGCATTAGTTCATCGCAAATTGTAAAGTTGATTTATGAACGTAGAGTTATACGTTGCGCAAAGAGTTGCAGATTGCACAAAAGCCCTTTACGGGGACGAAAACATACCCATGCAGCTGCAAAAAACCCGCAAAGAGTTTGAAGGAGATATTACGCTCGTTGCCTTTCCGCTTACGCGGTTCAGCGAAAAATCGCCTGAGCAAACAGGCGCCGACGTAGGCGAATGGCTCGTGGCAAACGTGCCGCAGGTGGAATCCTTTAACGTGGTCAGTGGGTTTCTCAACATCAAAATGTCCAAAGATTTTTGGCGCGAGCAGCTCCTGGAAATAGCCGGTAGCGCATCGTTTGGCTACTTTCCCCCCTCCGGTAAAACGGTGATGGTAGAGTATTCGTCGCCCAACACCAACAAGCCGCTGCACTTGGGGCACATTCGCAACAACCTGCTGGGGCACTCGGTCGCAAAAATTCTCACGGCCAACGGACACCGGGTAATCAAGGTTAATTTGGTAAACGACAGAGGAATACACATCTGCAAGTCGATGCTGGCCTGGCAAAAGTTCGGCAACGGCGAAACGCCGGAATCTTCGGGTAAAAAAGGCGACCACCTCGTGGGCGAGTACTACGTGAGATTCGACAAGGAGTACAAGCGGCAGATGACGGTGTTGAGGCACACGGGCGTTCCTGAAGACGAGGCCAAAAGGCAAGCGCCCATAATGCAGGAGGCGCAGAAAATGCTGCTCGCGTGGGAGCAGGGCAACGACGAGGTTTTTGACCTGTGGGAAAAAATGAACGAATGGGTCTACGAAGGCTTCGACGCTACCTACAAAAAGCTGGGCATTTCGTTCGACAAAACCTACTACGAATCGCGGACATACCTGCTTGGCAAGGAGCTTGTTGATGAAGGATTGCGGAAGGGCGTTTTTGTCAAAAGAGAGGATGGCTCGGTGTGGTGCGACCTCACCCCCGACGGCCTCGACCAGAAGCTCCTGCTGCGCTCGGACGGCACGTCGGTGTACATGACGCAGGACTTGGGCACTGCCAAACGCCGCTTTATGGAGTACAGCTTTAGCGAGCTGATCTACGTGGTGGGCAACGAGCAGAACTACCACTTTCAGGTGCTCAAGCTCATCCTGAAAAAGCTGGGCTACGATTGGTCAGACAACATTTACCACCTCTCGTATGGCATGGTAGAGCTGCCCGAAGGCAAAATGAAATCGCGCGAGGGCACGGTTGTCGACGCCGACGAGCTGATAGACGCTATGGTTGCCACGGCGCGCGAAACCTCGCTGGAGCTGGGCAAGCTGGCCGACGTACCGAAGGAAGAGCAGCAACGCCTGTTCCACATGGTAGGTCTGGGAGCGCTCAAGTACTTTATCCTGAAAGTCGACCCCAAAAAGACCATGCTTTTTGACCCCAAAGAATCCATAGATTTTAATGGAAACACCGGCCCGTTCATACAGTACACGTATGCCCGCACTTGCTCGGTGCTGCGCAAGGCGCAGGAGCAGCAGGCAGAGGCCAACCCCGCCGCCGCCATGCCCGGAGAGCGCGAGGTGGAGCTGATAAAAAACATGGCCGACTTTCCGCAGGTTGTAGCGCAGGCCGGCATTGAGTACTCGCCCGCGCTGGTGGCAAACTACGCCTTTGACCTTGCCAGAGAGTTTAACCAATACTACCACGATGTGTCCATCTTGAAAGAGGAGGATGCTGCGGTAAGGCAGCAGCGGCTGGCTTTGCTGCAACAGGTGGGCAAGACGCTGAAAACGGCAATGGATTTGCTGGGAATAGAGCTGCCGGAAAGAATGTAGCCCCCTCAACCTCAGAGGGGAAAGTAAAAAAAAGTAGCGGGTATATTTTTTATCAAACAAAATGCCGTATATTTGCATAGCGCAATTTGCGCCGCGCAAATTGCGCGGCGCAAATTGCGCTATCGTAACGGTTTGATATGTAATATGATACATAGATGACAAAAATAGATAACCCGTTTGTGGTAGCAAGCTATCACTCTCCTGCCTATTTTTGCGACAGAAGCGAGGAAACAAAAACGGTGAGCGGCGCTCTTATCAACGGGCGTAACCTCACGCTGCTTTCGGCGCGCAGAATAGGAAAAACAGGGCTGGTGAAGAATGTTTTTTACCACCTGCAAAAAAAGAAAGGTTGGCGAACTCTGTACATGGACGTTATGCCTACCACCAACCTGAGCGACTTTATAAAGCTGCTCGGTACTACCATTGTGGAGCAGGAGTGGCGGCAGTCGAAAAACTACATGAAGAAAATCGCCATTCTCCTGTCGGGCATCAGCGCAAAGCTCTCCTTTGACCCTGTTACCGGCGCGCCGGAAATAGGCGTGGAATATAAAACGCGCCAGGAAACCGAAAAAAGCTTGTCGGCGCTGTTCAGCTACCTGTCGGCGCAGGAGGCGAGGTATGCGGTGGCCTTTGACGAATTTCAACAAATTACCTGCTACCCCGAAAAAAATATTGAGGCGCTTTTGCGGTCGCACGTTCAACACCTGAGCAACGTGAACTTTATCTTTTCGGGAAGCAACAAGCACATGCTCACTTCCATGTTCTCGGACTACGGGCGACCGTTTTACCAAAGCTCGGACTTTTTGTTTCTGGAAAAAATAAAAGTTACCGCCTACGCCAAATTTATACGCGAAAAATTTGCAGAGCGCGGCAAAGCTATCGCAAATGACCTGGTGACAGAAGCGTTGGCGTACTACAGAGTTCATACGTTTTACGTGCAGCATTTTTTCAACAGGCTGTTCGAGAATAGCGAAAAGAAGGTAACGAAAGAGCTCGTGGAGCACGTGCACCGCCTGATATTGAAGGAGCGGGAGGATATTTACTACAGCTACAGAAATCTGCTGACGACGTACCAATTTCAGCTGCTGAAAGCCATTGCCCGCGAGGGCGGCGTGAGCCGACCCAGCGCCTCCGACTTCATTGCCAGGCACGGCCTCAAGCAAAACAGTTCCGTCCGCAGAGCGTTGTCGGCGCTGGTGGACAGAGAAATGGTGTACGAGGAAAAGGGCGTTTTCTACGTTTACGACGTGTTCTTCTCAAAGTGGCTGGAAAAATGTTTGTAGCAATATTTTAAGTTCAAAAATTTATAGGAGTTTTTTTTATGTTTGAAAACCTGCAAGACAAGCTGGAGCGCGCCTTTAAAACGCTGAGGGGCGAAGGCCGCATTACCGAAATCAACATTGCCGAAACGCTCAAGGAAATCCGCAAGGCGTTGCTCGACGCCGACGTGAGCTACAAGGTGGCCAAAACGTTTACCGACGAGGTTAAGCAGAAGGCGCTGGGGCAAAACGTGCTGACCGCCGTGAAGCCGGGGCAGATGCTGACCAAAATTGTGCACGACGAGCTGGTTGCCCTCATGGGTAAGGAGGCCGAAAACGTAAACCTGAAAGGCAACCCGGCGGTAGTGCTGATTGCAGGGCTACAGGGATCGGGTAAGACGACGTTTTCGGGGAAGTTTGCCGCGCTCATCCGCAAAAAAGGCTACTCGCCGCTGCTCGTTGCCTGCGACGTTTACCGCCCTGCCGCCATAGACCAGCTCAAAGTGCTGGGGCAGCAGGTGGAGGCGCACGTCTACACCGAGGAGGGAAACAAAAACGCCGTGCAGATAGCCAAAAACGCTGTTGACTACGCCAAAAAAAACGGGCACGGCGTGGTTATCATCGACACGGCGGGGCGCTTGGCCGTCGATGAGGAGATGATGCGCGAAATAGCTGCGGTGAAAAAGGCCGTATCGCCCTCCGAAACCCTCTTTGTGGTGGACTCCATGACGGGTCAGGATGCAGTGAACACCGCCAAAGAGTTCAACGAGCGTCTCAACTTCGACGGCGTGGTGCTCACCAAGCTCGACGGCGATACGCGCGGCGGCGCAGCGCTTTCCATCCGCGCCGTTGTCAACAAGCCTGTCAAGTTCATGAGCGTGGGCGAAAAAATGGATGCGTTGCAGGTGTTCTACCCCGACCGCATGGCCGACAGAATACTCGGCATGGGCGACATCGTTTCGCTGGTGGAGCGCGCTCAGGAGCAGTACGACGAGGGCGAGGCTCGCCGCATACAAAAGCGCATAGCGAAAAACCAGTTTAACTTCAACGACTTTGTTACCCAAATTGAGCAAATCAAAAAAATGGGTAGCGTGAAGGACTTGTTCAACATGATACCGGGCGCAGGCAAGGTGCTGAAAAATATCGACATTGACGACGACGCATTTAAGAAAATGGAGGTCATCATTTCGTCCATGACGCCGCATGAGCGCGAATTTCCAGAGGTGATAAACGGCAGCCGCCGCAAGCGTATCGCCGCAGGGTGCGGACGAAGCATAGAGGACGTTAACCGCCTGATAAAGCAGTTTGACGATACCCGCAAAATGATGAAATCGGTGAGCAACGGCGGAGCAAAAAAAATGATGAGCATGATGGGAAAAATGTAACGGAAAACTAAATCTAAATCCGAAAATCTGAACTTAGACGCTGAGCGATTTTATTGATTTACGTTTTTTTTTGATAACCGCCCAGCTACATACTCTAAAGGCAAATGCAAATTATTGATGGAAAAAAAGTAGCAGCCGAAATCAAGGCTGAAATTCGCGCCGAGGTGGAGCAGCTTGTTGCCGAAGGCAAGCGACGTCCGCAGCTGGCGGCAATCATTGTGGGCAGCGACGGGGCAAGCCAAACATACGTGGCCAACAAGGAAAAAGCGTGCGGCGAGTGCGGTTTCCGGTCGCAGGTGTTGCGCTTTGCGGAGAGCGCCACGGAGCAGGAGCTGCTGGCGGCTATTGCGCAGCTCAACGCCGACGGCGAGGTGGACGGCTTCATCGTGCAGCTGCCGCTGCCGCGCCACATCAGCGAGCAGCGGGTAATTGAGGCCATAGACCCGAAAAAAGATGTGGACGGCTTTCACCCCATCAACGTGGGGCGCATGGCCGTTGGGCTGCCCTCGTATGTGTCGGCAACGCCGGCAGGCATAAAGGAGCTGCTGCTGCGCTACGGAATAGCAACGTCGGGCAAACACTGCGTGGTGCTTGGCCGCAGCAACATCGTGGGTCGTCCGCTGGCAACCCTGCTGTCGCAAAAGGATACGCCCGGCGACTGCACCGTAACCGTTTGCCACAGCCGCACGCGCAACATCGGGGAGATTTGCCGCACGGCCGACATCGTTGTGGCGGCGCTGGGGCAGCCGGAATTTCTCACGTCCGGCATGGTGGCCGAGGGCGCAACGGTGATAGACGTTGGCACTACGCGCGTCCCCGCACCCGACGCTAAGAGCGGCTTCCGGCTCAAGGGCGACGTGAAGTTCGACGAGGTAGCGCCCAAGTGCAGCTACATTACGCCCGTGCCCGGCGGTGTTGGCCCCATGACCATCGTATCGCTCATGAAAAATACGCTAAAGGCATACAAAAAAGAAGTGTATGGCAGCTGATAAAGGCTAAAGACAGAAGATTTTTTCCACATCGTTGCGCTTTGTACTACAACGCTTTACGCGATTGTTCGCTGCAAAACGTTACGATTTTGTGCTAAATAGTTGCATGTGGGGCGAATTATTAGTACATTTGCGCTTGCAAACTTAGGAAATGAGGGGACAAAAAAGTCCCCTCGTTTGTTATAATAAACATGATAAGCGCAAGTAGCATAGCACAGGAGGTAGAAAAGCTCATTGCCGGTAGCAGCATGTTTCTGGTGGATGTGAGGGTTAGCTCGTCCAACGAAATAGAGGTCGTTGTGGATAAACCAGAAGGCCTGAACGTAGAGGATTGTGCGGCCATTAGCCGCGGTATTGAGGCTGCGTTTGACCGCGAAAAGGAGGACTACGAGCTTACGGTAGGCTCGCCGGGGCTTGGCGAGCCGCTCAGGGTGTTGCCACAGTACCTGAAGGCAATGGGTAAAGAGGTTGAAATTCTGCTAAAAAGTGGGGAGAAGCTTACCGCCACGCTCACCGGAGCAACGGCAGAAAAGCTGGAGGTGGAGTATACCAGGATGGAGGCCGTTGATGGCAAAAAACGCAAGCAGCTCGTCGCCCACGTGCAGGAGCTGACATACGACGAGGTAAAATGGGTGAAGCAAACGCTAAAGTGGCGATAAGGTAAAATCTGAAAATCCCGAATTTATTTAACAAAATCATTTTTTGCGACTAACTAAAAAATGGAAAACATCAACTTAACGGAAACATTTACTGAGTTTAAGGAGTTGAAAAACATAGACCGCCCCACAATGATAGGGGTGCTGGAAGATGTTTTTCGCGGAACGCTGCTCAAGCTGTACGGCAGCGACGACAATTTTGACATCATCATCAACATAGATAAAGGCGACTTTGAGATATGGCGCAACCGCACGATAGTTGCCGACGACGCGCTGCGCGACAGCACGCACGAAATAACGCTCTCGGAAGCCCAAAAGATAGACGCAACATACGAAATAGGCGACGAGGTGACGGACGAGGTAAAGCTGCAAAAATTTGGCCGCCGCGCCGTGCTCGCGCTGCGCCAAAACCTTGCCGGACGTATTGCCGACATGGAAAAGTTGCAGCTCTTCAACAAGTACACCGAGCGCATCGGCGAGCTGGTGGTTGGCGAGGTTTACCAGGTATGGAAAAAAGAGGCGCTCGTGCTGGACGACGAGGGCAACGAGCTGATACTTCCCAAAAGCGAGCAAATACCGTCGGACTTCCTGCGCAAGGGCGACACCGTGCGCGCCGTGGTGCACAAGGTGGAGATGCGCAACAACACGCCCTTCATCACGCTTTCGCGCAACGCCCCAGAATTTCTGGAGCGGCTGTTTGAAATAGAAGTTCCCGAAATTTTCGACGGCATCATCACCATCAAAAAAATAGTCCGCGTACCGGGCGAGCGCGCCAAGGTTGCGGTAGAATCATACGACGAGCGCATCGACCCCGTGGGCGCGTGCGTGGGCATGAAGGGGGCTCGCATCCACGGCATCGTGCGCGAGCTGAGGAACGAAAATATCGACGTGATAAACTACACCGGCAACATCCAGCTGCTGGTGCAGCGCGCGCTGAGCCCTGCAAAAATAGCCAACGCCAAAATCGACGAGCCTAACAAGCGCATCGAGGTGTACCTTCAACCCAACGAAATCTCTATGGCCATCGGTAAGGGCGGGCTTAACATCCGGCTGGCCAGCCAGCTGGTGGGCTACGAAATAGACGTGTTCCGCGAGGACGTTGGCCAGGAGGAGGACGTGAGCCTCGATGAGTTTTCCGACGAAATTGATGCGTGGATTATCAACGCGCTAAAAGCCATTGGCTGCGATACGGCCAAGAGCGTGCTGCACATCCCCAAGGCCGACCTGGTGAAGCGTACCGACCTTGAGGAGGAAACGGTGGACGAGGTGGTGCGCATCCTGTCGGAGGAGTTTGAGGAGTAAAAAGAACAAATTTTTTAGGAGTTAGCGGGCAGCGAGTTTTTTGTTTTTATATAAAGGGTGCCGGATTCAGGTACAGTTAGCATTTAAAATTTTTCTATGTCGCAAGCAGAAAATACGGTAAGATTAAATAAAGTCACCAGAGAGTTCAACTTGGGTCTTCACACCATTGTTGACTTTTTGGCGAAGAAGGGCATTGCCGTAGATGCCAGCCCCAACGCCAAAATCTCGGAGGATGCTTATGCGCTCCTTGCCAAAGAATTTGGAAACGAGCAAAGCGTGAAAGACAGGGAAGCTGCAAAGAAAATGGTGGTGACGCCGAAAAAGGTCAAGGAGGAAGAAGAGCCCAACGAACCCAAGCCGCTTATCATCAAAGACACATCGCTTGCGCCGGATAAGTCCGCTTTGTCGAAGGGGAAAGCGACAGGCGCAAAAGCTGACGTGACCTCTTCCGCCAAAGGGAAAAAATCTTCCGCCAAGGCAAAAGAGCAAACACCCAAAAAAGAAGCAGCAGTCCCTGAGCCGCCAAAAGCAGCGCAGCAGGAAGAGCCGCAACCGCAACAACAACCAAAACAGCAGCAGCAGCCGCAGCAGGAAGAGCAACCACAGGAACAACCGCAACCGGAGCAGGAAGTAAAGCAACCACAGGAAACGCCGCAACCTCAGCCGAAGGAAGAAAAGCAGCCGCAGGAGGAAAAGGTAGAGCATCAGGAGAAAACGCAGCCGCAGGAGAAAACGCAGGAGCAACCCCAATCGGCAGCGAAGCCGACGGAGGAACTTCCCAAAGCAGAAGAGCCGACAGCAAAACCGGAAGCAGAGCATCGGGAAGAAAAAGAGGAGGCGCAGGAAAAGCGTCCGGCAGCAGAGCCTGAGAAAACGGTGGCGAAAAGCGAAGAGAATGTAATAGCAACCCAAACTCCCGAAAAAGGAAGTGTAAAGGTAGTAGTAGTAGGCAAAATAGACTTGGACGCGCTCGCTACGTCGTCCAAAAGAAAAAAGAGGAGAAAAAAATCGAAGGCTAAAAAGCAGGATGATGCTCTTAAGGCAGCAGGTACAGGGCAGGAAAAAGGCAGGAAAGACGAGAAGAAAAAGGAAACGCCTGCGGCAGCGACTGCATCACCTGCACCCGCCACGAAACCTGCACCCGCCGCAGAATCTTCACCTGCCAAGAAGGAGGTGGAGTTTATCCCAACAAAGGTAGATAAGCTGGAAGGGCCAAAGTTTACAGGCGAAAAAATAGACCTCAGCCAATTCCGAAAGGAAGATGTGGATGCCAAGCACGGACGTCGCAAGGGCAAGCGCAAGCGCATTAAGGGCGTTGCGGTAAACGTCACCAAAGAGGGCAAGGAGGTTGCCAAGCAGCAGCAGCAACAGCACGAGCAGCACAAAAAAGATCCCAAGAAAAAGCCCAAGCGTCCCGTCCGCCAGGAGGTGAACGCCGAGGACGTGGACAAGCAGATAAAGGATACGCTGGCCAAGATGCTCGAAAAAACCTCCAAGCACAAGGTTGCCGCCAAGCACCGGCGCGACAAGCGGGAGGCCATTAGCCAGCGTATGCAGGAAGAAATAGAGCAGCGCGAGCAAGAAAAGCAAATACTCCGCCTCTCGGAGTTCGTTACCGCCAACGACCTGTCGCGCATGATGGACATTTCGGTCAACGAGGTGATAGGCGCTTGCATGAATCTTGGCCTCATGGTGTCCATCAACCAACGCTTGGATGCGGAGGCCATTGCGCTGATTGCAGAAAATTTTGGACACCAGGTGGAGTTTGTCACCGCCGACACGCAGGGCTTTATAGAGCAGGAGGAAGACAAGCCGGAAGACTTGCTCCCGCGTCCGCCCATAGTTACGGTCATGGGGCACGTTGACCACGGCAAAACATCGCTGCTCGACAACATCCGCAACTCTAACGTGATTGCGGGCGAAGCGGGCGGCATCACCCAGCACATAGGCGCTTACCACGTGGAGCTGAGCGACGGGCGCGTGATAACGTTCCTCGACACCCCCGGACACGAAGCCTTTACCGCCATGCGCGCTCGCGGAGCGCAGGTTACCGACGTTGCCATCATCATTGTGGCTGCCGACGACAGCGTAATGCCACAAACGGTGGAGGCTATCAACCACGCTGTGGCGGCAGGCGTTCCCATGATTTTTGCCATAAACAAGATTGATAAGCCGGGCGCTAACTCCGACAGAATCCGCGAGCAGCTCTCCAAGATGAACTACTTAGTGGAGGATTGGGGCGGAAAATATCAGGTGCAGGAAATATCGGCCAAGCACGGTGTGAACGTCGACAAGCTGCTGGAAAAAGTGCTGCTTGAGGCCGACATGCTTGAGCTGAAAGCCAACCCCAACAAGCGCGCACAGGGCACCATCATTGAGTCGCTGCTCGACAAGGGGCGCGGGTACGTGGCGCGGATGCTGGTGCACAGCGGCACGCTGCGCGTTGGCGACGTGATACTGTCAGGACAGTACACCGGCCGCGTGAAGGCCATGTACAACGAGCGCGGCAACAAGATTATCGAAGCTTACCCATCTACGCCCGTCGAAATACTTGGGCTGAACGGCGCGCCAACGGCAGGCGAAACCCTCAACGTGATGGCCGACGAGCGCGAGGCGCGGGAAATAGCCAACAAGCGCGAGCAGATTAAGCGCGAACAGGGGCTGCGCACGCAAAAGCACATCACCCTCGACGAAATAGGCCGCCGCCTCGCCATTGGCAACTTCAAGGAGCTCAACATTATTGTAAAGGCCGACGTGGACGGGTCGGTGGAGGCGTTGACCGGCGCGCTGCTCAAGCTCTCGACGGAGCAGGTGCAGGTGAACGTAATCCACAAGGCGGTGGGCGCTATCTCGGAGAGCGACGTGCACTTGGCTGTGGCCTCCGAAGCTATCATTATTGGCTTTCAGGTACGCCCGTCGGCAGCCACCCGCAAGCTGGCCGAGCAGGAGGAAATCGAGGTGCGCACCTACTCCATTATCTACGACGCTATCAACGAAATCAAGGATGCCATTGAGGGTATGCGCGCGCCGGAGTACAGAGAGGAGGTGGTTTGCTCGGTGGAGGTGTTGCAGGTATTCCGTGTCGCCAAGGTGGGCACGGTGGCAGGCTGCATTGTACGCGAAGGCAAGATTACCCGCAACACCAAGGTGCGCGTAATCCGCGACGGCATTGTACTGCATGATGGCGAATTGGCCTCGCTCAAGCGTTTCAAGGACGACGTGAAGGAGGTTACCACCGGCTTCGACTGCGGGCTGAACTTGGCCAACTTCAACGACGTGCGGGAAAAAGATATTATTGAGGGGTACGAAAACGTGCTGGTGAAAAAGTAGATTACGCTGACCTCAGACGGTTGAGCATGTTGAACTTTTTTTGTTTGAAAAAAAATTGAAATCTGAAATATTCCATCCTGAGCTGCTGACCACCATAAAGAGCTACAGCCGCAAGCAGCTGGTGCAGGATGTCATTGCCGGCGTCATAGTGGGCATTGTTGCGCTTCCGCTGGCCATAGCCTTTGGTATTGCTTCGGGCGTAACGCCGGAGAAGGGGATCATCACGGCCATTATCGCCGGATTCATCGTTTCGTTTCTGGGCGGCAGCAGGGTACAGATAGGAGGGCCTACGGGCGCTTTTATTGTGATTGTTGCAGGCGTGGTGGCCACCTACGGCCTGCTGGGATTGATGATTGCCACCTTTCTGGCCGGCATCCTGCTCGTCATCATGGGGCTGCTCAAGCTGGGCGACGTAATCAAGTTCATGCCCTATCCGGTAATTGTGGGCTTCACCAGCGGCATTGCGCTGGTAATTTTTTCTACGCAAATCAAAGACTTTTTTGGGCTGACGATGTCGGAAAATCCGGCGGAGTTTCACGAGAAGTGGGGGGCGTACTTTCGCCACTTTTCGTCGGTTAATCCCTACGCTACGGGCATTGCCCTGTTCACGGTTTTCGTGTCGTTCTTTTGGGCTAAAATCAACAAGCTCATCCCCGGCACGCTCATTGCCATTGTAATAACGACGATAGTTGCTACCGTCTTCGATCTGCCGGTGGAGACTATCGGCAGTCGCTTTGGCGAAATTGAGGCCAACGTTCCCGCCCCTGCCGTTCCGAGCATCGATTTTGCCTCGTTCAGGAAGCTGCTGCCGGTGGCCTTCACCATCGCCATGCTTGGAGCTATTGAATCGCTGCTGTCGGCTATGGTTGCCGACGGCGCTATTGGCGCGCGACACCGCTCCAACACCGAGCTCATTGCGCAGGGCGTGGCAAACATCGTTACGCCGCTCTTTGGCGGTATTCCCGCCACCGGCGCTATTGCCCGCACAATGACCAACATCAAAAACGGCGGGCGAACGCCCGTAGCCGGCATAGTGCACGCGCTGACGCTGCTGCTCATTCTCCTCATTTTTGCGCGATGGGCTAAGCTTATCCCCATGTCGTGCCTGGCGGGTATCCTCGTGGTGGTGTCCTACAACATGAGCGAGTGGCGCTCGTTTGTGGGCATTTTCCGCAACAGCCGCTCGGAGGTGGCCGTGCTGCTGACAACCTTCCTGCTGACCGTTGTCTTTGACCTCACCATTGCCATTGAGGTAGGGTTGATTCTGGCGCTCTTCCTGTTTGTTCGCCGCGTATCAAAAACTATGGGAATTCAGGTTGTCAGGGAAAAAATTGCGCCGGGCGAAAGCGAGCAGGAGGTGCTCACGGAGGAGGCTTTGGACATCCCCAGAGATGTTGACGTTTTTGAGATAAACGGACCTTTCTTTTTTGGCGTTGCCAACACGTTTGAGGAGGCGCAGAAGCAAGTAGTCAAGCCGCCAAAGGTGCGCATCATACGTATGCGCAAAGTGCCTTTTATGGACTCCACGGGGCTGCGCAACCTCCGCAGCTTCTACCGAAAGTGCGAGGGCGAAAAAATACACATCCTCCTCTCCGGCGTAAATCCATCGGTAGAGAGCTCGCTGAAAACCGACGGGCTGTACGACGTTATTGGCGCAGACAACATATTCGATCACATCAGCAAGGCTATGAAGCGGGCGGAAGAGTTGGTGAAAAAATAAGGGCTGAGAAGGCCAACCGTACTCACACCATACAGCTCCAATCGGCCAAAAAATTCAAGCATAAAAACACCTCGTTACGGTTTGAATTTTTGGTGGCGATGTAAAATCTTTTCGGAAAAATTATTCGAGTAACGTCCTGTCAAGCGTCAGGTTCAAAGCTTTTGATAGGATTTCCTTTTGCATCAATGTTGACTTTGTCTGTATTATATTCAAAAATTCCCAATCCAAGCCTCAATTTTTCTTGGGAAATCACAAACTTATAGCTACCTTTGCAGGCCTCTTGCAAAAGAGCCTCCGACCAACATTACAGCGCTGCTGTAAGAGTG
>JAIRSZ010000016.1 GCA_031255195.1 Prevotellaceae bacterium | reverse complement strand
ATGGTGTACTACTACGATACCCCCGACGTGGTGCGCGAGGAGGGGTTGGAGCAAATTTGCGGCTACCGCGACAAGGTAGACTCCTCCACACCGGCGTGGCTGGTAATCTTCGACCGCCGTCCGGCGGCAAGGGAGCTACCGTGGGACGAGCGCATCACCTGGCAGGTGGACGCAGCCACCAACGTTACCGTGCTGGGATGCTAAAACTTACTATGGAGTTAATATATGAAATTAAAAATATGAAAAAATTAATATCTGTTCTCACCCCTTGCTTCAACGAGGAGGAAAATGTGGAGATTCTTTACAGCCGGGTAAAGGCTGTTTTCGAGCAGCTGCCGCAGTACCGCTACGAGCACATTTTTATCGATAACGCCTCCACCGACACGACGGTCGAAATCCTAAAGCGGCTCGCCGCGCAGGACAAAAACCTGAAAATTATTGTAAACGTCCGCAACTTCGGGCACATTCGCTCGCCGTTTTACGGAATACGAGAGGCATACGGCGATGCGGTAGTTGCCATGGTCGCCGACCTGCAAGACCCGCCCGAGCTGCTGCCCGAGCTGCTCAAGAAGTGGGAGGAAGGATACAAAATTGTTTGTCCGGTAAAGAACAAAAGCAAGGAGAATCCGCTGATGTTTCTGTTTCGCAAAATGTTTTACAGCGTGCTGGACAAGTTCTCGGAGGGAAGTCAGCAGATAAAAAACTTCACCGGCTCCGGATTGTACGACAAAAAGTTTATAGACATTATCCGCACCATCGACGATCCCTACCCCTATTTTCGCGGGCTGGTGAGCGAGCTGGGCTTTGAGTACGCCACCGTTCCGTTCGTGCAGCCAAAGCGACTTCACGGAGAGAGCAAAATCAAACTTTACGCGCTCTACGACATTGGCATGTTGGGCTTCATAAACCACTCCAAGCTTCCGCTGAGGCTGGCGAGCTTCATTGGCTTTGGCGTGGCGCTGATTAGCCTGCTGGTAGCTGTGGTCTACTTCATCTACAAGCTGGTTTTTTGGGAAACCTTTTCGGCAGGAATGGCGCCGTTAATCATTGGGCTGTTTTTCTTTTCGTCCGTGCAGCTCTTTTTCATCGGCATCATTGGCGAGTACATTGGCGCCATCCACACGCAAGTGCGCAAGCGCCCCCTCGTAATAGAAAAGGAAAGAATCAACTTTTGACATTCTAAAGATTCAAGAATTCAAAGATTCTTTGAACTTCGGCGGCATGGGGAAACATCCCAATAGCTTGCAGAAAGATACAAAGTTTCCATACGATTTTTGAATCTTTGAATTTATATCACCTTCGCGAGTTGTTGGGCGGTGTAGCTTTCCTTGTTTTTGCAGATTTCTTCGGGCGTTCCGGCGCAGAGGATTCTTCCGCCTCCCGCGCCTCCCTCTGGTCCAAGGTCTATGATGTAATCGGCAACCTTCACCACATCCATGTTGTGCTCAATAACGACGACGGTGTTGCCGCGGTCAACCAGTTGGTTTAGCACATCGAGGAGCACGCGCACGTCCTCGAAGTGGAGGCCTGTTGTAGGCTCGTCAAAGATGTAGAGGGTCTTTCCGGTGTCGCGCTTGGCGAGCTCGGCGGCGAGCTTCACGCGCTGACTTTCGCCCCCCGAAAGGGTTGTACCGGGCTGTCCCAGCGCCACGTACCCCAGGCCAACGTCCTGCATAGCCTTGAGGTTGCGGACAATGGCGGGGATGTTCTCAAAGAAGTCTAACGCCTGGCTGATGGTCATCTCCAGCACGTCGCTGATGTTTTTCCCCTTGTAGCGCACGGCCAGCGTCTCGCGGTTGTAGCGTTTGCCGTTGCAGGCTTTGCAGGTTACGTACACGTCGGGCAGGAAGTTCATTTCGATGGACTGCACGCCTGCGCCGCGGCACTCCTCGCACCGTCCACCCTTTACGTTGAAGGAGAATCGTCCGGCCTTGTATCCGCGAATTTTAGCGTCGGGGGTGGACTCGAAAAGCTTGCGGATTTCGCCAAAAACGCCGGTGAAGGTGGCGGGGTTTGAGCGGGGCGTGCGTCCTATGGGCGATTGGTCTACCTCCACCACCTTGTCGATGTTCGCCGCGCCCGTGATCTCGCGGTAGGGCAGGGGTGTTTGCAGCGAGCGGTAGAGCGTCCTGCTCAGGATGGGGTGTAGCGTTTCGTTGATGAGCGATGACTTCCCGCTCCCCGATACGCCGGTAATGCAGACAAACATTCCCAGAGGCAGGGTCAGCGTAACGTTCTTGAGGTTGTTGCCGGTTGCTCCATCCAGGACTATCGACCTGCCCGACCCCTCGCGGCGGCGTTCGGGGATGGGTATTTTCTTTTCGCCGCGCAGGTACTGCATTGTGAGCGACGCCGACGAGTCGCTGTCCGAGCCGACGGTCTCGCCAATTTTTCCCTGAAAGACGATTTTTCCGCCGCTCATGCCTGCGCCCGGCCCCACGTCAATCACCCAATCGGCGGCGCGCATCATCTCCTCGTCGTGCTCCACCACGATGACGGAGTTCCCCTCGTCGCGCAGCTTTTTGAGCGACTCGATGAGGCGGATGTTGTCGCGCTGGTGCAGGCCGATGCTCGGCTCGTCGAGGATGTAGAGGACGTTGACCAGCTTTGAGCCAACCTGCGTGGCCAGGCGTATTCGCTGGCTTTCGCCGCCCGACAGGGTTACGCTGCTCCGGCTGAGCGAAAGGTAGCCCAGCCCCACGTCCATCAGGAACGAGAGGCGGCTGCTTATCTCCTTCACGATTTCGGAGGCTATGGCGCGCTGCTTGTCCGAGAGGTGCGGATCGAGCTCGGCAAACCAAACGGCGAGCGACTCAATGTCCATGTCTGCGAGCTCGGCGATGTTTTTGTCGGCCACCTTGAAAAACAGCGCGTCCTCCTTGAGGCGCGAGCCATAGCACGCGGGGCATGTCTTTTGCGACACGTACTTGTTTGCCCAGCTTTGGGCTTGCTCATCGTCCCGGTCGTGCCGGTTGGCGATGATGCTGATAACGCCCTCAAAGCTGAGGTAGTAGTTCGACGCTCCGCCAATTTTGCTTCCGTCCACGCGAAAGCCCTCCTGCGTGCCGTACAGCACGGCCTCCAGCCCTTCGGCGGGTATGGATTCGATGGGATCGCTGAGCGAAAAGCCAAACTTTTTGGCTATGGCCTCCAGCTGTAGGAAGAGGAGGTTACCTTTTTCTGCCCCCAGCGGGGCTATTCCGCCGCTGTGGATGCTTTTCTTCCGGTCGGGGATAATTTTGTCCACGTCGGCCTCAGACACAACGCCCAGCCCGTTGCAGCGGGGGCAGGCGCCCTGCGGAGAGTTGAACGAAAACGAGTGCGGCGCAGGCTCGCTGTAGGCAATGCCCGTGGTGGGGCACATGAGGAATCGGCTGTAGAATCGCGTCTCGTCTGTTTTGGCGTTTAGCGCCAGCATGGTGCCGTTGCCCTGCTGCATGGCGGTGGCAATGGCGTTGCGCAGGCGTTTGCGGTTGTTAGCGCCGGCGCCGGGTATTAGCTTATCGACAACCAGCTCCACAAAGTGTGCCTTGTAGCGGTCGAGCTTCATCATCGGGTGGATTTCGCGCACCTCGCCGTCCACGCGCACGTTCAGGTAGCCCTTTCGCCCCAGCTGCTCAAACAGGTCTTTGTAGTGCCCCTTTCGCCCCTTCACGATGGGGGCGAGCACCAGCAGCTTTTGTCCGGCAAACTTTTCGATAATCAGGTCAACAATCTGCTCGTCGGTGTAGCGCACCATCTGTTCGCCGGTATTTTTGGAGTAGGCTATGGAGGCGCGGGCAAACAGCAGGCGGAGGAAGTCGTAGATTTCGGTGGTTGTGCCCACGGTCGAGCGGGGGTTGCGGGAAGTTGTTTTTTGCTCAATTGAGATTACGGGGCTTAGGCCGGTAATTTGCTCCACGTCGGGACGCTCCATGTTGCCCAGGAACTGCCGCGCGTAGGACGACAGCGTTTCTAAGTAGCGTCGCTGCCCCTCGGCGTAGATGGTGTCGAACGCCAGCGACGACTTGCCGCTGCCGCTCAGCCCGGTGATTACCGTGAGCGCGTTGCGTGGAATGGTAACGCTTATGTTTTTGAGGTTGTGAACGCGCGCCCCAACGACTTCGATTTTGGTTTCTTCCATGGTGTGTGTGGTCAACGGTGTTTAGTTTGTCTGCTGCTATACGCATTTTCCCTGAACCCGGCCTCCGGCACTTTGATGTAGTAGGTGCGCTTGTTCTTGTTGGTCAGCGCGGCGTCGCGCAGCCACGTGTTCAGGATTTTCAGAATTTTGTAGTTGGTGTTGTACTGTATGGCAAAGTCAGCCCAGCTGGCAACAGATGTGCTCACGGCCACCTCGCGGTAGCGGTAGGGCGGATACATTTCGGTCAGGGGAATGTAAAAGCCGTACTGCTGCGGGTTGGAGATGATGAGCTTGAACGCCAGAATGCGAAAAAGGTAGCGCGCCGTTTCGTCGTTCAGCCGCAAGTCGTGGTAGGATATCGCTTTTTGTCGCGCTATCTGCTGCGTGAGGCCTTTCTCTCCCATGTTGTAGGCGGCTGCCGCCAGCGTCCAGCTGCCAAACAGGTCGTAGGAGCGTTGCAGGTAGCGGCAGGCTGCCCATGTAGACTTTTCGATGTGGTAGCGCTCGTCCACCTCGTCGTTCACCTCCAGCCCCAGCTCCTTGGCGGTGGCAGGCATCAGCTGCCAGAAGCCCACCGCCTTGGCAGGCGATACCACCTGTTGCAGGCCGCTCTCGGCAGCGCACAGGTACTTAAAGTCATCGGGGATGTTGTTCTTTTTCAGGATGGCCTCAATGGTGGGAAAGAAGCGGCTGGTTTGCTTAATGATAAAAATCGTTTGCGAGTGCCAGAACATGTTCACCATAAGCTCGCGCTCAAGGCTTTCGCGCGTATCGAAGTTTTCAAGCGGGATTTTTTCGCCCGCAAAGTCAAGCGAGCGGGGCAACACCGGCGTGCGCACGTTTTGCGGCAAGTACTGCTGGTCTACAACGACGTTCGGCTCGGGCGGTAAGCCGTTGCTCGACGAAAACGTTTGCCCCTCAACCCCTCCCGCAAAAATGGTCAATATGCAGATGATGAACATGTGATGCTTAGTAAGCCTTGGCTTGATTGCTTGCATTGGTGCGTAAATAGTTTGTGGTGCAAAAGTAGCTATTTTTCCTGACTTTGCGCCGGATGCGCGCCAAAATTCTTTGCCCGCAGGCAAAAGCAAACTCGCCCGCCTCGCGGGGTGGCAAACCGGCAGCGCGCGAATCGAACGGGCTGTAGCAGGTTTCGCCTTTTCTGCCGGATAGCTTGATAGCTTGTATTGATGCATGTTATGGCTTTCTTCGCTTCGCGCGAAAGGTTATGGTAGCTAATGGCAATGCATATCAATGGAGAGGGAAAAATTGCCTTTTGCGCCGTCAAATCGCAGCTGTTGGCGCTGAAAATTCTGTGGAGTAAAATTATTTATCGACATCTTATTTTGCTGGTAACAAGTAAGTTAATGGCATTTTGTGGGAACATTTGAAAACTACTTTTTCTGTTTGCTGATTTTTGAGTATCTTCGTACAAATTTTTCAAAAAAAATTTTTGCAATGAAAGTTTCCCACATTGAGCATCTTGGCATTGCCGTAAAAAGTTTGCAGGATGCTATCCCTTACTACGAAAACATATTAGGTCTAAAATGCTACAACGTTGAGGAGGTGGCTGACCAGAAGGTGAAGACTGCCTTTTTTATGGTAGGCCAAACCAAGATTGAGCTGCTCGAAAGCACCGACCCCGAAGGTACGATTGCCAAGTTCATCGAAAAAAAGGGCGAGGGCGTGCACCACGTGGCCTTTGCCGTAGAGGACGGCGTGAACAGCGCGCTGGCTGAAGTGGCCGGCAAGGGCGTGCAGCTTATCGACAAGCAGGGGCGTAAGGGCGCTGAGGGGCTTACCATCGCATTCCTGCACCCCAAATCTACGCAGGGCGTGCTGACGGAGCTGTGCGAAAAAAGTTGAACATTAAAACGTTGGGGAAGTTCCGAAATCTGAAATTTGAAATCCAAAGAATTTGAAATAGTTATGAGCATAGAAAAGGAACAGGTAATGGAGCTGGTCAAGCGGCGCGAAAAAGCCCGCTTAGGCGGCGGAGAGACTCGCATTGAGTCGCAGCACAAAAAGGGGAAACTCACGGCGCGCGAGCGTATTGCGCTGCTGCTGGACGAAAGCAGCTTCGAGGAGTTTGACATGTTTGTGGAGCACCGCTGCACAAACTTTGGCATGGAAAAGGAAACCTACTCCGGCGACGGCGTTGTCACAGGGTGTGGCACTATCGACGGGCGGCTGGTCTACGTCTTTTCCCAGGACTTCACCGTTTTTGGAGGGTCGCTCTCCGAAACGATGGCGCTCAAAATGTGCAAAGTGCTCGACCAGGCCATGAAGATGGGCGCGCCCGTAATCGGCATCAACGACTCCGGCGGCGCTCGCATACAGGAAGGCGTAAACGCGCTGGCGGGCTACACCGAAATCTTTCAGCGCAACATCTTAGCGTCGGGCGTTATCCCGCAAATTTCGGCCATTTTTGGCCCCTGCGCAGGCGGCGCGGTGTACTCGCCCGCCCTCACCGACTTCACCATCATGAAGAAGGACACCAGCTACATGTTCCTCACCGGACCCAAGGTGGTGAAAACCGTAACGGGCGAAGACGTAACGCAGGAGCAGCTGGGCGGAGCATCGGTGCACGCCTCCAAGTCGGGCGTGGCGCACTTCGTTTCCGGCACAGAGGAGGAGGGTCTTGCGCTCATCCGCAAGCTGGTGAGCTACCTGCCGCAGAACAACCTCGAGGAAGCGCCGCTGGCCGTCTGCACCGACCCCATTGACCGCCAGGAGGAGTCGCTCAACGAAATTATCCCCGACAGCCCCACCAAGCCCTACGACGTGTGCGACGTCATCAGGCTTATTGTCGATAACAAGGAGTACCTTGAGGTGCAGGGCGCCTTTGCGCCCAACATCATCACGGCCTTTGCGCGGTTCAACGGCATCTCGGTGGGCGTGGTGGCCAACCAGCCCAAGTACCTTGCCGGCGTGCTCGACATCAACGCCTCGCGCAAGGCTGCCCGCTTTGTGCGCTTCTGCGACGCCTTCAACATCCCGCTGGTTACGCTGGTGGACGTACCCGGATTTCTGCCCGGCACGGCGCAGGAGTACGGCGGCGTTATCCTGCACGGCGCAAAGCTGCTCTACGCATACGGCGAAGCCACCGTTCCAAAGGTTACGGTAACGTTGCGCAAATCCTACGGCGGCGCTCACTGTGTGATGAGCTCCAAGCAGCTGCGCGGCGACCTCAACTATGCATGGCCTAGCGCCGAAATTGCCGTCATGGGGGCGCAGGGCGCTATTGGGGTGCTCTACGGCAAGGAAATTGCCGCCGCCGGAGACCCGCAAAAGGTGGTGGAAACCCGCACGGCGGAGTACGTATCGAAGTTTGCCAACCCTTACAACGCCGCCCGCTACGGGTACATCGACGACGTTATTTTGCCGACAAATACGCGGTTTCGCATCATCCGTGCGCTACAGCAGCTGTCCACCAAAAAGCAGAATAACCCCGCAAAAAAACACGATAACTTGCCACTGTAAACATTCATATAGCCCAAATGAAATCAATGATTCGACGATTTTTCGACGCGCGTTTTTTCGCTCCTCTCTTTTCGGCAGGCCGGAGAATTGGAGCGTCGGGGATATTTGCCCTTACGATGGCAATGCTGTGGTCGCCCGACGTGCAGGGGCAGCGGGCAACCGACTTGCGCCTCAACGAGTTTATGGCCATCAACAAGACCAACTACGAGGACGATTTTGGCGAGCGCAGCTCGTGGATTGAGATTTTCAACTCCTCGTATGGCACGGTGGACATTGGCGGGTGCTACCTGAGCGACGACGTCAACAACCTCAAAAAGTACCCCATTCCCAAGGGCGACGTGCTAACGAGCATCAAGCCGCGGCAGCACGTTGTTTTTTGGGCTGACAACAAGCCCACGCACGGCACATTCCACCTCAACTTCAGGATAGACGACACGCGCTTTCTGGCGCTCGTCGCCAGCGACGGGCACACGATTATTGACAGCGTTTCCTACCCTGAGCAAACCCCCGATGTGAGCTACGGCCGCACCGAAGATGGCGCAGGCGCATGGCGCTTCTGCGAGCTCACCACGCCCAGCACCAACAATGCGCTGGTGCTGCTGGAGGCCGCCAGCGACCGCTTTAAAACATACGATCCTACCGGCGTAGCCATGATGATTACCGCCATGACGGTGGTATTCCTGGCGCTCATATCGCTGTTTCTCATCTTTAAGTATGTCGGAAAAACCGCTCTTTGGGTTATCGCGCTACGGGGCAGAAAGATTCCGAGAGAAAATCCTGCGCAGGTAACCGTGTCGGGCGAAAAGCAGCAGCCCTCGCCGGGCGCTGTCTTTGCAGCCATTGCCTACGCGCTGCGTCGCTACGAGATGGAGGTAAGTGAACTCGAATCTAACATACTCACTATTAATAAAATATCAAAAACATACTCGCCGTGGAATTCTAAAATTTACACGTTGCGCGAAACCCCGGTTAAAAAGTAAGAAATAATTGAACGGTACTCATGAAAGATTATAAGCTGAAAATAAACGGCAACGACTACAAGGTTGTGGTAAAAGAAGTGGAGGGCAACACCGCCGAAGTGGAGGTGAACGGCACTCACTACCATGTTGAAATAGAGCGTCCTGCGGCACAGGTGAGCAAAACTCCCAAGCTCGTTCAGGTGGCTGCGATTCCGTCGGGCGATTCGCACCAGGCCGTAGCGAAAACAGCTGCGCCGGGAGCGGCCAGCGCCATCAAAGCTCCCCTGCCGGGCGTTATACTCGACGTGTATGTAAGGGAAGGCGACATGGTGACGGTAGGGCAAAAGCTTATCCTGCTCGAAGCCATGAAGATGGAAAACAACATCGAAGCCGACCGCGCCGGCAAAGTTACCGCCGTAAAGGTGAAAAAAGGTGACTCGATACTGGAAAGCGATGTACTTGTAACCATTGAATAATACAAAGTTAGCTATGGAGACAACAACAAACAGCTTATTCGGATTTTTGGGAGAAAACCTTCAGCAGTTCCTCTCCTACACGGCGTTTTCGCACATGACCGTGGGGCACATCATCATGATGATGGTAGGGTTGGGGTTTTTGTACCTCGCCATACGCCATGAGTTTGAACCTATGCTGCTCATCCCCATTGGGTTTGGCATTTTGATAGGCAACATACCGTTCATGCCCGGCCTCAGGATAGGAATTTACGAGGAAGGCTCTGTGCTCAACATTCTTTACTTTGGCGTTGTGCAGGGTCTTTACCCGCCGCTCATCTTTCTGGGCATCGGGGCGATGACCGATTTTTCGGCGCTCATCTCCAACCCCAAGCTCATGCTCATAGGCGCAGCGGCGCAGGTAGGTATTTTTGGCGCGTACATAGCGGCGTTGCTGCTCGGCTTTATGCCCAACGAGGCTGCTGCCATCGGGATTATCGGCGGCGCCGACGGACCTACGGCCATCTTCCTTTCGTCGCGGCTTGCGCCCCACCTGATGGGCGCGGTGGCCATATCAGCGTACTCGTACATGGCGCTGGTGCCGGTGCTCCAGCCTCCCGTGATGAAGCTGCTCACCTCGCGCAAGGAGCGGCTTATCCGCATGAGGCCGCCGCGGGCAGTGTCGCACCTGGAGAAGGTGATGTTTCCCATCATTGGGCTGCTGCTAACGTGCCTTGTTGTGCCGTCGGGTTTGCCCCTGCTGGGCATGTTATTCTTCGGAAACCTGCTAAAGGAAAGCGGCGTAACCCGTCGCCTTGCCGAAACAGCGCGAGGCCCGCTCATTGACATCGTAACCATTCTTATTGGGCTTACCGTGGGCGCTTCCACTCAGGCAACCACTTTTCTTACGGGCGACTCCATCCGCATATTCGTGCTGGGCGCAGCGTCGTTTGTAGTGGCCACCTTTGGCGGGGTGTTGTTTGTGAAGATATTCAACTTGTTCTTGAAGGAGGGGAATAAAATAAACCCGCTCATAGGCAACGCCGGAGTTTCGGCTGTGCCCGATTCGGCGCGCGTTTCGCAGGTTGTCGGCTTGCAGTACGATAAAACCAACCACCTGCTCATGCACGCTATGGGGCCAAACGTGGCCGGCGTGATTGGCAGCGCGGTGGCGGCAGGCATTTTGCTGGGATTCCTGTCGTAAATGGAAAAAGCGTGTGCCACACACGTATTAATCAAGGATTGGAAATGCTTCGTGCGCTGAATTTTCTGAAAAATTCATCCGTATTGTTTGTGGCTTTCAGGGTAAGCTTGCAGCGGTAATCGCTCAAATTTATGCTGTGCGCGAAATGGTTTTGCGTAGTGCAGCAAGGCAGGACGACAGCTTCCGGTGTATAGGGAGCGATGGAGATAGTCGTTAATTTACAATGCGAATCATGGTTGAAAATCCTGCCCTTCAGATAGTTTGAAGGCAGGATTTTTCCTTCTGGTGAATTTGGGAGGTAGGCGAAAAAGCGTTACCTTTGCGAGGATTATACGCAAACAGGTTACACCACTTACATCTACAGCAACAGCTATGGCACGCTACTTAGACCCAAAAAACGATTTGCCGTTCAAAAAGATTTTCGGCGAGCACAAGCCTTTGCTCATGAGCTTTCTGAACGC
>JAIRSZ010000010.1 GCA_031255195.1 Prevotellaceae bacterium | reverse complement strand
CCAATTCAACCTCCGATTTTTTTTGCTACTTTTGCTCATCTTAAATTTTTTACGGAAAATCAAGCAAGACTATTTAAATACTACATGGGAAATCCATACTACGACGGGCACAGCGCCGCGCCGTTTGTAAGCTCCGGCGTGGAGCAACCCCCGCAGGTCAACCCTAACGTGCAGACACGCCTCAAAAGACCGCAGCCGCTGTCGGTTGACGACTACGTGGAGGGCATTGTGAGCGGCAACCGCATGATTCTTGGGCGCACCATCACGCTGGTAGAAAGCCTGCTGCCCGCCCACCGCGAGCTGGCGCAGGAAATCATAGAACGCTGCCTGCCACACTCCGGCAAGTCGGTGCGCATTGGCATTACGGGCGTGCCCGGCGCAGGCAAAAGCACGTTCATAGAGGCCATTGGAAGCTACATCACGGGGCTGGGCAACAAGCTGGCAGTGCTGGCCATTGACCCGAGCAGCGAGCGCAGCGGGGGCAGCATCTTGGGCGACAAAACCCGCATGGAAACGCTCGCCAACGACGCCAACGCCTTCATCCGCCCCAGCCCCAGCGCAGGCTCGCTGGGCGGCGTGGCGCGCAAAACGCGCGAGAGCATCCTGCTCTGCGAGGCGGCGGGATTCAACGTAATCTTTGTGGAAACGGTGGGCGTTGGCCAGAGCGAAACGCAGGTGCACTCTATGGTCGACTGCTTCCTCCTGCTCATGCTCTCCGGCGCAGGCGACGAGCTGCAAGGCATCAAGCGAGGCATAATGGAAATGTCCGACATCCTTGCCATCACCAAGGCCGACGGGGAAAACACCGACAAGGCTACGGCGGCTCGCATACAGTACCAGAGCGCGCTCAACCTCTTCCCTCCGCACGAGTCGGGCTGGAGGCCCACGTCGCTGACCTGCTCGGCTGTGAACAAGTCGGGGCTAACGGAAATCTGGAAGAACGTGCTGGACTACGTGACGCTCACACGAGGCAGCGGGTACTTTGAGCGGAGGCGCTGCGAGCAAACAAAGTACTGGATGTACGAGGCCATCAGCGAGGCGCTGCGCGACCGCTTTTACCGCAACCCGCAGGTGGAAAAAATGCTGCCCGAGCTCGAGCAGCGGGTGCTGAGCGGACAAATCACCTCGTTTGCCGCCGCGCGCGAGCTGCTACAGCTGACGTCGCCGTAAAAGCGCACCGCAAGGAGCAGCTGCACCGGCCACATCACCGGCCACAAAGAAATATAAAGGAAACATTTCATTTTTTTAAGTTTTTTTAGCATGATTACTGCCATAGCAGCATGGGAATATCCAAATAGTTTAGCTATCTTTAAAATTTGAAAAATAGCTAAGTTGTATATAGATAATTCATTATATATAAATCAGTTGCAGAATTAAATAATGCTTGATGACAACAAAAAGATCAAAAGCGCGCTTCTCTCGGTATTCTACAAGGACGGGCTTGACGAAATAGTTCAGTACCTTAGCAGTAAAGGCGTTAAAATATACTCAACCGGCGGCACGCTCAGCTTTATTGAGCAGCTCGGCGTGAGCGCACATTCGGTTGAAACCCTGACGGGATACCCCTCCATCCTCGGCGGTCGCGTTAAAACCTTGCACCCCAAAGTGTTTGGCGGTATACTTGCGCGCCGCGACAACCCCGACGACATCCGGCAGCTGGAGCAGTACGAAATTCCTGAAGTAGACCTGGTGGTAGTTGACCTGTACCCGTTTGAGGAAACAGCAGCCTCGAACGCCTCCGAAGCGGAGGTGATAGAAAAAATAGACATTGGCGGCATCTCGCTCATTCGCGCCGCCGCAAAGAACTGCCGCGACGTTGCCATTGTTGCCTCGCGCCGGCAGTACGCCGAGCTCCTGTCCGTGCTCAGGAAGAACGACGGCGGCACAACGGCGGCAGACCGCCGCCGCTTAGCGGCGCAAGCCTTTGACGTGTCGAGCCACTACGACAGCGCCATCTTTTCCTACTTCAACCGCAGCGAGCGCATACCCTCGTTCAAGCAAAGCGTTCAGGGCGCCATGCCGCTGCGCTACGGCGAAAATCCACACCAAAAAGCAACGTTCTACGGCAGCTTCGGCGACATGTTCGAGCAGCTGCACGGCAAGGAGATTTCGTACAACAACCTGCTGGACATCGACGCTGCGGTGAGGCTCATCCGCGAGTTCGACGAGCCTACGTTTGCCATCCTTAAGCACAACAACGCCTGCGGCGCGGCCTCGCGCCCAACGCTGCTACAGGCGTGGACGGCGGCGCTGGCGGGCGACCCCGTATCGGCCTTTGGCGGAGTGCTGGCGTGCAACCGCGAGCTGGACAAAGCTACCGCCGAGGAGGTGAACAAGCTGTTCTGCGAGGTGGTGATTGCCCCCGCGTACAGCGCCGACAGCCTGACCATCCTGAAGCAAAAGAAAAATCGCATTATCCTTGCGGCAAAAACGTTTGAGCTGCCCGCAGCGCAAAGCCGCACGCTGCTCAACGGCGTGGCAGCGCAAGACCAGGACACGGCGGTGGAAACGGAAAAGGACATGACCCCCGCAACAGACAAAAAACCCGACGCAGAGCAGGTGAAAGACCTGATATTTGCCAACAAGCTGGTGAAGCACTCCAAGTCGAACGCCATTGTGCTGGCCAAAGACCGCCAGCTGATTGCGGGCGGCGTTGGGCAAACGTCGCGCGTGGACGCTCTGCGGCAGGCCATCGAAAAAGCCGCCACGTTTGGGTTTTCGCTGCAAGGGGCGGTGATGGCCTCCGACGCATTTTTCCCCTTTCCCGACTGCGTGGAAATTGCGCACAAGGCAGGCATTGTAGCGGTCGTCCAGCCGGGAGGCTCGGTGAACGACCAGAAAAGCATTGACTACTGTAACGCCAACGGCGTTGCAATGGTCACCACAGGGGTGAGGCACTTTAAGCATTAGCGCGCACACCTGCTTATTTTTCGTAATCAAGCAAACTAATTAAATCATAAAGAATGGGACTTTTTTCACTTTTCACGCAAGAGTTGGCTATGGACTTAGGGACAGCCAACACCGTAATCATACACAATGATCGAATTGTAGTTGACGAACCCTCCATTGTAGCCATCGATCAGAACAACGGAAAGCCGATAGCCGTGGGCGAGCCGGCGCGACAAATGCAGGGCAAAACGCCCGCAAACATCAAAACCGTGCGCCCGCTGCGCGACGGCGTTATTGCCGACTTCAACGCCGCCGAGCAGATGATACGCGGGATGATAAAAAAAATCAACTCCGGGAGGCAGCTTCTGAGGCCGTCGCTGCGCATCGTGGTGTGCATCCCGTCGGGCAGCACGGAGGTGGAAATACGCGCCGTGCGCGACTCGGCCGAGCACGCCGGAGGGCAGGACGTGTACATGATATACGAGCCTATGGCCGCCGCGCTGGGCATAGGTATCGACGTGGAAGCGCCGGAGGGCAGCATGATAGTGGACATAGGCGGCGGCACGGCAGAGATTGCCGTCATT
Source organism: Prevotellaceae bacterium (assembly GCA_031255195.1). Taxonomy (GTDB): domain Bacteria; phylum Bacteroidota; class Bacteroidia; order Bacteroidales; family UBA932; genus JAITMY01. The sequence continues at coordinate 8,858 of JAIRSZ010000010.1, read as the reverse complement.
GCCCTTGGCGGCATTGTGTGCGACAACAGCATACGCATCGCAGGCGACGTTTTTACGTCCGACATACAGTCGTACATGCGCCACCAGCACAACATAAAAATCGGAGAGCGCACGGCTGAGGATATAAAAATCAACGTGGGGAGCGCCATCACCGAGCTGGACAACCCGCCCGCCGACTACACGGTGCACGGCCCCAACCTGATGACGGCGCTTCCCATCGAAGTGCCCATATCGTACCAGGAGGTGGCCTACAGCCTCGACCGCTCCATATCGAAAATCGAAAGCGGAATACTTGGCGTGCTGGAGCAAACACCGCCGGAGCTGTACGCCGACATCGTGCTCAAGGGCGTTCACCTCACCGGAGGGGGAGCGCTGCTCCGCGGCCTCGACAAACGCCTGTCGGAAAAAATCAACATCCCGTTCCACGTGGTGGAAGACCCGCTGCACGCGGTGGCCAGAGGCACGGGCATAGCGCTGAAAAATGTCGGGAACTTCTCGTTCCTGATGAGGTAGCCAAAAGCTTCGCTAACCTTCTTTTTCCGAGTAGCTCAATGGGCAATCTGATAAAATTCATACTTCGCTTTCGCGGATTTATCCTTTTCCTCATCCTGGAGGGTATTGCCGTGACGCTACTCTCGTACAACTCGCACTACCAGCAAACGCAAATATTCGGCGCTTTGCAGGCGGTGCAAAGCTCCTGCTACGAGTTCGCAGGCAAGGTTACGGCCTACCTTGCGCTTAAGGACGAAAACGAATTGCTCCTGCGCGAAAACGCCAAGCTGCGCAACATGCTCGACTACTACCAGAGCATCGAGAACGCCCCGGGCGCTGCAAGGGTAAGCTCCGTTGAGGGCAAGCTGTTCAGCTACACGCCCGCCAGGGTGGTGAGCGGCACAACCAACCGGCAAAACAACTACTTTGTGCTGAACGTTGGCGAGTGGCAGAACGTTTTCCCCGAAATGGGCGTGGCAACCGACAACGGCGTGGTGGGCATTGTTGTCAACACGTCGGCGCACTACGCCACCGTGATGTCGCTGCTCAACCGCAGCTTCAAAATCAGCGCGCGCATCAGGCGAAGCGGATACTTGGGCACGCTCATGTGGGATGGCCGCAGCTACCGCGAGGCTATCCTGGCGGAAGTTCCGCAGCACGTGATGGTGGAGGTGGGCGATACCGTAGAAACCAGCGGCTACTCCGCCATGTTTCCAGAGGGCATCCCGATTGGAACGATAACCTCATACGAAATAAAAAAGGGAAACTTTCACGAAATCCGCGTGCAGCTTGACGTTGACTTCAAAAAGCTGCGCCACGTGAACGTAATAAAATTTATGCACACGGCAGAGTTCAAGGAGCTTGAGCAGGCGCTGCCGGCACACCAAAATACGCAACAACACAATGAATAAATGGCTACAAAGCATACTGTTTGCCCTGACAATGGTCGCCGCGCAGGTTTTTTTGTTCAACAACGTGCAGCTGCGGGGGCTTCTCAACTCGCTGGTAGCGCCCTGCGTATACATCTTCTACCTTCTCATGCTCCCTATGGGCATTTCCAAAATCAACCTGCTGGTGGTTTCCTTTGCGCTGGGGCTTGGCGTTGACTTCCTGTCGGGGACGCTGGGGCAAAACACCGCGGCGTGCGTGCTCATTGGCTTCATCCGGCCGTCGGTGGTGAAGCGGCTCGTCAGCAAGGAGGACATCGACAAGAGCCTGCGCCCGTCCATCTACGTGCTGGGGATGTACCGCTTTTTGGCCTACGCCCTTGTCCTCTCCCTTGCCTTTCACCTGGCGCTGTTTTTTTTGGAGATATTCACCTTTTACCAGACCGGCCTCACGCTGCTGCGCGCGCTCCTGAGCTCGGTTGCGGCTATAGCTATTATGATTTTGCTGGAAATATTTTTTGAAAAAAGAGATAAACGCTACCGATAAGTGAACGAGTTTGCCAATAGAAAAGTATACATCATAGCATTTTTCGTGCTTGCAGGCGTTGTCATCCTTGGCCGCCTGTTCTACATTCAGGTTATCGACAGCTACTACAAGCGCATGGCCGACCAAAACGTGATGCGCTACGAAATTCAGTACCCCGCCCGCGGGCTTATCTACGACCGCAACGGGAAGCTGCTCGTGGGCAACCAGACGGTGTACGACATTGTAGTCATTCCGCGCGAGCTGGCCGCCTTCGACACGGCTACGCTGTCGCAGGTGCTGGAGATTTCGCCCGAGCAAATTCAGGCTACGCTGTACGCCATCAAGTCCAAGGCAAAGAAGACGGCCGCGTACCAGCCCGCGCTGTTCCGCCGGCACGTCTCTACCGAAGCCTTTGCGCTGCTACAGGAAAAGTGGTTTAAGTTCCCCGGATTTTACTCGCAGGCGCGCAGCATACGCTCCTACCCGCGGCGCGTGGCGGGCAACCTGATAGGCTACATCGGCGAAGTCGACACCACCAGCATTGCCGCCGACCCGTTCTACACCCAGGGCAGCTACATCGGGAAAATCGGGGTAGAGTACTCCTACGAAAAGGCGCTGCGCGGCAAGCGTGGCGTGAGCATCTACATGCGCGACGTGTACAACCGCGTTAAGAACTCCTACGCCAACGGCAGGCTCGACACCGCCGCGCTGCCCGGCGACAACATCGTGTGCACCATCGACGCCACGCTGCAAGAGTACGGCGAGCGCCTCATGCAGAATAAGGCCGGAAGCATTGTTGCCATAGAGCCTGCTACGGGCGAAATCCTCACGCTGGTCTCAACCCCCAACTTCGACCCGGAGCTCTTCATCGACGTGCACCGCGCCGCCGAGCGCAACGCGCTGAGCACAGACCCCATGAAGCCGCTGTTCAACCGCGCGGTGATGGCGCAGTACCCGCCCGGCTCCATTTTCAAATGCATCAACGCCCTCATTGGGTTGCAGGAGGGCACGGTGTCCGAGCATACCACCTACAGCTGCCAGGGCGGGTACTCCGTTGGCCGCCGCTACGTGGGGTGTCACTACCACTTTTCGCCAACCAACCTGCCGCAGTCGCTGCAAGTTTCGTGCAACACCTACTACTGCCACGTCTTCCGCGGCATCATCGACAAGTACAACGACCCACGAAAGGGCCTCAACATCTGGCGGCGGCACATCGAAAGCTTCGGCATCGGGAGAAAGCTCAACTCCGACATTCCCAACGAGCTGCGCGGCATACTCCCCACCACCGCCACCTACGACCGTATGCACGGCGAAAACAGGTGGAAATCGCCAACCATCATCTCGCTGGCAATTGGGCAGGGCGAGCTCGGCGTAACCCCGCTCCACATGGCCAACATCGCCGCCACCATTGCCAACCGAGGCTTCTACTACACGCCTCACATCGTGAAGAGCATTCGCGGAGAAAGGCCGGACAGCAGCTTCCTCGTGCCGCACGCCACCACCGTCAACAGCAGTCACTTTGAGCCTGTAGTGCAGGGCATGTACCTCGCCGTGAACGGAGACTTTGGCGGAACGGCGCGCATTGCCAGAATACAGGGCGTGGAGGTGTGCGGCAAAACGGGCACTGCCCAAAACCCCCACGGCGAGCACCACTCGGTCTTCATCTGCTTTGCGCCAAAGGACGACCCTCGCATTGCGGTGGCGGTATACGTCGAAAACGGCGGCGCAGGGGCAAAGTGGGCAGCGCCGACGGCGAGCCTCATCGTAGAAAAATACTTGACAAAAAACATCTCCCGCACGTGGCTCGAAAGCTACGTCATGGACGCCAACCTAATGCCTCACAACCATGCGCAGACGAAGCAATAACCTGCTGACAAAAATCAGCTGGAGCACCATCATGATATGGCTGCTGCTAATGATCATTGGCCTGGTTTGCGTTTACGCATCGGGGTTCAACGAGGAGCACCCCCGCTTTTTCGACGCGCGCAACCACAGCCGGCTTCAAACCATCTGGGTGGGCATGGCCTGCATCATCGCCGTTTTCGTGGTGGTGATAGAAAGCCGTTTTTACCACCTTTTCGCCGGATTCCTGTACTTCCTTGCGCTGCTGCTCATTGTGGCTACGCTCATCTTTGGCCACGAAATTAACGGCTCAAAATCGTGGCTCTCGTTTGGCTTCATGAGCCTCCAGCCGGTAGAGTTTATGAAGGTGGCCACCGCGCTGATGCTCGCTAAGGTGGCGGGAGCGCACTCCTTCCGTATGCAAAGCGCCAGGAGCGCCATACCGGCATTTGCCGTTATCCTCCTGCCGTTTGCCCTCACGCTGCTACAGCACGATACCGGCTCGGCGCTGGTCTTCACCTCGTTCATCATCGTGCTCTACAGAGCCGGACTCAAGGCGCGTTTCGTGGTCTCCTGCCTCTTCCTCGTCTTCCTCTTCATCCTCTCGCTGCTGGTTGAGCCGGCCACCGTCACCATCTTCATCGGGCTGCTCTGCTGCTGCCTATTCATGATTTCCAGCAGGCGATACAAGGCCTGCTTCACGGCCATCGGCATTATTGCCGCCATAACCCTGACGCTGCACTTTGGGCTTAGGCCGCTGGACGCCGACCTGCCGCTCTTCGAGTCGCTCATTGTTGCGCACGCGGTCATGCTGCCCGTCATTGTCATATATGCGTGGCGGCGAAAGCTGCGGTACGTGGCGGCCTTCGTCGTTCCGCTTTTCGTCGTTTCCGTGGGCATCAACTACTCGGTGGACTACGTGTTCGACAACGTGCTCAAGGAGCACCAGCGACGAAGAATAAACGACCTGCTGGGCATCGAATCCGACCTGAAGGGCTGGGGCTACAACGTGCACCAGTCAAAGGTGGCCATTGGCTCAGGGGGGATCCTCGGAAAGGGCTTCCTGGAGGGAACGCAAACCAAGGGAAACTTCGTGCCCGAGCAAACCACCGACTTCATATTCTGCACCGTGGGCGAGGAGTGGGGATTCCTGGGCGCAGTCGTAGTGGTAGGGCTGTACCTGATACTGCTCATCCGCATTGTCAACATTGCCGAGCGGCAGAAAAGCACGTTTGCCAAGCTCTACGGGTACGGCGTTGCCGCCATCTTCTTCTTCCACATCGCCGTGAACATCGGCATGACCATTGGCATCATGCCCGTGGTGGGTATTCCCCTGCCGTTCATCAGCTACGGCGGCTCGTCGCTCTGGGCGTTCACCATCCTCCTTTTCGTGCTGCTAAAGCTCGATGTGGGAAAATACGAATAATGCGTCGCCTCCTGAACGCTCTGGAGAACATGCGGCTACGCTGCGGATTTGCGAGCTTTTTTTTTTGAGATTACAATTTTTTTCACCAACAAACAAAAACGTCATGGAAATAAAATTAAACGCGCTACTCTTGGGAAGCATCGGCCTGTTCGTCATTCTCGGAGCGATTATGTATTTTTCGCAAAAAATCAAGTGGTACAGCAACCCAACAGATTCATAAGTACTGTGGTAGTCAATCTGTTAGCATCCGATCAGCCCGCGTGGTTTTCGGGCGGTTTTCGAGCAGTTTCCGAAAAGGCTTGCCGAAAAGTTGCAGCCCTGCTACACAGGCGTGTTTTTTTTACATCATCAACCTTAGTTTTTTTAATTCTAAATTTCATACTTCTAAGCATTTATAAGATAAATGGAAATTGTAAAAACAGTGAAGGAGCTTCGGCAGCTGCTGCCGGAGGAGGCGGACAAAGGCCAGGTGGTAGGGTTTGTCCCCACGATGGGAGCGCTGCACCGCGGGCATCTGTCGCTGGTGCAACGCTGCAAAAAGGAGTGCAGCGTGGCGGTGGTCAGCATCTTTGTAAACCCCACGCAGTTCAACGACAAGTCCGACCTGAAGCGCTACCCGCGCACGCTCAGCGCCGACACGCAGCTGCTGCAAGCTGCCGGCTGCGACGTTGCCTTTGCGCCGGACGAGCGGGAGATTTACCCCGAGCTCGATACTCGCACGTTCGATTTTGGGCTGCTGGACAAGGTGATGGAGGGCGAGCGACGTCCGGGGCACTTTAACGGCGTGGCGCAGGTGGTGAGCCGGCTGCTCCACGTCGTAACGCCACAGCGCGCCTACTTTGGCGAAAAGGATTTTCAGCAGCTGGCCATCGTGACCGAGCTGGTGCGCAGGCTTGACCTGCCGGTGGAGGTTGTGCGCTGCCCCATTGTGCGCGAGCCGGACGGCTTAGCCATGAGCTCGCGCAACGCGCTCCTCTCCCCAGAGCAGCGGGCGGCCGCTCCCGCCATTGCCCGAACGCTGTTTGCCGCCGTTGACAAGGTGTGCTCCCTCAGCCTGCCGGAGCTGAAGCAGTTTGTGGCAGACGCTATCGCCGACGGCGGACGGCTAAAGTTAGACTACTTTGAGGTGGTTAATGCCCTCACCTTGCAGCCCGTCGCCTCGCTCGACGACGATGTCCCAAAGCAGGCCTGCATTGCCGTTTACGCCGGTGAGATACGCCTCATTGACAACGTCCGGCTGACGTAGAGAAAAATACTGCGGCGAGAAATTATTGAACTGTAAAGGGTGCATTTCAAATTGTCATTTTCCCGTAAGAAATTTGAAATACACCCAACCGTAAGCTTACGCAAAGCCCGTCAGGGTCTTTTTACGCACCGGAACGTGTTTCTGATGTTCTTGCTGTAGTGGTCTTCCTCGCCGCTCCTGAAGTTGACGGCGTAGCTCTCGTGGTTGTTGTACTTGGAGAAGCTCCAATAGTCCTGTAGCTGAAACTTTTTGCTCCCCTCCTTCTGTAGGTTGCTCTGCTGGCGGTATATTTCTTGCAGCTCCTCACGGGTGGGCAAATCCCAATCCTCCCCCTTGCTCCTGCAAACGTTCAGCGCCTCGTCCCACCGCACAGGCTCCTCGTTGCGCGCGCTAATGCTGCAATCCACGTACTCGCCGCTGCCGTCGTCGCAGCATTTGCGGCACAAAACATCGAGCTTCTTCCTCGCCGACAGCGTGCGCCCCTCCGCTATGGCCGCTATGATTTCCCGCCGCAGCTTCATGAGGTCGGCCTTGCCGTTTTCCGTATCTCCCGACCCCATTCCCTCAATTTTGCTTGTTTTCAGGTTTATCAGCTTGTAGATGATGGCGTAGTTTCCATAAATTTCGTTGATTACCACCATGCAGCTGTAGTCGGCGCCTTGGGCGTTTCCAATATCCAGCAGCTGCTCGTCGGCCACCCAGCCGTCCTCCTGAAAGGCAGCCTCTTCGCTCACCGCAAGCTTAAAATCCGACCTGTTGGCCAGAACTTCATACCTGCCGTTCTCGTTTAACCCCTGTGTTACAGCATCCATAAACGCCTCGCTTACGCCTTCGGGAACGGTTTTGCCTATGGCGGTGGCCATAACTACCTTCTTTTTGGCCTGCCCCCACGCCACCGCTGTCGCGGCGCACGCAAGGCAAAGTGTCAGTAAAATTTTTCTCATTGCTCTGTGGTTTTAGCTGTGCCGTGAGCTTTTTTCCTCCCGCTCACGCAAGGCGGGTGCAGCCATGCCGACCGCATCCGCCTTTGCATTTGGCTAACTTTTAATTGTTTACCTGCTCGTTCATCCTTTTAAACATGTCGGGGATAACCACGCTGGAGATAAACTGCCCCAGCTGCTTACTCCACTTTTCGTCGCGCGTTTCCTTCTTTGCGGATTCCGACTTTTGCGAGCCTTCAAGGGTCTCCTCCTTGTCCGACTTGGGGCTGAGGTAGTACAGAACGCCCGTATCCTTGTTGTACGAGGTAATTTTGCAGCCGCCGTCCGGCGCGGCGCACGGCGTGTAGTAGTACTTGTACGTGCCGCCTATCAGGTTGTCCTGGAGCAAAACCACCTTGATTTCTATGCTGAATCCCATAAACGTAACGGATGACAAGCTTTTGTTGAACGTCGTGAGCGGCATTTTGGCGGTGTTCTGGTAGTAGCTATTAACGGGGTATTCGTCTTCTAAGCTGAAGTGCGTAACCTCAAAGAGGAGCTCCGTGTTTGTCTTTTTGGCGATGTCGCTGTAGTCGCTGTTATCGCCCATTTTGGAGACAACGCTCTCAAACATCTTCCGGTCTCGCGGGTTGTAGCCTTTTTGCATTAGCGCACGCTCTATGAGGTTGCAGACCATGTTGCTTCTGCTCGACGACGAAACGCCGCCCGATACGGCGTTGGGGTCGCGCACTACCACCGCCGCCTTTGGATTTTGAGCTATAAACCGGCTCAACGACCTGTTGGTGTACGTGTCCGGCTGCTCCTGTTCAATTTTGATAAGCTTTGCTGGTGGCGTGCATGAGCACATCAGCGTAACTCCTGCCATAACGGATATGGCGATTCCTTTTGTTCTTTTTAGCATGATTTTTAAGTATTTAGTTGGTTATTTATTTGTTTCGCTATCTGCTCCTTACGCATCTGAGGCTGGCGGACTTCCTCGTTATACGATTTAGTGTTTTCTCTTTTCCGGAGTCAAAGTCAATACACAACGAAAAACCCATATTATTTCTTTTACTGCTAACATAGTATCCCCCATTCCCAAAACCGCCTATCATATCTCTGTTTCTATACATACATTCCAGCTCGGCAAAGGTGGGTGCTCGCCACCCCCCTTCGGGACAAAAACTGTCTATTGTCTCACTCAGTGGCAAGTCTGTTATCCGTAACGCCCACTTGCCGGTTTTTTCTTTATACTTCTTCGTTGCTGCTCGTTCGATATTGCTCCACGTCAGGTTTGATACGGCATCTTCCGCCTGAATTTCACAGCCGCAGTCGGTGGCCTGTGAGGTTTTTACCGAAGTCTTTGCGGACGATGCTCTGCCGGATGGCGTGCTTGCAGCTACCTCCTCGCCCATCAGCTCCAGCGTCAGCGGCTCTACCGCGTCCAGCAGGTCGTCGGCGCTCACAATTTTGGTCTTTTGCCGGTCTACGGTGGCCGTTTGCACGTCAATCACCTTTA
>JAIRSZ010000017.1 GCA_031255195.1 Prevotellaceae bacterium | reverse complement strand
CTATCCCGTCCGGTTCGTTCTCCGTCCGGTTCGTCCGGTGTGCGCGGGGAGCGTTGCCGGTTAAAACGCCGAGCTGCGGAAAATATCCGTTTCCTGCCGCTGCCGACGCTGGGCAGTGCACGCTATATTACTTAAGCACAAAATTTTACAAACTTAAAGGGCGATGAGGTCAAACTTTTTCAATCCAAAATCGGCAAAAGATAGGGAAAATCACTTAACTTTGGTGCGCCGAAAGGCAGGTTTTATAGAAAAGTTGCATTGGCTACTTGAATCCACATTTTTCAAAACTTTTTAAAATTATTTTTTACAATGAAAAAAATCATTGCTACCGGCTTTATGGTCGGCATAGCCGCATGTCAGGCGTTTGCCTGCACCAACTTTATTGTGACCAAAGGCGCGTCGAAAAGCGGCGCATGTCTCGTTTCCTACTCCGCCGACTCGCACGTGCTGTACGGCGAGCTGTACCACTACCCGGCGGCAACGCACGAAAAAAACGCCATGCGCAAGGTGTACGAGTGGGACACCAAGAAATTTCTGGGCGAAATCCCCGAAGCCGAAGTAACGTACAACGTTGTGGGCAACATGAACGAGCACGCGCTGGCCATTGGCGAAACAACCTTTGGCGGACGGCAGGAGCTGTGCGATACGCTGGGCTTGCTGGACTACGGAAGCCTCATATACATCACGCTCCAGCGCGCCAAAACTGCGCGGGAGGCGATAAAAACCATTGCCAACCTGGTGGAAAAGTACGGCTACTGCTCAGGAGGCGAATCCTTCTCCATTGCCGACCCCAGCGAGGCCTGGATTTTCGAAATGGTGGGCAAGAGCAGCCGGGAAGTCAAGAACGCCAAGGGCAAGCCTTTTGCCCGAGGCGCGGTGTGGGTTGCCGTGCGCATCCCCGACGGATACGTGAGCGGCCACGCCAACCAGGCACGCATACAAACATTCCCCCGTGCCGACGGAAAAAAGTCTATCACCGCACGGCAAATGAATAAGAACTTTCCGCCAAGCGCAGAGGTGGTTTACGCCGACGATGTGGTGGAGTTTGCCCGCGCCTGCGGCTACTTTAGCGGCAGCGACAAGGAGTTTTCCTTTTCCGATACCTACAACCCCGTTGACTTTGGCGGCGCACGCTTTTGCGACGCCCGCGTGTGGTCGTTCTTCAAGAGCGTAAACGACGAAATGCAGCCTTACCTCGACTACGCCATGGGGCACAACCTCAAGCACCGTATGCCGCTGTACGTAAAGCCCAACCGCAGCTTGGGCGTGGATGACATTGCCGCGGCCATGCGCGACCACTACGAGGACACCCCGATGGACATGCGCACCGACGCAGGAGCGGGCGCCTACGCCTGCCCCTACCGCTGGCGGCCAATGACGTGGGAGCTCGACAGCACGGCCTACATACACGAGCGGGCAACCGCCACCCAGCAAACAGGCTTCTGGTTTGTTGCCGAGAGCCGCGCACCCCGCACTGGCGGCATCCTCTGGTTTGGCGTTGACGACGCGGCCACGTCGTGCCTCACGCCCATTTTCAGCTGCTCGACCCGCGTGCCGGAATGTTTTGCCGAGGGCAACGGCAACATGCTCACCTACTCGCCCACCGCGGCGTTCTGGCTCTTCAACCGCGTAACCAACTTTGCCTACTCGCGCTACAACGCCATGAGCGACGACATTGTGAAGGTGCAGCGGGCGTTCGAGGCAGAATCGCTGAGCGAGGTAGACGAGGCCATCCGGCGGGCGCAGGAGCTCCCCACCCCCGATAGTCAAGTCGCCATGCTCACGGAGCTGTCGGTAAAGCGCGCCGAAAACCTCATGGCTCGCTGGCAGCAGCTGGACAGCTACCTGCTCGTGAAGTACATCGACGGCAACATCAAAAAGGAGAAAAACGGCGGATTTGAGCGGACGAAGTATGGCGCTTGCCCTTCGCCGCTCCACCCTCAGCTACCCGAAAAATTTCGGCGGATAATTGTGGACGACAACGGCGAAACCATCAGGGAGTGGAAAGCCGAAAATTAGCAGGGCGCTGAAGAACGGAGACCACCGCACAGGGTAAACTTTTTGAGTACTTTCATCCATTTTTTTTGAATTGAGCGCTATCTCCAACAAGCTAATTGCGTGGTACGAGCCTAACCGCCGCGACTTGCCCTGGCGCAAGACCAAAGACCCCTACGCCATTTGGGTTTCGGAGGTTATTTTGCAGCAAACGCGCGTGGCGCAGGGGCTGGGCTACTACCACCGCTTTTTGCAGGCTTTTCCCACCGTGCAGTCGCTGGCGGATGCTCCGCTCGACGACGTGATGCGCGTGTGGCAGGGGCTGGGGTACTACACGCGCGCCCGCAACATGCACGCCGCGGCGCAGCAGGTAGTGAGCGAACACGGCGGAAAAATGCCCAACACCTACGAGCAGCTGCGCTCCCTGCGCGGCGTGGGCGACTACACGGCGTCGGCTGTGGGCGCGTTTGCGTTCAACATCCCCCGCCCGGCTGTCGACGGAAATGTGTACCGTATCTGGTCGCGCATCTTTGGCGTGTTCACCCCCATTGACACGTCCGAAGGGCAAAAGGAGCTCTACCAAATAGCGCTCGACCAGCTCGACAGGCAACGCTCAGGCCTCTTCAACCAGGCCATCATGGACTTTGGCGGAACGCTGTGCACGCCCAAAAATCCGCTCTGCGGCGGCTGCCCCGTGGCCGACGTTTGCTACGCCTTTCGCAACAACGCCGTTGCGCAGCTGCCCGCCAAGAGCAAAAAAGTAAAAGTCACCAACCGCTACTTTGCCTACCTGATGGTGCGCCACAAGAGCGACACCTTCATCCGCCGACGCGACGGAAACGACATCTGGAACTCGCTGTACGAGTTTCCCCTCATAGAAACGAGCGGCAGCACGTCGCTAAAGGCGCTGGAGAAAACGCAGGAGTGGAAGGAAATGTTTGGCCGCATAAAGCCCGCCGTGCTGCACATTTCGCCACCGCTAAAGCACACGCTGAGCCACCAGCACATCTACACGCAGTTTTACATTATGGAAGTAAAAACAGTGCCCTACTTTCTCTCCACCAACTTTATAAGGGTAAAGGCCGACAGCATGGGCGAGTACCCAACGTCGAGGCTGATAGACGGCTACATGGCGGCAGAGCCTGTTGGGAAGTATTTTTTGCGGCACGAGCTGGAGGGCGGCGCAGCTGCCCCAAGCGCAACCGGAGGAGCAGAGTAACGGCGGGAGGAATCTCAACCCGCCTCCCCATGACCCTACAAAAGCGGTTTTGTGTCAAATATGGGTATTGCAGTGCGGAAAACAAGAAAGTAACATGCCCGGCAAAAAGGGCGAAGAAAAGTAATCACAACAGTAGGTTGTGCGCTATGTTCCAACAGATTGAGTCACATATATTGAACTGCATTTGCGGCTAAATTTTCTATCTTTTTTCAGCTCACTCACAAAATCGTCTACCGATTGATCAAGAACTAAAGCGCCAAACAAAGATTTCCAAGAGTTGTCCTTTGCCTTTTTAGCTGTTTTCATTGACTTTGAAAGTCGTGCGATAAGTTCCAGCTTATTGTTGGCGCTTAGGTTTTTCAGCAATGTATAGTGGCAATCAACTAAGCTTGTATTTATATCTGCGGTTTTCATATTTTTTTATCATTTTGAGCCCTACAAAGGTAGTCAATTTTTTTCGCCGTAGCATTGCTATGTCAAAATATTGCTTCGGAAAATCAGAAATTCTTTTGACACAAAAATGCTTTGTAGTTGTAGGTGGGAGATGGACGGGGGCGCACCTCCTGCTCACCTC
>JAIRSZ010000194.1 GCA_031255195.1 Prevotellaceae bacterium | reverse complement strand
CAATTCAACGCTATCAACTCCATATTTTTAGATATATCCAGAACACTTATTTGATTAGAGTCACATTTCAAGCTTTCCAACGCCGGATTGTAAGATACGTCCAAAACGCTTAGCTGATTTTTCCAACACCACAAGTCAGTTAATTTAGTATTGTTAGATACGTTTAAAACGTTTAGCTGATTACCGTCACACCACAAGTCGGTTAACGCCGAGTTGTTGGACACATCCAAAACGCTTAGCTGATTATCTCCACAATTCAACTCTATTAACTCCACATTTTTAGATACATCCAGAACGCTTAATTGATTATAGTCACAATTCAACTCTACCAACGCCGGATTGTGAGATACGTCCAAAACGCTTAATTCATTAATGTCGCAACTCAACTCTACTAACGCCGGATTGTGAGATACGTCCAAAGCGCTTAATTCATTAGAGCCACAATTCAACTTTACTAACGCCGGATTGTGAGATACGTCCAAAGCGCTTAATTCATTAGAACAACAATCCAACTTTACTAACGCCGGATTGTGAGATACGTCCAAAGCGCTTAATTCATTAAAACCACAATCCAACTTTACTAACGCCGGATTGTGAGATACGTCCAAAACGCTTAGCCGAGTATTTCGGCATTTCAATTCTGTTAACGCCTTACACCTACTGACATCCAAGGCAGTTAAGTGATTGTAACCGCAGTCGAAATATGTCAGCCTTTTTGCATATATCCGTGCAGTGCGTGCGGTATCGTCGACGTACAGATGTGAAATTTGATACTTTTCAGGAGGCATATACTCATCCGTTTTGCCGTCGCCCCAGTCAACTGTTATCTTTTCCGCCGTAGCGTTAAACATTAATTCATGGCTTTCGGGAGCAACGCTAAATATGACCGTTTCGCTTTGCTGCTCGGTTTTGTCTGCTTTCCAAGCCTTTTCACATTCTTCAGAAGTTGCGCCCATCCTTGTCAGCCCCCATATCACAGAGGCAACAACCTCACTGCCGGTCAGCGTCTGCCCTTCGGCAAATACCACTTCGAGCGGAAGCATTTCATCCCACACAGATTCAAATACCCCGACAGTTCTTTCACAACCTGTTTTCTGCACAAAAGCGCAATGCTGCACAAATTCAGCGTAATGCCGCACAATTTTTTTCTCATAAGGATCGCCTTCGTCTTTGTTATTTTCCGAAAAATGAATTGTATACAGCGCCGTTTCGTCCGTATACTTCGGCTCAAGCCGCTTTAAGTCGGCGAGCGAGCGTTGCATGTACTCCTTTACGCCCCTTGTGGCTTTCAGCTCGTCCCACGAGCAATGGTCAATGTAGTCTTTTAGTGTCATATCATTTTACTATTTCATATTTTCAGCAAAACTACACCGTGCTTATGCTAAATCATGGCATTGCTTAGCAGGATTCATTTTTTTCATCCGCAAAATCTTTACCATTACCTCCACACAAGCCTCCGCATCAACCAAAGCGTGACGACGATTTCTTCAATTTACATTTTGCTGATATAATTACGAAATATTAAAATTATTTTTATATTATTGTTATTTTTCTTGGTGGATTATATACAGATTACGAAACACGCAAATACAAGCATAGCCGATATTGTTATCAATATCAACTTTACGCAGTATCATTTTTATTGATTTATTAACTACAGGGAAGTTGTAACGAATTGTTAAATAGAATAATTTGCCCATATTGCTGTGTGTTTGTATGCTGCAAATCAAACGCTGTGAGTTTTCAACAGCGCCTACGGGTATAGTAAGCCTTTTTGGTGATTTTTTTGTGCCCAGCAAGAAAGAAAGTATGTGAGAGGGATGGCTAATCATGGCTTAGTACAGCATTTACGTTACAAGTTTAAGTTCATGCCCGCTGAAAATTCACGGTTGGCAAATGTACGGTTTATTTTTGGAGCGTTAAGGAAAATATTGTTTCCACCGTGCTAAATAATACAAACTTGCGGCACAAAATTATCAACAGCGGGAATGGAAGCCACCTGTAGAGCGGGTCAGGTTGACGCCCGCACCTCGCCTTGCGCTTACCCGATAATTTGCAGCAAAATTTTTCTTATCTTGGTACCTTTAAACCATAAAAAAGTATTGATATGAACGTAAAGTTTAGATTGATTTTGATGAACTTCATGCAGTATGCGGTGTGGGGAGCCTGGCTGATTTCGCTTGGGGGCTACCTTGGCGACAGCCTGCGCTTTGATGGCCTCCAGATAGGCAGCTTTTTTGCCACTATGGGCATAGCCTCGGTGTTCATGCCGGCCATTGCGGGCATTGTTGCCGACAGGTGGATTCCGGCGCAAAAGGTGCTGGGCATCTGCCACCTTACCGCCGCGCTGCTGCTGCTCGCCGCCGCCCCGCAAACCGACTACGCGCAGCTCTACCCGCTCATGCTGCTGAGCGTGATGTTCTATATGCCCACCATTGCCATATCCAACTCGGTAGCCTACAACGCGCTGAGCCGCGCCGGAATGGATTCCGTCAAGGCGTTTCCACCCATCCGCGTGTGGGGCACGGTGGGCTTTATCTGCGCCATGGTTGGCGTAGACCTGCTGGGATTTACCCACACGTCCGGCCAGCTCTACCTCTCGTCAGGCATAGGCTTCGCGCTGGGCGTCTACGCCTTCACCCTGCCCGGCTGCGCGGTAACCCGAGATCCGGAGAAAAAATCGTGGATAGACGGCCTCGGCCTGCGGGCGTTTTCGCTGTTCAGGCAGCGGAAAATGGCCATATTCTTCATCTTCTCGATGCTGCTGGGCATGTCGCTGCAAATAACCAACGCCTTTGCCAACAGCTACCTGACAACCTACTTTGGCCGAATGCCGGAGTACCAGGGCACGTTTGGGGTGGAGCACGCCAACATCCTGATTTCGCTCTCGCAGCTCTCCGAAGCGCTGTGCATACTGCTCATCCCATTTTTCATGAAGCGGTTTGGCATCAAAAAGGTGATGCTCATCTCGATGGTAGCGTGGGTGCTGCGGTTTGGGCTGCTGGGCGCAGGCAACCCGGGCAGCGGCGTTTGGATGCTCGTTCTGTCGATGGTAGTGTACGGCGTGGCCTTTGACTTCTTCAACATCTCCGGGTCGCTGTTCGTGGAGCAGGAGACCAACAGCGCCATCCGCTCCAGCGCGCAGGGCGTTTTTATGATAATGACCAACGGCTTTGGGGCAATCATCGGGTCATACGCCGCCGGCGCCGTTGTGGACGCATGTCGCTGGCCGCTGTCGTGGTTTGTCTTTTCGGGGTATGCGCTCGTGGTGGCCGTAGCCTTTATGCTCTCGTTTAAGCACGACCACTGACCGGCTCGCTTCGCAAAAAGACGCCATGCTTCGGAGCGACGACGCCGCTCAAGGGAGGTGGCAGTGGCGGTGGACAGGGGCGAACTCCTGCCCACCGCCCTCCTCCACTACAGGGAGGTAATTTTCATAGAGTTGGACATGAATAAAAAAATGGCTGTGCAGCGGCGAAACCGCCACACAACCATGAATGTGTCGTTGTGCTTTCTTGTTGTTGATTATCAACCTTGTAGCATCAACAAAATTGCCTACAAATCAAATTAATAGATTTATTATCAAGCTATCGCGAACTTTTCCTTTGTTTCTACAGGCAGATTGCCGACAATTTTTCTTTTTTTGCTGCTTGTGCTTGCAGCATCTTTTTTTGCGGTGGCTGCAACCTGCAATAAAATCTCTTCTACAATGTCATCTACCGACACTCCTTTCTGCTCCGCCACAAATACAATTTGTTCGTGCACTTCCAGCGGTATATTCACGTTTAGACAGACAATGGGTTTACGCGGCGCTACTCCCATCTCTTCGCAGCTTTCAAAGTAGCTTTCTATACCTGCTTCAAAATCGGCTTGCAGCTCGCCAATATTGTTGCCTTCGTACAGGATAAGGTCGTGCTTCATCCCCAACACCTCACCCACTAAGCTGCCATCAGCTTCGTATTCAATGCTACCGGTGTAGCCTTTGTAGTGCAAATAGTTCATTTATTTTCCCTCCTGTTTTTGGGGCGGGGCAGCTTCAATAAAATGCCCCCCTATCAGCTTTGTATATATTTTTTTCAGCGCAACTTCTTTAATAGGGCTTCCTTGCTGATGAGGTTTATGCAACTCTATGTGGGCGGCACGTTGTGAATTAGTAAATTTCACGCGTGACCCTGATGTTTTGCCTTTACTGCTCATCACAAATCACAATATCATCAACAGCAAGAAAATCAATATATTACTCGTATTGTCAAAAAAATCGAAAAATAAAGATGAAAATCGCAGACAAATTTAACGCTATTTTAACATTCTTCATTGCCCTCTACTACACGCAAAAAGCACTGTATTCGATTAAAATACAGCACTTTCGGGATGGTTTTTGATGTCGTTGATTTTCGCTTTTGTAGCCCCAACAGGACTCGAACCTGTATTTAAAGTTTAGGAAACTTCCGTTCTATCCCTTGAACTATAGGGCCAAAACAATGTATTGCTAAAGTAAATCTATAAATATCTGTATCTTAATAATCTTTGAATCCTTAGATTTTTTGAATTTTTGAATTTTAGTACGCCCACGTGAGGTATGCCGCGCCCCACGTAAATCCTGCGCCAAACGTAGCAATAACAATGCGGTCGCCCTTCTTGAAACGTTGCTCAAAGTCCCACAGGCACAGCGGCACTGACGCCGCCGAGGTGTTACCCATTCGGTGGATGTTTATCAGCACCTTTTCCTCGCTCAGCCCCATACGGGTGCGCACAGAGTCGATGATGCGCAGGTTGGCCTGGTGCGAGATGAAGTAGTCAATGTTGTCGCTCGTCAGGTTGTTGCGGCTCATTATGGTGGTGGCCGCCGCCGACATGTTGGTCACGGCGTGCTTGTAGACCGAATTTCCATCCTGAATGATAAAGTGCTCGCGGTTGCGCACCGTTTCCTCGCTGGGCGGATAGGCCGACCCACCGGCTTTCTGGTACAGGAACACCCGCCCCATTCCGTCGGAGTGCAGCGTTACGTCCTGCAACCCAAAACCCTCGAAGTTAGGCTCGACTAAGACGGCGGCCGCGCCGTCGCCAAACAGTGGGCAGGTTTTACGGTCTGTGTAGTCGGTGAGCGCCGACATCTTTTCGCCGGCCACCACCACCACCTTTTTCCTCATCCCCGTTTCAATAAAGTTCTTTGCTATCGTGTAGCCGTAGAGGAATCCCGAACAAGCAGCGTTGATGTCGAAAGCAAAGGCATTTTTAATGCCCACCTTGTCGCAGACAACGCAGGCGGTGGAGGGGAATATCATGTCGCCTGTTGTCGTAGGGCAGATGAGCAGGTCTACCTCATCGGGGGCAGTGCCGGTTTTTTCGAGCAGCTGCTTCACAGCCTGCACGGCCATTTCGGACATGCCCATGCCTTCGCCCTTGAGTATATGTCGCTCGCGTATTCCCGTGTGCCCCACTATCCACTCGTCGGTGGTGTCGACCATGCGACTCAGCTCGTCGTTGGTGAGAATGTAGTCGGGCACGTATCCTCCCACTCCGGTTATGGCTGCGGTAATTTTAGACATTGTTGGCAGTATTGTTTAGTGCTGTTTTGATTTTTGTAGCCAGCTGCGCTTTTATCAGGTTTTCGGTTTGCAGAATCATACTCTTCACGGCTCTTTCGCTCGAGTGTCCGTGTCCGATAACAACGGTAGAGTTCACGCCAATCACGGGCGTACCACCGTATATTTCGTAGTTGAAGCGGTCAAAGAAGTCGTTCTTAACACCCTTTTCGTGCGCAAGCTGGTACATGGCCTCAGCCTGCTTGAGGACGATGTTGCCCACAAATCCGTCGCACACTACGACGTCGGCAATAGTGCCGAAGTATATTTTATTGCCTTCGATGTTGCCCACGAAGTTGAAGCCGTGCGTACCCTTCATGAGCGCGTGCGCCGCCAGGGTGAGCATGTTTCCCTTTTCAGACTCCTCGCCGTTGCTCAGGAGGGCAACGCGGGGATTTTCCATCCCCAGCACGCTCTTGGCATATATAGAGCCTAAGAGTCCGAATTGGTAGAGCATTTCGGGCTTGCAGTCGGCGTTAAGGCCGGCGTCCACCAGCAGCGCCAGCTTGCCGTTGGTCTGCGGAATAAAGGTGGGAATACAGGGTCGCATTACGCCCTCCACCGGTTTCACGGTGTGCATAGCGCCCACCAGCATAGCGCCGGTGCTTCCGGCGCTGGCAAAGCCATCTATTTCTTTTTTGGCGAGCGCATGGAAGCCAACGGTTATACTTGAATTCGGCTTTTGCTGGAAAGCTTTTGCCGGATGGTCGCCCATTTCAATAACCTGTGTGGTATGCACAATGTCCACCTTTGCCGCGTCAAATCCGGCCTGCTCTATGATGGCCAAGGTTTTTTCCCTGTCGCCAAAGAGCACCATGCGGCTGTCCTTTCCCAGCTCGCTGTGCACCTGCATCACGCCCTGCACTATTGCCTCGGGGGCATGGTCGCCGCCCATTACATCAATGCCTATTTTCATCTGATTTAAATGTAAACCCCTCCTTGTTGCGCTCCGCGCACTCGCCGTGCCTGCCGCCACCTTTCCCCTGCGGGAAAAGCACCTGGCGGCTTGCCGAAAGCCAGAGGAGGGCGGATTAAACCTTCATCATCATTCTTTACATTTGAGCCTATTTATAAGGCTGCCAGCCTCTCGGCTTACGCCACAGCAGATTTTTCTACGGCCAGACGTCCGCGATAGTATCCACACTCGGGGCAAACACGGTGAAAGAGCGTAGCTGCTCCGCAGTTGGAGCAGGAACTCAGCGTTGGGGCAACGGCTTTGTAGTGCGTTCTGCGCTTATTGCGCCGCTGCTTGGAAATTTTTGATTTGGGATGTGCCATAAAAATGAAAATATTTTAGTTATTGCTATTTAGTTATATAGTGAATTATTTTACTTATTTGCTACTCATATTCTTATTCGTACATTCTTATTCTTATCATCTTCCGAAAGCCGTATTACTGTTTTCCCTGTGCGCTGCTGTGGGCAGCGAGCTTGCTCCATGGCGAACTTTCGTTCCTGATACGCTGCGCCTCCTGCTGCAACTCCTGCAACTTTGCCAGCATCTCGCTGTTGCAGCCGCTCATGCCCTGCTCGTCGCAGGGGTGCAGGCGCTGCATGGGGAGGCTCAGGCAAATGCTCTCGTAGATGTACTGCGCAAGGTCAACCTCCGTGTCGCCCGGCTTCATGTTCATCACCTCGTCCTCCGAGAAGGAATCTTCCTCGGCGCTGCCGTCGAAGGTGACGGTGAGCTTGCCATCGAAGGCAACCGGCATGAAAAATTCGTCCAAACATCGGTCGCAAGCCACCTTTACGCTACCCTTCATGCTGAACATCAGCGTCATGAAGCTGCCCGTCTTTTCGGCGTCAGCGTGTACGCTCACTTGTCCCTCGGAAATTTCCGAGCCTTCAAACAGCCGAAAAAAGTCGCTGCTCACTTCGAGCTCAAACGTGTGCTTTCCTTGCGGCAGGCTGCCATACGCTATGCTGTAAGAATGACGGTTATCCATAACTACGTTCAATATAGGGTGGGCAAAGGTAAGGCTTTTTTCGCACTTGTGCAAAAATTGTTAAAAGAAGAAACGATTTTTAGTAGAAAAAAAGTAACCATTGAAAAAATAAGAGCCTGACATACAGTAGAAAAACAGCATATCAGCGCCGACAAAAAATAGCGATATGCCGAATTTTTCTTTGCTTCAGCCGGACGCTAAGTGGGGTTTAGGCGACGCAAACGGCGAAACTTTTCCCGCCGCCGGATCATCCCCAGCAGGTTTAACACGACCAATGCGGAAACCAGCGCCACCAGAGCGCCGGTGGACTCGCCTATCTCCGGCGAGTCGAGGTCAAGGACAATGCCGCGCCGCGCCGCGTAGAAGTAGACGCATACGGCTACGGCGTTGTTGGTGAAGTGCGCCGCAACGGACAGCCAAAGGCTGCCGCTCCAGTAGAGCAGGTAGCCAAACAGCGCACCGAGCAGCAGGCGTGGAATAAACCCCTCGAACTGGAAGTGGAGCGCGCTAAAGGCTACCGCCGATGCGAGTATGGCCGCGTGCGGATTTTTTGTCCAGGCGCACAGCACGCGCTGGAGGTAGCCGCGAAACAGGAACTCCTCGCAAACGGCCGGCATGAGGGCAAACACCAGCAGGTTGAGCAGCATGGTGGCCGCGCTGGTGGTAAACATCAGCTCGGTGGTGAGCTTGGTGGCAGCGTGGTCGGCGCTCTTAGCCCACTCGGGCAGGGGGAGAAGCGCGTTGGCGTTGGCCGCAAAGCTGATGAAGGGTATGACCGCCACGAGCGCAGCCACCGTCAGCAGAACGCTGGCGCTCATTGGCCTGCGCACTACCCCAAGAAAGATGCAGGCACGCCTCCGGTAGATGAGGAAGGCAGCAAGAAGGGGCGGCAGCAAAAAAATTCCAACGCTCTGCACCGCCATCAGGTAGCGCGTTGCCGAGGGGTTGCTCAGGGAAAGCCCCTCCTGCACCTGCGAGGGCGAAACTCCAAAAACAGACGCCAAAGCCACTCCGGCGCTCCCCACCAGCAGCATCCCAACGGCCAGCGCACACATGAGCAGCACGAGCTGCATGAAAGGATTTGCTATAGCCAGCTTTCTTACAAAAGGGTATTTATCCATATTTTTTTGGTCAATCAAAATGAAGGTGCACCTAAAAAATGAGGCTGCTCGCCCATAGCAAGTGGAGCAGCCTCGATTTCCGATAAAACGCAGAAATGCGTTTACGCAGGGCTAATTGCGCCCGCCGGACAAGCATCCGCGCAAGTGCCGCAGTCGGTGCAAACGTCGGGGTCTATCTTGTAGATGTCACCCTGAGAAATTGCCTCAACCGGACACTCGTCAATACATGTACCGCAAGCGGTACAGTCAGTGCTAATTTTATGCGCCATTTTTTCTAAAAGATTTGGTTAACTATTGGGTGCAAATATATGGATAATACCCTGAAAAAACAAGCGGCTGCAAAATTTATCCCCCTCAAAGAACGTTTGTAGTGTATAAAATGCTATCTTTGTACGTTCTTACAAATTTTTTATGGAGATAAAAATACGCCCAAACGCACGCTACGCGGTGCTTGGCAGCGGCAGCTGGGCAACAGCCATAGCAAAGCTGCTCACCGCTAACCTTTCCGACGTGGGATGGTACGTGCGAGAGCAGGAGTTTGTAGACGGCATTGCCGGTAGCGGGCGCAACCCGCAGTTCCTGACGGAGGTGGAGTTTGACGTTGCCAAGCTCACGCTCTACACCGACGTAAACGAAGCCGTGCGCAGCAGCGACGTGCTCATCGTTGTCATCCCGTCTGCCTTTGTTGAAGTGTGGATGCAGGGGCTGACGGAAAGCTTGGAAGGTAAGTTTATCGTGTCGGCGGTAAAGGGAATTATTCCGAATAGCAACAAAACCGTGCTGGAATACCTGCACGACGCTTTTGGTGCGGAGTACGCCAACATGGGCGTTGTTTCGGGACCCTGCCACGCCGAGGAGGTTGCGCTACAACGCTTGTCGTACCTCACGTTTGCGTGCAAAGATCCAGACAACTCCCGCGCCGTTGCGCAGGTGTTTGCGGGGCAGTTTCTGCGCCCCGTTTTCAGCACCGACATTCACGGGACAGAGTACGCCGCAGTGCTGAAAAATATTTACGCCGTTGCCGCCGGCGTGTGCCACGGGCTGGGCTTTGGCGATAACTTTCAGGCGGTGCTCGTGAGCAACGCTCACGTGGAGATAAAGCGATTCCTGCAAAAGGTATTTCCAGAGCAACGCGAGCCGGCACACTCGGCCTACTTGGGCGACCTGCTGGTGACCTGCTACTCGCAGTTCAGCCGCAACCGGACGTTTGGCAACATGATAGGCAAGGGCTACCGCGTGAAGGATGCTCAACTCGAGATGAGCATGGTTGCCGAAGGCTACTACGCCACCAAGTGTATGCACGACCTGAACGCAACCTACAACGTGGAGCTGCCCATTGCCGAGGCCATGTACCGCATACTCTACGAAGGCGCAAATGCCCAAAAGGAAATTGCCAGGCTGACGGAGAAGTTGAGGTAGCCAGGCGAACAAAGAATTTACAATTCTCTTATAATCTAAAAAATAAATTATGCTACATTTAGACACTTCAAAAATTTCGGGCACGGTGAGCGCCGCCGAGCTGCATGCGTTGCAAGGCAAAGCCACCGAAGCCCTTCACATGCTTCACGCAGGCAGCGGAAAGGGGAGCGACTTTTTGGGCTGGCTCAACCTGCCCTCCTCCACATCGCTTGCCGAATTGTCCGACATTCAGGCCACCGCCGCCAAGCTGACCGCCGGTGCAGACGTGGTGGTGGTTATCGGCATTGGCGGGTCATACTTAGGCGCAAAGGCCGTTATCGACGCGCAGCTGCACACCTTCGACGCGCTACAGGACAAGAGCAAGCGCACCGCGCCGCCGGTGCTTTTTGCCGGACAAAATATCGGCGAGGACTACCTCTCTGAGCTCATGGAAACGCTACAGGGCAAGACGGTTTCGTGCATCGTGATTTCCAAGTCGGGCACTACCACCGAGCCAGCGTTGGCGTTTCGCATCATCAAAAATTTTATTGAGCAGACCTGCGGCAAGAGCGAGGCAAAAAACCGCATTGTGGCCATCACCGACAAGTCGCGCGGCGCTCTGCGCACCACAGCCGACAAGGAGGGCTACAAGACGTTCGTCATCCCCGATAACATTGGCGGGCGCTTCTCCGTGCTTACGCCGGTAGGCCTGCTGCCCATTGCCTGCGCCGGTATTGACATTGTTGCGCTGGTGCACGGCGCAGCGGAAATGGAGCGGAACACGGCGCAGCACGTGCCCTTCGAGAAAAACATTGCGGCGCAGTACGCCGCGGCGCGCAACGCCCTCTACGCAAAAGGCAAAAAGGTGGAGGCGCTGGCCAACTTCAACCCCAAGCTGCACTTCGTGGCCGAGTGGTGGAAGCAGCTCTACGGCGAGAGCGAGGGCAAGGACGGAAAAGGTATCTTCCCCGCAAGCGTGGACTTCACCACCGATCTCCACTCGCTGGGGCAGTACGTGCAGGACGGCGAGCGGATGCTTTTTGAAACCGTGCTGAGCGTGGCAAAAACCAAACGTTGCGTGACCATCCCATCCGACGAGGAAAACCTGGACGGCCTGAACTTCCTTGCCGGAAAGCGCGTGGACGAGGTAAACCGCATGGCCGAGCTGGGCACGCTGCTGGCGCACGTGGACGGCGGCGTCCCCAACATTCGCATTGAACTCTCCGACCTGAGCGAGCACACCCTCGGCGAGCTGATTTACTTCTTCGAGAAGGCCTGCGGCATTAGCGGGTACATGCTTGGCGTAAACCCGTTCGACCAGCCCGGCGTGGAGGCCTACAAGAAGAATATGTTTGCCCTGCTCGAAAAGCCCGGATACGAAAAAGAAACAGCGGCCATTAAGGTAATTATTAACCGCTGAAATCCATACGGAGCAGGAGAATTTACACTTGGCAAAAACGAGCATGTTCGTTGAATTAGATAACAAATTCATGGTGAAGCTTACATGCGAGCTTTACCGGATCACATAAAAAAATCTTTTACAACATGAAAAAGTTTAAAGTAAGCGTTGCCACCCTTTCGGTTGGCGTGGGCATGATGCTGATGACATCGTGCATTGGGTCGTTTGGCCTGTTTAACAAGGTGGCGAACTGGAACAGGGCTGCCACCAACAACAAGTGGCTAAATGAGCTCATCTTTCTATGCCTGCACATTGTTCCCGTTTACGAGGTGGCGTACTTTGTGGATGCTGTGCTGTTCAACTCGATAGAGTTCTGGACGGGCAGCTCTCCCATAGCCAACGTTGACGCCGTCATCAAGGGCGAGAAAGGCGAGTATCACGTAAAGTCCACCAGCAACGGCTACCACGTGGACGTGCTCGGCAGCAACGCTTCGGTAGACTTCCTGTTCGACGAGGCTACCAAAACGTGGACAATGAGCGAGAACGGCAACCAAACCAAGCTGGTGCAATTTGTTGACGACAACAACGCTAAATTCTACTTTGGCGACTCCGAAATGACGGTGAACATGGCCAACACGCAAAACCTGCTCGCCATTCGCTAATCGCAAAAAAAAATCGGGTTGAAAAACGCTGTGCTGCAATCCTGCCTCAGGTAGTGCAGCACAGCGATTTTTTTTGCCCGCTACCCGCGCAGGGTAGAATTTGCGCGCCTTTTGCCTCCGTGTGTCGACATTGTGTACAATTTTTCGCTATATTTGCCCGGCACAAAAAACAAGGGTTGGGCTTTCGGTAGCGGAGAATGTTTCGCTTCCGGTTGTGGTAGAGCGGGTTATTGTCAAATACTTTGATGTTGCTCCATGTTTATTTTCATCATCTTGCTAATTCTGGGCATAGCGCACGGGACGAACAGCAGCAACGCCGACAACGCTGCCGCTACTCCTGCTCCTGCTCAAGCGTCGCCACAGAAGGAAGAGGAGGTTGCGCGCGTTATCGCCAAGTCCGATGAGGCGCTGCGCATGGAGGCGTATGGGCTGGTCAACGTAAAAAGCTACGCCCCCGACATCGTGGTGCAGCTGGCCTACGCATCGAGCAACAACATTCTGCAAACGCAGCTCTACTACAACTTCAACGAAGCCTACCTGCAGAAAAACGCCGCCATCAAGCTGGCGTTAGCCCAGAACATAATAAAGAGCATCAACCCGGGCTTTAGCATTGTGGTGCACGACGCGGTGCGCCCACAGCGCGTGCAGCAACGCTGCTGGGAGCTTGCCCGTGCGCGGCGGATGCAGCACCTGTTCATGCCGCCGGGCAACATATCCATGCACACCTACGGCGTGGCTGTTGACGTTTCGCTCATCAGCCTCGACACAAACACCGAGGTGGACATGGGCGGCAACCCCGACGACCCAAGCGCGCTGGCCGCCCCAAAGCGCGAGCGCGACATGCTGCAAAGCGGCCGCCTCAGCCAGCAGCAGTACGCCAACCGCCTGCTCCTGCGCAAGGCTATGCAGGCGGCGGGATTCTCGCCTATCGGCAACGAATGGTGGCACTTTGAGGCTTGCTCGCGCAGGGAGGCCAGGGAGAAGTACCGCCCGATTATTTAGCAGAAAATTTCGCCATGCGAAAAAGCATTTTTCCATAACACTCAACTTTTTTAGACCTCAAAACCTTGAAGCAGGAAACCATAGTAAACTCCGTAACGCTGCTGGCAGGGCTGGCGTTCGCCGCCGCCATTGCAGGGTGGCACGTTTACGCCCCAAGGCGGGAGCTTGCACTACAGCTGCCAGGCTCTGACAACCGCCCGCCGGAGTCGGCGCGCAAGGCAGGCGACGTGCGCATCGGCGAGTTCTTTATGCGCTACGACCATGCCGCCTCGTCGCTTACGGGCAAGTGGAGCTGCTTTAGGGGCGAGCAGTCGACAAACATTGTGCGCACGCCGGAAAAAATCCAAACCCGCCAGGAGTCGGCGTACCCCGTGGAGTGGAGCGTGGCAACGGGCGAGGGGCACGCCTCGCCCGTCATCTTCAACGGGCTGGTGTACTTTCTTGACTACGACGAGGCGCTCAGCTCCGACGCGCTGCGCTGCTTTTCGCTCGAGAGCGGCAAGGAGCTCTGGCGGCGGTGGTATCGCGTGCCGATGAAGCGCAACCACGGCTTTTCGCGCACCGCACCGGTGGCCTCTGCCGGCTACGTCATTACCATAGGGCCGCAGGGTCACCTCATGTGCTGCGACCCTCTGTCGGGCAGCTTGAAGTGGGCGTTGGACATGCAGAAGGAGTTCAAAACGGAAGTACCCTTCTGGTACACCGGACAGTGCCCCCGCGTGGACGACGGCACGCTGATAGTTGCGCCTGCCGGTGAAGAGGTTTTGCTCGCGGGCATAGACTGCAACACGGGCAGCATTGCGTGGAAAACGCCCAACACGCCCGGCTACAAAATGTCGCACTCCTCCATAATACCCATGACGCTGGAGGGCAAGAAAACCTACGTGTACGTTGGCGTGGGAGGAGTCTGCGGCGTTTCGGCCGAGAAGGAAGACAGGGGTGAGCTGCTCTGGAGCGTCACAAAGTGGCAACCGTCGGTGGTAGCGCCCTCGCCGTTGCAGCTCTCGCCAAACGCTGTCTTTCTGGCCGCAGGCTACGGAACAGGAGGCGCGCTGCTGCGCGTTAGCAAATCAGGGCAGAAGTGGAGCGCATCAATAGCAGAGCAGTACAAGCCGAGCGAAGGTCTGTCGAGCGAGCAGCAAACGCCAATTCTTTACGGAGACATGATTATCAGCGTAATGCCCAAGGATGGCGGAAGCCTGCGCGGAAAGCTGGTGTGCTACTCTCCCGCAGACCTGCACAACCCGGTGTGGTCGTCGGGCGCAGACGAGCGATTCGGGCTGGGTCCCTACATGGTCATCAACAACAACCTGTTTGTGCTTAAGGACGACGGCGAGCTGTACGTTTATGAAATTCAGCCCCAGAGCATGAAGCTGCTCAAGCGGCAGCGCATCATGGACGGCGCCGACGCCTGGGGGCCTATGGCCTACGCCGACGGCAGGCTTATCGTGCGCGATGCGCATGAAGTTGCCTGCCTGAAAATTGGCGAGTAATGCGAATCAGGAGGCTGACAATATCGTTCACCCCTCCGGCCAATGATTCGCGCTAAACTCTTTTGCAGAAGCGTTATCCAAACGTAGCCATTGCCGGTGTTGCCGTCGGGCAAGGATAGCGCAGGGTGAAAATCCTGCACATTTTCTATAAATTTCCAGAGACATTTTCATGCGTATATGTATAACCTGACAATTTAATGCTAACTTTGCAAGCTATTCCATCACACATGGCAACCCTTTAAAACCCTAAAGCGATGAGCGAAGAAAAAAGTGGCCAAAGCATGATGAAAGCCCCCATGTCCCGCAAAAAGTTTCTGCGGATGTGCGGCTCTATTGTGGCCGGCGGCGCTGTTGCAACAATGTCGGGCGAGCTGGTGAGGCGAAGGCTTGAGCAGCCAGCAGAGGCAACGCTTCCGGGCAGGCTAAGCCCGATGCGGCAGGAGACATTTTCGTCACCCTACAGGCTGGTATCGTCCTTCGATACGGGAGAGACGATAGAAAGCTTGGCGTTGCACAACGACCGGCTGTACGTGGCAACGGCGGACGCGGTGTCGGCTTTTGACCACCACGGGCGGCTGCTGCACCGGTTTTCCGTTGGCGAGCCGGTGCGCGATGTTGCCGTCGACGACAGCGGCATTTACCTGCTGCACCGCGCCGGAATTCAGGTGTACACGCCTGCGGGCGCGCTGCTGCGCAGCTGGGAGGCGTGCAGCGACCTTTCCGACTACTGCGCGCTGGCGCTGGCCTCCGGCTGCGTATTCGCAACCGACGTGAGCAACAAAAACATCTGCAAGTACACCGCCGAGGGAGATTTTGTGAAGTTCATCAGCAGCCCCAACGGATTCATCATTCCCAGCTACACGTTCGGCATTGAGAGCGTTGGAGACGTGCTGTACTGCTCCAACTCAGGCCGCCATCAGGTGGAAAGCTACACCACAGACGGCGAGTACCTCGGCTCATTCGGTAAGCACGGCGTTGCCCCCGGCCTGTTTGCCGGCTGCTGCAATCCGGTGTACCTGTCGTGCACTCCAAGCGGCGATGTTATCACCTCCGAAAAGGGCATACCCCGCATCAGCTGCTACGGGCGCGACGGAAAGTTCAGGGGCATACTGCTCGACGGCAAAATGCTGGGCAGCGGAAAATTTGCCTACGACGTAAAGGTGCAGAAGGACAAAATTTTTGTGGCCGGAAAAAAAACGGTTGCCGTTTTTCGCTACGACAGCGCTCTGGCAGAAAATACCGCCTGCGCGGGCTGCGGCGTTAGCTGCCCGCTGCGCGGATAACGTTCAACATCTCCGGCAATGAAAGACAAAAACGATAGCATCGGCAACCCCATCTCCCGCAAGAAGTTTCTGCGGGTGTGCGGCTCTGCTGCCGCAGGCGTGGCGGTAGCTGCCGCCTCGGGCGTGCTGCTGAGGCGCACGCTGGCAACGCCGCCGCGCTACCTCTGGCAGATAGACCCTGCAAAGTGCACCTTCTGCGGTCGCTGCGAAACAAGCTGCGTGCTGCCCGTTTCGGCGGTAAAGTGTGTCCACGCCAACAAGGTATGCGGCTACTGCGACCTGTGCGGAGGGTACTACCGCACCAACGCTAAAGAGCTCAACACCGCCGCCGAAAACCTGAGGTGTCCCACCGGCGCTATTGAGCGAAAATTTATTGAAGACCCCTACTTTGAGTATACCATCAACGAACACTTGTGCAACGGCTGCGGAAAGTGCGCCAAAGGCTGCAACTCGTTCGGAAACGGCTCGCTCTACCTGCAAGTAAAGCAGGAGCTGTGCAAATGCTGCAACGAGTGCCGGATTGCCAACGTATGCCCCTCAGACGCCATTGCGCGGGTAACGCACGACAAGTCCTACATGCTAAAGGACGGCTGATGGTGCGGGAAAGCGGGGCAAAGTAGATTTACACGCTGAAGCATCTCGCTACAGCCTGCTTTTTTTTTTGAAAAAACGGTGAAAAAAACGGTTGCATTTTCTACCTTCACGCTGAAGGTTTGCTCGCTCCTGCCGGCGCTTCTCCTGTTCGTAGCGCCGGTCGGCGCACAGAGGTTTCCGAAGCCCGATTTTGAGTCGGGGTACGAGTACCCGGAGTTGCGCTATGCAATGCCCAGCGAGCAGCTGTGGATGCTCGTTGACGTTGCCCTGCTGGTGGCGTTGATGAGCTTGGTAGCGTGGGCGGTCGTCAGGAGGCGGACGCGCACGCCGGTGGTTGCCGCCTCAATCATTTCGGTTGCCTACTTCGGCTTTTTCAGGAGCGGGTGCATTTGCAGCGTTGGCGCCATACAAAACGTGGCGCTGGCGTTGGCCGACAGTTCCTACACCGTGCCGCTGGCGGCGCTGCTGTTTTTCATCCTGCCCATCGCCTTCACCATCCTGTTCGGCAGAGTTTTTTGCGCAGGCGTATGCCCGCTGGGGGCTATACAGGAGCTCGTCAACGTCAGAAGCTACCGGATTTCCAAGGCGCTTGCGGCAGCCTTAGGCGTAATTCCGTGGGTTTACCTTATCCTTGCCGTGCTGTTTGCGGTAACGCGCAGCAGCTTCATCATCTGCCGCTTCGACCCCTTCATCGGCATATTCCGGCTGGGGGGCGACATCGGGATGATTGTGTTTGGCGCTTTGCTGCTCGTCGCGGCGGTCTTCACGGGGCGGCCATTTTGCCGCTTTCTCTGCCCCTACGGTGCGCTGCTGAGCCTCTTCTCCCGCGTATCGGTGTGGAAGGCAAAAATCACCCCGTCCTGCATCAGCTGCGAGCTTTGCCACAGCGCATGTCCCGTCGACGCCATCCGCCCGCCGTATGCCAACAAGGTAAAGGAAAGTCGGCAGCATGGCGTAAGGCGGGTGCTGCGCTACATGGCGCTCCTGCCGCTAATGGCGGGCGCAGGCGCGGCAGCGCTGTACGTAGCGAGCGATTCGCTCAGCCAAACCAACAAGAGCGTCCGCCTGTACCGGATGGTAGCGCAAAGCGAAGTCGCGCCGCAGGACGAACTGTCGCCGGAGCTGGAAGCCTTCTACGGGCAGGGCGGAACGGCGCAGGAGTTGAGCCTTCGCGTCGAAAGCATACAGGCCGACTTCCGGCGCTACTCTGCCGTTGCCGGTGCGCTGATTGGCGTGGTTATTGCCCTCTCGCTGATTACCCTTTCGCTAAAGCGCACGCGAAAAACATACGAAATTAGCGACGCCGCCTGCGTTAGCTGCGCACGCTGCTTCGACTACTGCCCAAAGAATAGAGTAAAAGCAACTGAAAGCCGCATAAGTCCATGAAAAAGAAAATCTTTAGAAATATTGCCATCGTATCGGCCATTTTCACCGTTACATTTTCCATAATGCTGATAACCAACTATTTTCAGGTGAGAGGATTCAACCCGCTACAGGCAGAGGTGGTTGAAACGCTCAGGCAGATTAACGACGAAAATGCGGGAAACCTCAAGCTTCAGGAGCAAATCCGGCAGCTCGATCTGCTGGCGCGAAGGGCGTACTTCGTGCGCCTCGACCACCTCATGGTTGGGGTGTACATCCTTGTGGGCATGTTGGCGGTGTTTGTGGTTTCGCTGCGGCTTTACTACGCCAAAGAAAAAGACATCCCCGGCAGGCAGGTCAGCCCAGCCGACGATTGGGCTACAAAAACGCGAGCGCGGGAGTACGTCGGCTGGATAGCCGGAGGGCTCGCGGTAGCGGCGCTGACGCTGGCGTTCTTCACCACGCCCTTCTTCAAGAGCGGGACAAATGCTTCCGACGCGCAGCACGCCACCGTTGCGCAGGCGGCATCCGGCGAGGCTGTGGAGCGCACGGAGCTTGCCGACATGGAGGCGGAGGGCACGCCGCTCTCCGCAGAGGTGAACGATGAAGACAGCGGCGGCAGCGGCGATGACAGCGTTGCCGTAAAAGAAGGAGAAATGAAAGCCGACCTTGCGGAAGCCTCCGCAAGCAAACCAGGGGTAACGCACAACTGCTTTCGCGGCAACACCTCCAACGCCATCTCGCCTGCCCGAAACGTGCCCACCAGCTGGAACCTGGCAACCGGCGAAAACATTGCATGGGCAAGCAAAATCCCCCGGCACGGATTCAACTCTCCGGTAATCAACGGCAACAAGGTGTTCATCACCGGTGCAGACGAGCAGGCGCGTGAGCTCTACTGCTACGACCTGACAACGGGGCAGCTGCTCTGGACGCTTGCCGCGAGCAACATCGCCGGCTCTCCCGCCCAAATGCCCGAAACCACCGAAGACACCGGACTTGCCGCCTCCACGGTGGCCACCAACGGCAGGCAGGTGTGCGCAATCTTTGCCTCCGGCGACCTGATTTGCGCCGACATGGACGGCAGGCGGCTTTGGGCAAAAAACCTTGGCGTTCCTGAAAACCACTACGGATACGCCTCGTCGCTGCTGGCGTTTGGCAGCTCGCTCATTGTTCAGTACGACAACAGCAAGTCGCCCAAGGTGATGGCGCTGGACATGGCCACCGGCGTTGAGCGATGGGTAAAAAACCGGACGGACAAAATCACGTGGAGCTCGCCCATCATAGCCTACGTCAACGGCCAGCCGCAGCTGGTGCTGATGGGCTGCCCGAGCATCACGGCCTACAACCCCGGCAGCGGCGAGCAGTATTGGCGGGTAGAGGGGCTGAGCGGCGAGGTAGCCTCAAGCCCGTGCAGCGCCGCCGGGGTGGTGTTCGGCGCAAGCGAGTACGCCGCCCTGATTGCCGTAAACGCCACCACCGGCGAAACCCTCTGGACGGCAAGCGACTTTCTGCCCGAAGTCTCCTCGCCGGTGGCAACGGAGAGCAACGTTTACCTGGCCACCAGCTACGGCGTGCTGGCGTGCTACGACGCAAAAACCGGCGAGCTTGTACGTTCGCACGAGCTCAACACCGAATTTTACTCCTCGCCGGTAATCACCGAAGGCAAGCTCTACGTATTCAGCAACAGCGGAACGATGTTCATCTACTCCGCCAATCGGGATTTCAGCCTGCTAAACTCCTTCGACACCGGCCAAAAAACTTTTGCCACCCCCGCCTTCACCGACGGCAGAATAGTGGTGCGCACCGAAAATAGCATCTACTGCGTAGCCGAAAAAAAGCAGGCACGCTCTTAGCTCCGTTCAGCGCAGAATAGCACGCCGGTAAAAGATGTTTACGAGGGGAGTGGAAGACAACACAGGCTTTGCGCATATCGAAGAAAAGCATATCAAAAGACACAACGACTTTGAATCGTTAGGGCAAGCCGCTGAAGGGATTGACGATGTTATTAAAAACGGTGCAATAGTAAAAAACAGCGCAGATAAGGCAACCTTAGAAAAAAACGGTTATAAAGTAGTGGTGTCCAAAAACGTGAGAGATGGGCAGGGGAATATTATACAAACAAAGAATTGGGTAGTAACGGCGTTTGACATCACAAGAACGGCTACAGAAAAAAGAAACGCTTCATCCGATTCTGAATTGTACACTGCAAAATCGACCAAAGCGGCTAACGGGCAGGCTACCCCGCTAAATGAGCGTTCTTCTGGCAGTAAAGGTACGAACTAATTCCGAAGATACCAAACCAAAAAATGCTTCCCTATCACCTTCCCGACGTCA
>JAIRSZ010000137.1 GCA_031255195.1 Prevotellaceae bacterium | reverse complement strand
GATGAAGCCACTGAATTGGCGCGTCGTTTTGATTTCAGTGGCGGACAAATTGAAAATGTTGCCCGTAAATGCACGGTTGATAGCATTATTTCAGGCAACGAACCTGATTTTGATACACTTTTGTTTCATTGCGAAAACGAATTGCTTTCTAACAGCAGAAAAAAGATAGGATATTGCACTAAAAATTAAAACTATGCCCACAATCATTCTTGGCGACATTCACGGCTCAACATTTTGGAAAACGGCAGTAGCCGAAAATCCTGATTGCCGCTGCGTCTTTCTCGGTGATTATCTTGACGGGAAAGATGAGATTGACTTTGATGCTGAAATCGCTAATTTTCAGGAAATTGTCAATTTCAAAAAAGCCAATCCAAACAATGTAGTTCTCTTGCTCGGTAACCACGATTTGATGTATATCGAGTACGAGAAACAACCGCTTTATGTTGATAATCTACATTTGTTTCAAAATGCGTATCAGGTTGACAATATTATTTTTACGCACGCTGGTATTGTGCACAGGTGGTTTGTGGAAGATTTTGGCGGCAGCCTCTCGCACAACATTTCCGAGCAACTCAACAACCCTGCTGACAACAAACAGCACAACGCCCTGCGTCAAGTTGGCGACAAGTACACCGATACTGTCGGCGGCATTTTTATGGCTGGCGTGCGCGAACTTTACGAGCCGTTGCAGGGCTTTACGCAAATTGTTGGACACAATCAAGTATCTGATATTAAAGATATTTCAATCAACGGCGGACGGATTATTTTTTGTGATTGTCTATGGAATGAGCGGTACTTGAAAATTTAGCATTTCTCCTTTTTTGCTTGTTATCTTCTTGCCTGTTGTCAATGCTGAATTTCTCTGTAAACAAAGTACAATACATACATTCCATGGAAGATTTTTACTGCTACGTTGCTAAGCAGTTACGTCGTTGGAAGGCAAGATTTGCAGGGTTGCCGAAGCCAACTTGAAGGGAAAAATGCTACATTTGCCTGACTTTAACTTTTAAATGCTTTGCCAAAATGAAGCCATCAAACTTTATTCTCCTTACCGCTGCTGCCGTGCCCTTGCTGTCGTGCAGCAGCCTGTCAACCAACACTGATGCAGCTATGGTAGAAAGTAACCCCCAGGCGGTGGCGCAAGCCGTTGACTCGCTCAAGGCGCGCTACGCCAACCTCGATACGGCGCGCGCCGCCAGAGGCGTTGCGCAGGCGGCGGCGCTGTGGCGTGCGAGCGACGGCAGCGCAGAGAGCTTTGTCGCTTTCTGCGTGAGCGAGTACGTGAACGCCGAAGCCGAACGCCGAACGCTCTTTGATAAGCTCTCGGACAAGCTTGAGCTTGTTTGGGGGCACTTCAACATGCTCGACCTCAAGCTAAAGCAACCCCGCGATGAGGTCGGCGGCGAGCTTGCAAAGATTGACATAGAGATGGCGGGCTACAACGTAGCGGCGCACTTCAACGACGATATGTTTGCCGCAAAAGTAGCGTTTACGGTCATCCTCAACTTTCCGTCGTACAGCTTGAGCGAAAAGCAGCAGCAGGGTGGGGAATGGTCGTCGCTACAGTGGGGCTACGCGCGCATGGGCGACGTGTTCACCTCGCGCGTTCCCGCCGAGCTGAAGCTGGCCACGGCAAAGGCAAACGCCGACGGCGAATCGTACATATCAACCTACAACATTGCTATGGGAGAGCTGCGCACCGAAGCCGGTGAAGCGCTGTTTCCCGCCGACATGC
The DNA here is from genome assembly GCA_031255195.1 of Prevotellaceae bacterium. Taxonomy (GTDB): domain Bacteria; phylum Bacteroidota; class Bacteroidia; order Bacteroidales; family UBA932; genus JAITMY01. The sequence continues at coordinate 5,998 of JAIRSZ010000137.1, read as the reverse complement.
TGCTCATCTCGCATTGGGGCTTGCGCGACGAGCTGAAGGCAAGCTACGCCGACGCGCAGCGCGGCCTCGAAAAGCAGCGCATGATTTACGCCGTGATGCAGCGTATCGTTGAGCAGCAAATACCGGCTAAGGTTATCAACAACAGGAGCGTGCAGTGGAATCCCATCAGCAACAAGGTTTTTGAGCGCGGGAGCGAGGTTGGCGCACCGTCCGAGCCGGACACGCGCTACGAAATGCTTCTCCGCAACTTTAAGGCGCAGCACGCCGAAGACCACTACACGCCCCTGCAACCAACCTACATTCGGCGAGCCTTTGACGGCGCTATGGAGTTTTCTGTGGAGGAGGTGAAGGATATGTACATCCGCCTCGTATCGTCGGAGCAGGTGGCGGAGGTTGCCCGGTTGATAGCGCAGCGCCTTGGGCGGCCGTTAGAGCCGTTCGATATATGGTACGACGGATTTAAGGCGCGCAGCGTCATCTCGGAGGAGCAGCTGAGCGCGCAAACAGCCAAACGCTACCCCACGGCAGCCGACTTTGAGCGCGAGCTGCCCGATATGCTGCGGCGGCTGGGCTTTTCTGCTGCCGATGCGCAGCGCATTTGCAGCAAGGTGGAGGTAGACGCCTCCCGCGGCGCAGGCCACGCCTGGGGCGCTATGATGAAGGACGACAAGGCGCACCTGCGCACGCGCGTTGCCGCCGGTGGCATGGACTACAAGGGGTACAACATTGCCGTGCACGAGTTTGGCCACAACGTAGAGCAAACCATCAGCCTGCACGACGTGGATCGCTACATAATGAACGGCGTGCCCAACACCTCTTTTACCGAGGCGCTGGCGTTTGTCTTTCAAAAGCGCGACCTGGAGCTGCTGGGCATAGCTGAAAAAAATTCGGACGAAAATTACCTGAAAACGCTGGATATTTTTTGGGGATGCTACGAAATCATGGGCGTATCGCTTGTTGACGTAGCCGTGTGGGAGTGGATGTACGCAAATCCCAACGCCACGCCGACGCAGCTCAGGGAAAGCGTGCTGCGCATTGCCCGCGAGGTTTGGAACGCCTACTACGCGCCCGTGCTTGGCTCGCCCGATTCGCCCATACTCGCCGTATACTCGCACATGATAGACTACCCGCTCTACCTGTCCAACTACCCTATGGGGCATCTCATCGAATTTCAGCTTGAGGAGCATTTGCTCGGCAAAAACTTTGCCGACGAGGTAAAGCGCATCTACCGCATGGGACGGCTCACCCCGCAGCTGTGGATGAAGCGTGCCACCGGCAGCGAGGTGAGCGTTGAGCCTGTGATAAAGGCCGCAGCGGAAGCTGTGGAGCGGCTCTCCGCCGCCGGCTGATTTGCGCTTAGCAAGGCACGGCCTTGGGCGCTACTGTATTTCTAAGACGTCTCCGGCGTTCAGGGTTACCGCAGCCACTCCGTTTTTGTCCGGCGTAAGGATTTGCTTTACGTTGTTAACAAACACCTTGCGCTGGCTTTGGGGTGCGGGCAGCTTTACGGCAAATTCGTTGCTCACGCTTGCCCTGACGACCGCCTTTTGCACCACTCCCCGCTTCCATTGCAGGTCAACCTCTGCGCCGCCCTCCACGCACAGGCCGCGAAAGTACCCCGTGCTCCACTGCTCCGGCAGAGCCGGGAGCAGCTCAATGTATCCGTCGAAGCTCTGCACCAGCATTTCGGCAATGCCTGCCGGAGCAGCCTCGTTAGCGTCGAACTCAAAGATGTCCCACTCTGCGCCTGCAATGCCGCCGGGCGCTACCGAAAACAGGTTGTCCCTCGAAAATTCCACCAGCAGGCGATTGAGGTTTTCGTAAGCTTTCTGGGGATTCTTAAGCCGGGCGTAGTAGCAGAGCATGTTAGCCCTGCTCCATTCGGTATCCTCCCAGCCCTCGGCGTTCAGGCGGTTTTCTATGGTTTTTTCGGCGGCCTGCGCCAGGTGCGGTGTTTTCTCTGCCGAAATTTGCGACAGCGGATACAGCCCCATCAGGTGTGTCGTGTGCCGGTGGTTGGGCTGCGCCTCCTCGTAGTCCTCAAACCACTCCTGTAGAGCGCCGTTCTTGCCTATCCTCATGGGAGGAAGCTTCGACATGGCGGTGCGCAGGCTGTCGGCAAAGGCGACGTCTACGCCCAGCGTTTCCGAGGCTTTAATGCAGGCCGTAAATATTTCAAAGGCCAGCTGCCGGTCGCCGGTGGGCGACATGGAGGCCGAGAACGTGCGGTCGTTGTACTTGAAGCCGTTTTCGGGCGAAATGCTTGGCCCCGTCATGAGGTAGCCGCTGTCGGGGTGCTCCACCATGTAGTCGAGCAGGAACGTGGCGTTGCCCTTTAGCAGGGGGTAGGCTTCGTTGGCAAGGAAGCTTTTGTCCTGCGTGTAGCAGTACTGCCTCCACAGGTGGGAGGCCAACCACGAGCCTGCCGTGGGAAACAGCCCCCACGCAATGCTCTGCGACGGCGCGGAGTAGCCCCATACGTTGGCAACGGTGTGGGCAGTCCAGCCGCGGCAACCGTAAACCTGCTGCGCCGTCCTTGCGCCGTGCACGGAGAGGTCTTTGATGTAGGTGAACAACGGACGGTGACATTCGGGCAGGTTGCCCACGTTGGCAAGCCAATAGTTCTGCTGCGTGTTGATGTCCAAGTGGTAGTCGCACGTCCAGCCCATGTGACAGGCGTGGTTGTCGTTCCATATACCTTGCAGGTTGGCGGGCAGGGGAGAGTTGGCGCGCGAGGAGGCTATCAGGAGGTAGCGACCGTATTGGAAGAACAGGGCATCCAACCCCGCATCGGTTTTACCTTCCTTCACCTGCCTTATTCTTACGTCGGTGGGGAGGCGGTCGGCGTTGCTGCTGCCCAAGTGCAGCTCGGTGCGGCTGAACAGGCTGCTGTAGTCCTGCACGTGCTCTTCCCTCATTGCCTCGTAGCCCTTGGCCAGCGCCTTGCTCACGGAAGCGTCGCACAGCGACATGTAGTCCTTGCCGCCGTAGCTCGTCCGCACGTCAACAACGATGGTTACGGTTGTGGCCTCCTTGACCGAGAGGGTGTTTCCCTCAGCCGTCAAGCTGCCTTCGTCGGCGGACACTGCTACTTTTCCGGCAAAGTCAACTCCGCCGGGGCCGTGCATGTGGAAGGCCACTTTTCCGAAGAACGTTAGCTGCCCGTTTTCGGCGGTCACCGCAGCGTCGCGCAGCAGGTCTAAGGCCGCGCTGAACGTTATAGACTTGGGCTTGCTTGCCGACAGCCGCACAACCACAACGTCGGCGGGGTTGCTTGCAAAGTACTCCCGCCGGTAGCTGACGCCGCCCACGCTGTAGGTAACTTCGCCCACCGCGCTGCCGAGGTCGAGCGTCCGCCTGTAGCCCGACACCTGTCCCAAGGGATGATGCTCAAAGCTCAACTTCAGGTTGCCCAACGGCAGGTGCGTGCCAAAGGAGTTGTAGTTTCCCCGCAGATGCTCGGCGGCAATATCGTTTCCCTCCGAGAGCTTACCGGCGAAAAACAGCTCGCGGAGCGCGGCAAGCTTCTCCCTGCCGAAAGGTTTCTCCTGGTCTTTGTCGAATTGTCCCGACCACAGAGTTGCTTCGTTCAGCGCAACAAGGTCTGTATCCACGCCGCCGTAGAGCATAGCTCCAAGGCGGCCGTTGCCGATGGGCGAGGCTTCCAGCCACTTGGAGGCCGGCTGGTTGTACCATAGCGACTGCTGCTGCTGTTGGGTTTCGGTTGAACACGCGCCCAGCGCAATCGTCGCGCCCAGCACACAAAAGGAAAGATGTTTCATGAGAATTAAGGTATAGGAAAATCAAGGGATAAATGGTGGCTTAACAATTTCGGCAGCCAGGTACTTATCGCGCACCTTGACGAATATTTTTTTACCGGTAGCGGCAAGCGCGGCCTGCACGTATCCCATGCCAACGCTCTTTTTTGTGAGCGGCGACATGGTGCCGCTGGTTACAGCTCCTATCTTCTCCATGCCTTCGCTGTAGATTTCGTATCCGGCGCGCGCCACACCTCTGTCAACGAGCACAAATCCGACCAGCTTACGCTGCACGCCTGCCGCCTTTTGCGCAAGCAGAGCCTCCTTGCCGACAAAGTCTTTTTTCGAGAGCTTGGTAATCCAGCCCAGCCCGGCCTCCAGCGGCGTTGTGGCGTCGTCGAGCTCATGCCCGTAGAGGCAGTACCCCATTTCGAGGCGCAGGGTATCGCGAGCGCCCAGTCCTATGGGTTGTACTCCAAATTCCTTTCCGGCCTCCATCACGGCGTTCCAGAGCGCAACTGCATTGGCTGGGTGCACGTACAGCTCGCATCCGCCTGCGCCCGTGTAGCCGGTGGTGGAAAAAATCACGTCTTTGATTCCGGCAAACGTTACCACCTTAAAGGTGTAGTACTCCATGCTCTCCAGCGGCTCGGCGCAGAGCTTTTGCATGGCCTTCAGCGCCAGCGGCCCCTGCACTGCCAGCTGCGCGTAGGTATCGGAGGCGTTGATGAAGTCAACGCCCACCGTCAGCCCGAACTGCGCGGCGTATTGGCTTGCCGCCGCAAAATCCTTGTCGATGTTGGCAGCGTTGACCACCAGCAGGTATTTTTCCTCGCTAAAGCGGTAAACGAGCAGGTCGTCAACCACGCAGCCGTTGCTGTGCATAAGGCACGAGTATTGAACTTTGCCGTCGGTGAGCGTGGAGGCGTCGTTGCTGGTGATGTGCTGCACAAAAGGCAACGCCTGTTTGCCCAGCGCCCAAAATTCACCCATGTGGCTCACGTCGAACACGCCCAGCTTGCGGCGCACGCAAATATGCTCATCGCTAATGCCGGTGTACTCTATCGGCATGTTGTATCCGGCAAACGGCGACATGCGCGCCCCCAGAGATTCGTGAATTGAAGTAAAAGGTGTAGTTTTCATTGTTACAAAAAGAATCGAATGTTATGGTTAATAAATTGATTTTCTTTGGGTAAAAACAAATGGCTGTGCAAGAGAGAGGCACAGCCATTGTTTATGGTTTAGCAGGTTCGCTATTTTCTCTTTTTGGGAGCGGGTTTTTTTGCCGGTTTCTTTTTGCTGCTGTTTTTTTTGCTTTCCGCAGCAGCGGCGGCGGCGGCTGCGTTTGCCGCTGCAATAGAATCCGCCTGCGCCTTTTTCAGAGCGGCCTGTTGCTCACGCTCCAGCCTGTCGCGCTCCTCTTTGTCGGCTATCATTTGCTTTTTTAGCGCCGTTCTCATTCCCCAGCGCTGCTTGTCGTATTCTTTGTAACCTCTGCCCGACAAGGCTTTTTTTACTTCCTTTTCGCGAGCTTCGCTCAGCTTGTCGAAGGGAGAATCGCCCCGCTTCTTTTTTCCGGCTCCAAAAGAGGTGGCAGGGTTGGCAATCGTCAACTCTTGCAGCAGCTCTTCGTACTTTAAATTGATGGCTTGAATGGCAGCCTGTTCTTCGGGATTCAAGCCCAACCGATCCTTCATTATTTTGTCCAAAAACTCAGCGCGCATCTGTGGCGTTGATATACGCACCAGCGACGTATCTTCCAACGTGTTACTCGCAGCTCTCAGCGCAAACGGCATGCTGCACACACCCAACAATAAAAATAATTTTTTCATGCAATAAATCATGTAAGTGAAGTATAATATAATTCTAATAAAACTTGGATTCTACAAAATCAAATAGTTTATTGAATTGAACCGCTAAGATAATGCTTTTTTGCCAATAATTGCGCGATTTACCCAGGGGAGATGGATTTATATTCCCTTAAAAAACCATAATTTGTTGAAATCCATTACCGCATGTCTTGTTGAAAAAATATTTGAAAAAAAGCCGGATGTATCGGCGGTCGGATGCACAGATAGCCAATTTTTGCGCTACATTTCCTGACTTTGATATTTATTTCCTCTTCAATTTATATCATATTTATTATTAGTGGTTTGCAAAAATTGCGACACCATTTTGGGTGTCGCAAAGAAAAATCGCTAATTTTGCAGCATGTATGTACGCAAAAAACCGAACAGGTC
>JAIRSZ010000086.1 GCA_031255195.1 Prevotellaceae bacterium | reverse complement strand
GTAGACGTTTACAGCGTTACAGGCGAGCAGGCAACAATAAATATTTCGGCGTTACCCGCAGGTACTTACATCGTGAAGGCAGGCGGCAAAACCGCCAAAATATTGAAGAAGTAATTTCTTGAGCTGAGAAGTTACCTGTAACACTCTGATTGAACGGGTTGAACGGATTTTTAAGGGAGGTTGCCACCAACCTTCCTTAAAAATCTGTCCAACCCGTTTAGTTTGTGCGCTATTTTGTAAACCATTCTTTCCCTTCGTCATTCCGTAGCGAAGCGGAGTAACCTCAGCCGTCAACAGCTACGGGCTGAGGTTACTCCGCTTCGCTTGCTCGTGCCTCGCGCGCTTCGCTACGGAATGACGGGCGGCGCGCAAAAGGAGGGATGAGATGTCGGGCTATGCCAACGCCTGCTTCAGGTCGGCAATCAGGTCGGCAACATCCTCTATGCCCACCGATGCTCGGATTAGGGTGTCGGTAATGCCGATTTTTTCGCGCTCTGCTTTTTCTACCGAGGCGTGCGTCATCACCGCTGGCAGCTCAATGAGCGATTCTACGCCGCCCAAGCTTTCGGCGAGCGTAAATATTTTTAGGCGCTCCAAAAAACGCTCGGCGTCGGCAGCCGTGCCTTTCACGTCGAACGAGAGCACTCCGCCAAATCCGCTTGCCTGCGCCTTTGCCAGCTCGTGCTGCGGGTGGCTCTCCAAGCCAGGGTAGAGTACCCTGCCAACCTTGTGGTGTCCTTCCAGGAAGCGCGCTACCTCCAGCGCATTTTTGCCGTGCTGCTCCATGCGCAGCGCCAGCGTCTTGAGGCCTCGTAGCGTCAGGTAGGAGTCGAATGGCGGGAGCACTGCGCCTGTCGAGTTCTGGTGTAGCTGTAGCCGCTCGTAGAGCTGCTGGTTGTTGACCAGCAGCGCTCCCCCCAGCACGTCGCTGTGCCCGCCGAGGTACTTGGTGAGGCTGTGCACCACCACGTCGGCGCCCAAGTCTAACGGACGTTGGAAGTAGGGCGAGAGGAAGGTGTTGTCCACCACCAGAATTAGCCCGTGCCGCCGGGCAACGTTGGCAATAGCCCGTATGTCGGCGAGCTTAAGCAGGGGGTTGGTGGGCGATTCTATCCACACCATTTTGGTGGATGGCTTCACCGCGTTCTCCACCAGCAGGGCATTGGTGGCGTCGACGTAGGAAGTCTCAATGCCGAAGCTTGTAAACACCTGGTCGAGCAGGCGTTTAGTGCCGCCGTACAGGTCGTCAAAGGCAAGGATGCTGTCGCCCGCCTTGAGCAGGGAGAGCAGGAGTGTAGTTTCGGCAGCCAGGCCGGAGCTGAACGCCAAGCCGTAGCGGGCATTCTCCAGCGCGGCCAGCTTTACCTCCAGCGCTTCGCGGGTAGGATTTTGCAGGCGAGCGTACTCGTAGCGGCCTGGTTCGCCTACCTTACTTCGGGCGTAGGTGGTGGCAAGGTGTATGGCGGCCACCACGTCGCCGGTTGCCCCTTCTCTAAGGTCAACCTCTTCGCCCGAGTGCACTGCCTTAGTGGTAAAGCTCAGCGTTTGCGCCGGAGCATTGTCGGAGTGAGCATGTTGTGTTTTTTGTTCCATAGCGTAAAATTTTAAAAGGTGGTAATGGCGGGCAAAATTACATGAAAATCCTGCAATCTCCAAATGTCATGGCGACGGCAGGGCGCATTGTCAATGCGCCCTGCGCTAAGGCGTTATCCCTCGGTTTGCGTGTCGGCTACTTTTACTCTTCCTCTTCCTCGTTGTTAAGGTTTTCGCGGAAAGCCGCCTCTATCTTCTTTGTTTGCTGCTCGTAGCGCGGGTTGAAGGAGATAAAAATCGTTATCAGGATGGCAATGAATATCAGCCCGCCTGTGGCTCTTGGGAAGAGCGGCAGGAGCACCGACAGTATCAGCAGGATGCACAGGAACGTGCGCGAAAGGTTGAGCAAAATGAGCACCCCCTTGTTGAAGTGATTTTCCTTTAGCAGCTTAAAAAATACTTTGTTGCTGAGGAGATGTCGAGGGCTGGTTATGCCGTACAGGAAGGGCGACATGAGCAGTATGGACAACGCCGCCGCTGCAATCTTGCCAAAGGTAGAGGGCAGCTGCTCCATGATGAAGGGGATAAGCGCTATCCTCGACAGAATTACAATGGCCACAGCCAGCGTAAAGTATATCAGCACAGGGACAAACAGCCGCTTCAGGAGCGTAAGCCATTCGTTGGAAGGGTTGTCCTCCTCCTCCTTATTTTTGCCCTGCGCGTACCCGTCGAGCAGCTTGCTCCACCGCTTGGGAACCCACTTCTCCAATTTGTTGTAGGCCATCTCCGAGTATTTGATGCCGTAGGGCGTGGTGAATGTGGTAACAACCGACACCGCCACGACAATGGGGTATATGAAGTCGCTGATAACTCCCAGCTGAATCCCCAGCGTTGCAATGATGAAGGAGAACTCGCCTATTTGCGCAAGGCTAAAGCCCGCTTGCAGGGAGACCTTGAGGCTCTCGCCCGAAGCCACCACTCCCAGCGTTGCAAAGATAACGCGCCCTATCAGCACCACTGCGGTCAGTATCAGTATCGGAACGATGTGCTCCACAATCAGGCTGGGCACAATCATCATGCCCACCGATACGAAGAACACCGCGCCAAACAAATTTTTGAGCGGCTGCACCAGGCGCTCTATGCGCTTGGCCTGCACCGTCTCGGCGAGGATAGACCCCATGATGAACGCCCCCAGCGCGGCGGAGAAACCAACACCCTGCGCAAGCATCACCATCCCCAGGCACAGCCCGCAGGAAACTATGAGCAGCGTTTCGTCGTTCAGAAACTGCTTTACCCGTTTCAGGATGGGAGGTATTACAAAGATGCCCACAACAAACCACATCACCATGAAGAATATCAGCTTAAGCAGGCTTGTCACCAGCTGCGCCCCCTCAAACGTTTTGCTCACGGCAATGGTGGAGAACAGCACCATCATCAGTATGGCCGCTATGTCCTCAATGATGAGAATACCGAAGACGATGCTCGCAAAGCGCTGCCGCTGTTTTCCTAAATCGTTAAATGCCTTGATGATAATGGTGGTGGAGGCCATAGAAATCATGCCGCCTAAGAAAATACTTTCTATGCTTGTCCAGCCCAGCAGGTGTCCCACCACGTATCCCATGCCCAGCATAGCGCCCATGTTGATGATGGCGGCTATCAGCGCGGTGCCGCCCACCTCCAGCAGCTTCTTGAAACGAAACTCCAGCCCAAGGGCAAACAGCAGGAAGATAATTCCTATTTCCGACCACGTGGCAACGTTCTGACCATCGGCTACCGAGGGCATCAGGTGCATGTGCGGCCCCACCATGAAGCCGGCCACAATGTAGCCCAGCACTACCGGCTGTCGAAGCCACTTGAACAAAATAGTTACTATGCCTGCGGTTATAAGTATTAGGGCAAGATCGGCTACTAAAGCGGGAAGGTGTGTCATGTCTTTATGTGCTTGTACGGTTTATAAAAAAATCAGGTCAAAGTTACCATTTTATTTGCACTGCCGCAAATTTTCTTCGGCAATTACCCGTAAAACCTCGATAAGCAGCGCTTTTTTTTCGGTAAACTCGCACCTTCCGGTGTTATTTCTCAACAAAACAAACTTTTTTTGTTGATATTTAAAATGGCAGCCAAGCACAATTTGCCGCAAAAAAAATGCTACATTTGTCGCCGTTAACTAAATAATATTTTGGGGTTATGAAACGATTTTTTTTGATTTTACTCTCCACGCTGGTGGTAACAAGTGCAGGTGCACAGTCGCGCAAGGAGCGCAAAGCTCTCTTTGGCAGCAGCTACAACTACGAAATTGCCGTGCTGGGCGTTGGACAGGACGGAACTAAAGTCTTCAAGGTATGGGGCTACGACAAAAAGGTGGACAAAGCCATCGTTCAGGCAAAGAAAAATGCGGTTGCCGCCTGCATCTTTCGCGGTATTCCGGGAGGTAACGGCGCTGCGCCTACGCCCGCCATTTGCAGAGAAACCAACGCGGAGGAAACCCACGCCGACTACTTCAACGATTTCTTTGAAACCGGCGGAAAATACCTCAAGTACGTCAACCTCACCACCGACGCCGTACCGAGCGGACAAGACCGCCTGAAGGTGAAGGGCGGCTACAAGGTGGGTATCGCCGTGCAGATACTCTACGATAACCTGCGCAGAGACCTGGAGGCCGACGGCATTGCGCGTCGGCTTGATGCAGGATTTTAGCAATGTGTTATCTTCTGGTTATAAGTGCATTGTACGTCATTCTTACGTCTTTAAAGTCAATTTAAAATTATTGAACGTTTTTTAAAAACTTGAAATTTCAATGAGAAAAATTATCCTCTCCATAGCGGCTGTGTCGCTCAGCCTTGCAACGCTGGCGCAGGCAAAAAAACCTACTATCATGGTAGTGCCCAGCGATGTGTATTGTATTTCCAACGGCTACTCGCAGCAATTTGTGGCAAACGGCGTAGAGCAAACCCTGCCCGACTACAAAAAAATGGTGCAGAGCGACCGCAACATGCGCTTGGCCATAACCAAGCTGGCCTCCATTATGGCCGACAGAGGCTTTCCGCTCAAAGACTTGGAGCAGGAGCTGAAAAACCTTGAGCAGGAGGCGGCAGAGGTGGCCGCCATGCAGGGCAAGGAGGGCGGCGAAATTGTGGAGTCGCCAATCGACAAGCTCAAGCGTACAGCTAAGGCCGACATTATCCTCGACCTTGACTTTAACATCCAAAAGAAAGGCCCGCAGAATTACGTTAACTTCAACCTCAAAGGGTTGGATGCTTACACGGCCAAGCAAATTGCTGGCGCAGCCGGTTCAGGAAGCCCCTCAACATCGGCTGCTCCTGAACTTTTGCTCGAGGAAGCCGTTATCAGCTACATCGACGAGTTTAACGGGCGATTGCAGACGTTTTTTGATGACATGTTTAAGAACGGCCGCGAGGTAAAGTTGCAGCTGAAACGATTCAACAGCGCCACATTCGACTTCGAGGAGGAGTTTGATTACGACGGCGAAACAAGGGAGTTTGGAGATGTTGTTGATGCTTGGCTGGAAAAAAATTGCGTGCAGGGACGTTTCAACCGCACCGACGGAAGCAGCAACATGCTCAAGTACGAGCAGGTGCGCATCCCCATGTTCAAGGAGAGCAGCAGCGGCAGGCAAACGGCCATTGACGCCCGCATTTTTGCCAACGACCTGCGCTCTGTCCTGCGCAAGCCCCCGTTCAACGTTGACTGCAAGGTTTACCAGCGTGGGCTGGGCGAGGCGTGGATTGTTGTTGGCGAAAAGTAGCCGGAAAAGCCCAGACGAAATATTTTTTCACTAAATAAAAATGATGGCAAATATGAAACGAGCGATAGCAACCCTGCTTTTTTCGGCGTTATGCCTTGCGGCAGTAGCCCAGACTTCTGTTGCCATAGGCGTAAAGATGCCCGAAGGTACGCCGCTGAGTCCGCGGGCGCAACAGCTGGTTTTGAAAAAGATGCAGCAGCTCGCCACGCTCAACAGCGTTGGTAGCGAGGCTACCGATACTCGATTTTCGCTAACCCCAATGGTGAGCATTGTGGAGTCCAACGTTGCGTCCACAGCGCCGCCCCGCCAGCTGGTGAAGCTGAGCCTCGTGCTGGTAATAGCCGATAACGCCGGAAGCCAAAGCACGCTGGCGCAGGTAGAGCTGTCGGCCAAGGGCGTGGGCGACAGCGAGGAGGCTGCCGTGCTCAACGCGCTGCAACAGGTAGACATTCGTAGCGCAACGCTAAAACGCTTCATGGAGCAGGGTAAGAAAAAGATAGCAGCGTTGCCGCCCGCAGCGCCTGCGGCTGTGGCCGACACTGCCTCGGTTGAGGAATGAAGCTGCCGCACGCAGGAGTACGCAGGAGGCAAGCACAATGAGGTATACTCTGAAAAGCGAGCATGTTCGCCATAAAATTTCAATGCCAGCCTACATGCAGGTGCATTGACCATGATTACTATTAAAATATAAGCAAATGAAAAAGACGTTTATTATTGTAACCGCTGTTGCCGCAGCAGCAGGCGCAATCTGTTCTTCATGTTCTCCCAAGTCGGTAGCGGTAATTGCCGGTGAGAAGGAGGTGAGCATACCTTGCGATGACAAGCGTACCGACAAAAACTTTTTCAGGGGTCAGGGCATTGGCCAGAGCAAAGACCTGAACACTGCACGCGATAAAGCGCGCATGAACGCCAACGCAGAGCTGGCGGGGAGTATTACTACCACCATCAAGCAGGTGCAGGAGCGATACGTGAACGATGCCGGACAAAAACCGTCGGACTACTCCGAACTTTTTGAGGGACTGACAAAGCAGGTTGTAAACCAGCAAATAAGCAACCTTAGCATAGCCTGCAACAAAACCACCAAAACGACCGATGGCATGTACAAGGTTTACATGGCTGTAGAGGCCAACAAGGAGGAGGTTTACAAAGCGCTGGAGAGAGGTTTCGAGGCCGAGAAGAAGCTGGAAACGCTTTTTAACCGCGAAAAATTCCGCCAAAGTTTCGAAGAGGAAATGGCCGACTTTGCCAAAAAGCAAGGTTACTAAGCTATTTGGCTACTAACGCTGCATTTTTACTTTTTGTCTCCCGATGAAAAAAATACTGTCAACCTTTAGCGTGTTGCTGCTTGGCGCGGCAACACTTTTTGCTCAGCAAAAAATAGTAGAAACCAGCGGTAAAAAACCCAAGTGGGCAAACCAGCTGGTGGAAACCGGCTACATCATAGCTCAGGGCGAGGCAGCTTCGTCGGGCGAAGCGCAGCAAAAGGCGCTGCTGCTGGTGAAGCAGGAAATTGTGCGCGGTGTGGCCGAGCAGGTTACCAGCGCCGGTACGCGCGTCATACAGGAGCAGGGCTGGCAAGTCACAGAATCTTACGTGCAAAGCATTACCTACAAGGCAAACAAAGTGCCCTTTTTGCAGGGCATTTCGGTCAACAGCATAGAGGATTCGTATTGGGAAAAGCTTCGCGACAAATCAAGTAAAAAAGAGTTTTACCGCTACTACATTAAGTATCCGTTTAGCGCAGCGCAGCTGGGTAAGCTGGTTGCCGAGTTCAAGGAGGAAGACAGGAAGATTACGCAGCGCATAGGCGAGCTGGAGGCTTTGCTGCAACAGGTGGAAAGCGTGGAGCAGATAGATGCTGCCGTTGACGAGCTGGGTAGCCTGACCGCGAGCCTTGAGGATAGCCGCAAGGAGAAAGTGACCCTGCTGCAATCGCGCTACCGCGCGTTGTACGAAAGCATTTTGCCGGTTGAGGTGGAGCATACTTTGGGGAAGATTACCTACAGGCTTATGCTTGGGGAGCGTCCTTTGAAGGTTTCGCGCAGGCCGCAGGTGAAGTCGATATGCGCTACTGTTACCAAAATAGACATTGGCGATACCTGTAGCATAGCCTACCACTACGACGGCTGCTACGCCGATGTGGAAAATTTTGTTGAGGTGCAGTACCGGTTTGGCCACAAAAATGTATCGCACAAATTCCTGATACCTTTACGCTAAAAGGGTAGGGGAATGAGTGAGTGAGTGATGGATAGCAGAGCAGTAAAGCGAATAGCGTGCATAGGCAGCGGCAACCTCGCCTCGTCGCTGCTTCCTGCCCTGCACAACGCGGGGTACGAAATTGTGCAGGTGTGCTCGCGCAACAGCCAAACGGCACAGCTGCTGGCACAAGCGGTGGAGGCCGCCTATACCGATACGCTCGCGAAGCTCGACCCCGACGCTGACTTATACATTATTGCCGTCCCCGACAACGCGATTGAAACCGTGCTCAGCAAGGCCGCCTTTGGCAGCGGCATGGTGGTGCACACGTCGGGCAGCACGCCCATGAGCGTGTTCGAGGGGCGAGGAGTAGCGCGCTACGGAGTTCTCTACCCGTTGCAAACGTTTACGCGGCAACGGCGCGTTAGCTTTGAGCAGATTCCTCTGTACGTGGAGGCCGGCAGCGAGCAAGATTTGGCCAACCTCATGCTCGTGGCGCACAAGCTGTCGGTGAATGTGCACAAAGCTGCTTCGGAAGAGCGAATGAAGCTGCACATTGCGGCCGTATTTACCTGCAACTTCTCCAACCACCTCTTGGCCATAGCGTCTCGGTTGCTGCGCGATAGCGGCCTGAGTTTTAATGCCCTGAAACCTCTGATACGGGAAACCTTTGAAAGAGCCATGCAGGTTGACGAGCCGGATACCGTGCAAACCGGCCCTGCGGCGCGCGGCGACGACAAAATCGTAAGTCGGCATGTTGAAGCCCTGTCCGATTATCCGCTGATACGGCAGATTTACAGCCTGATTTCGGAGAGCATCGGCCTAAACACTATAGTTAGAAAACCAGAAAATATAAATATCGAAAATTGACGAACTATAAAACCAAGCTGCACAAGATAAAAGCTTTTGTTTTTGACGTAGATGGCGTATTTACGGACGGAATGGTGCTCGCCTCCGGCGGCGACTTTCTGCGTATGCACAACGCCAAGGATGGCTACGCCGTGCGCTACGCAGTTGCCCACGGCTACCATGTGGGGATTCTCACCGGCGGCGCAAGCGAGAGCATCAGGGAGCGTTTCAACATGTTGGGCGTTACGGATGTGTACCTTGCCTCGTTTAACAAGATAAGCGATTTTGAGGACTTCTGCCACAAGCATCGCCTGCAACCCGACGAGGTGCTCTGCATGGGCGATGATATTCCTGACATTGAGATTCTCGAAAAAAGCGGCCTGCCAACCTGCCCCGCCGATGCAGTCCCCGAAGTGAAAGCGGTTTGCGAGTACATTTCGGACAAACCCGGCGGAAAAACCTGCGTGCGCGACGTGATAGAGCAAACGCTCAAGCTGCAAGGCAAGTGGAATTTGCAGGGTAGCGGCAACAGCGCCAGCTCGTAGCACAGCTATATCCGTCGGTTGTTGTCGCTTGCCGCAGCCTGCGGGCAGCGCACAAAATTACCTTTGTACACACTGTAAATCATCATTTGTCAATCAAAAGTTCCATTTCAGCCGTGCAAATGTGGCGTAAATGTTTCCATTGGCGGCGTACTCGGTATTGGATTTGCCGAATAGAAGTTGGGCGTTGAGCATCAGCTCGAGGTTGTCGGCAAGCGAGAAGGTAGCGCTGGGCGTAAGGTATGTCGATAAATCAACCGGATTGAGCATGGCAGCGAGCACGATATGAAAAACAGGGCTGACGGGGTAGCTTGCCTGTCCGAAGAGTTCATATTTACCGTAAGACAACTTTTTGGCGCTTAAGTCGTTTTGCGTGGCAAGCAGATTCATCCCTTCAGTGTTTTTTGTTTTTCCAGAGGAGTTGAATAATGCCGCGCCGTGCAGGTACAGCTGATTTTCAAACGTGTAATCAACTTCTGCGGTGGCGACAACGGCTGTTTCGTGGTAGGTATTCCGGTTAATTACCGGCGTAAAAACCGACATTTCGCCCCGAAACGACACGTTTTTTATTGCGCCCGACCAGCCGAAACCGCCTGTAATATCATCGTTAAACTTTCCGGCAATAAGCTGTAAATCATAGTTGTTAAGGTTAAAGAGATAGCGCGCCGCAACGGTAGATGGGTAAGTAGTATCAGCGGGATTTTTGGATATTTTCCCAACCACGTCAAGAGTGGAAGTTGCCGAACGATACCAGCTTATGGAAACGGCGTCGCTGCCGGGACGTTCTTCGTAGTCAAAGTCGAT
>JAIRSZ010000069.1 GCA_031255195.1 Prevotellaceae bacterium | reverse complement strand
ATGCGACGCTCAAAATGAATTTAATTTTATTTAGAATTAAATATTTGAAAATCAAAATGAATATGCGATTATCAGCGTTAAAAAACGCCTTGCGACGCCCAAGTGTCAAAGTCAGGAGAATTTGTGTTTTTTTACGCAGACTCAAGTATCCAAAGCAACTTTTCTACAAAACTTGTCCTTTGGGTGCACCAAAATCAATGGATACCTTAAATCGGGAAGGAAAGCAGGAAGGGCAATTTTGCTGTCCTTCCAACTCCCTTGGCTTCACATGTCTACGTCAATATCGTACTTTTCCAGCAATCCCAAGATGCCCGAAATTGAAAATTTTGCCCGCCTGATCCGGTTGATTTCGGGGTTGATGGAGTAGCCGTTTGTGCCGAAAATTCCTGCATTACGCTGTCCGCTTTGTATTACTCCACTACCACCTGCACACTTTCGGACTTCAGCCCCTTTCCGGCTACCTGTAGGCGGATTACGCCCTGTTTTTCTGCGCTTTGCAGCGTCACAACCAGCTGTCCGCCAAAGGCTTTCATGGCAGGCTGCGTGAACGGCTCTAACGATGAAGCATCACCGTTGCAGGCTGCTTTGAACGTTCCGGCGCCGGATACGCTAAAGCCAAGCCGGTTGGTAGCAGTTGGGCAAAGGTTGCCTTCCCTATCTACCACACTGACGGTCACGTAGGCCAGGTCGTTGCCGTCTGCCGCGAGCGTGCTGCGGTCGGCTGTGAGGCGCAGGTGGTGGGGCTTTCCGGCCGTGCCGACAGTTTTTTCGGCAGCGGGGTTGCCAGCCTCGTCGTAGGCCACAACCTTGAGCGTGCCGGGCTGATACTTCACCTCATTCCAGCGCAGGCGGTAGCGGTCGAGTCGCTCCGAGGGGTTTTTGCTGCGCTTGCCCTGGCTAACGCCGTTGACGAAAAGTTCCGCTGTGGGGTAGCTCGTATAGACGTAAACGGGCGTGGTTTCGCCCTCCCGCCCCTCCCAATTCCAGTGGGGCAGGATGTGCAGGGTGCTTTCGGCTGTATTCCAGCGGCTTCGGTACAAGTAGTAGCGGTCTTTGGGGAGTCCAGCCAAATCCACAATGCCGAAGTAGGAGCTTCGGGCAGGCCACAAATGGTCGTAGGGCGTTGGCTCTCCCAGATAGTCAAAGCCCGTCCACACAAATTCTCCGACAACCCACTCCTTATCATCCTGTAGCGTCCAGTCGTCCTCCGGAAGATTGCTCCACCGGCAGGCCTCCAGGTCGTAAGAGGAGCATTGGCGGTCGTCGTAGGCAGCGCCTTTTTTCTCCTCCGCCGGAAACTTGTAAACGCCGCGCGAGCTCACCGTGGAGGCTGTTTCCGAGCCAAGAATAAATCCCTGCGGAAGCGCCCTGTACGCATCCTCATACTTATGGGTGCGGTAGTTTAGCCCGGGAACGTCCATGATGGCAGCAAAACTGCTCTTCAAGGCGGCGTCTACCCTGTCTATTCCCTGCGTTACAAACCGCGTGGGGTCTTCCCTGTGGACGATGTTCTGAAACTTTTTTGCCAAGCGCGCGCCTTCGCTGCTGACCTGCTCGGGGATTTCGTTCCCGATGCTCCACATCACGATTGAGGGGTGGTTTTTGTGGCACTGCACAAGGTTGACCAAATCCTTCTCCGCCCAGCTGTTGAAGAAGCGGCTGTAGCCATTCTTGCACTTGGGGTATCGCCACATGTCGAAAGATTCGGCCATGACCATGAACCCCATCTCGTCGCAAAGCTCCATCTGCCAAGAGGAGGGCGCGTTGTGCGCGGTGCGAATAGCGTCGCACCCCATCTCCTTCAAAATGGAAAGCTGCCGGCGCAACGCTGCCCTGTTCACGGCGACTCCTATAGCGCCTAAATCGTGGTGCAGGCACACGCCTTTGAACTTGCGGCTTTTGCCGTTCAGCTGAAAGCCTTTTTCCGGCGAAAAGGCAATGGTGCGAATCCCGAAGCGCGTTAGCGTCTCGTCCTTAGCCACGCCGTCCTTGAGTACTGTGGCGCGCAGGGTGTAGAGCGTTGGCGTTTCGGGCGACCAAAGCTGGGGCGACTTTACCTCCATCCGGCAGTACGCCTGTCCGTTGGAGAAGGGCGCGGCTGTGGCCTGAACGCCGGTGGGGTTGCCCGCCGCATCGAGGATTTCCGCGCGGACTGCCACTCCGGCCATGTCGGCGCAGCGCAGCTCCACGCCAACGTCAACAATGGCCATATCCTCTGAGGCTGTTGGGGTTGTAACCGTTACGCCCCACGTTTTTACGGCCACGTCCTGCGTCAACACTAAGCGCACGGGGCGGTAGATGCCTGCTCCGGGGTACCAGCGGGAGCTTTCCTCTACATTTTGCAGGCGAACGGCAAGCGTGTTGCGCCCCTTGCTCACAAAGGGCGTAATATCTACGTTGAAGGGGGTGTAGCCGCTTGCCCAGCGTCCGGCCTCGCTGCCGTTCACGTAAACCGCTGGCTCTGCCATTGCCCCGTCGAAGCAGAGCTCGGCGTGCGCATACCCTTCGGGAATTTCCAGGGTCAGGCGATACCACCCCACGCCGATGTGGGGCAGCGCGCCGGTGCGCCCCGTGTGCTCGGTGGGGATTTTCTCCCCGTTCTGCTCAATGGCCACCACCTGCATATCAACTTGGCGGTCAAAAGGTCCGGCAATTGCCCAATCGTGCGGCACGGCAACCTTTTCCCAGCGGCGGTCGTCGAACTCCGGCAGCATGGCGTCGGCAAAATCGCCCTTGCTGAACTTCCAGCCTCTCTCCAGAAGCAGCTCTTTCCTCGCCTGCGCCGCAAGCGCGCTTACAGCTATGCAGACAAACATTCCCAAAAACAGTAGCTTGTTTTTCATGTTATGACGTTTTTTGAAAAAATTGACAGACAAAGATAGCACAATAATGTTTTTTTGAGCGCAGATTTATGTGAAAAATAGCAACATTACGCAAATGTTATGCTGCGCATAGCATATTGCCTGTCCTGCCGTCAAACATTTCACAAATTTATGCTGCGCACAGCATTACGTATTGTCATTTTGCTTATATTTGCGGAGCGTATTTGCTTTTCGGACAGGTGCGCTACATGATTTACGCTTGCAACTACAAAACTAAATTTTTTTCAAAAAAAACCAACAATCAGCCAACGCTATGGGTAGCGAAATGCATCCTGCAACATATTTTGTCGGTGCGCTCCTGCTGCTTGCGTCCTGCGCAGGCCATAGGGTTGAGCGGCACGCCAGCCTCGAGGAGAATTTCAGGAATCCGCCGGGGGAGGCCAAGCCGTGGGCATGCTGGCGCTGGACGGACGCTGCATCGTCGCTCGCGGGCATTACGTCCGACCTCGAGGCCATGCAGCAGGCGGGCGTTGGCGGGGCTTACCTCATACCCGCGCAGGAGGCAGAGCAACCGTCTGCGGAGCTGCTTTTGCCCAAGCGGTGGGAGATGGTGCGCCACGCCATGCGCGAGGCCGACCGCCTGGGGCTGAAAATCGCCCTGCACGGCTGTGACGGGTTGGCGGCGGACGGCGAAACGTGGGTCACGCCGGAGCTGTCCATGCAGAGGATAGTGTGGACAAAAAAAACGGTGGCGGGCAGGCAAGGCTTCTGCGATACGCTGCCGCAACCCCAAAGCCGCTGCGGATACTACCGCGACATTGCGGTGTACGCCTTCCCCGCGTCCGACAGCGCCTGCGTACCCCTGAGCAAAATTGTCGACCTGACCGGACGCTTCAGAAGCGGGCGGCTGACGTGGAACGTCCCCGCAGGCAGGTGGATAATTCTGCGCATGGGGCACACCTCCACCGGACATACCACCTCCACCGGCGGGCTGGAGTACGATAAGCTTAGCCGGAAGGCTGTCAGGATATATTTCGACAGGTGGGTTGACGAGCTTATCCGTCAGGTGGGGACAGAGCTGTCAGGCCGCGTGCTCAAAGGGGTTCACGTCGACAGCAGGGAGTACGGCAGCCTGAGCTGGTCGCCGGATTTGCGCAAGGAGTTCAAGAGGCGCAGGGGGTATGACCTGCTCCCGTACCTGCCCATCGTTTCCGGCTTGTCTGTGGAAAGCGCAGATTTGTCGGAGCGTTTTTTGCTCGATTTTCGGCAAACCATCGTAGATATGGTGGCGGATAACTTTTACGGCGTTCTGCAAAAGGGCGTTCACAAGTTCGGCTGCACCTTTAGCGCCGAATGCGCTGCGCTCGCCACGGTGGGCAGCGGCATGGCGCACTACCGGTACGTGGACATTCCCACAAGCGAACTTTGCCCCAGCAGCGCCGCGTATGACAAATCCGGCGGTCTGCTCAACGCCGTTTCGGGGGCGCACATCTACGGTAAAAATATAGTGCAGGCCAAAATCGTTACGCCGCTCAGCTCAGCGCGGGGCGAGCATCCGGTCACGCTCAAAACGATTAGCGACTATGCATACGCCGCCGGTATCAACCGCCTGACGTACCGCGCGCCTGCGGACGGGCAGCAGGACACAGCGCCTGACGGCGAAGCAAACCTTTTCCTTCAGCGCGGACGGGCGTGGTGGAAGCCCGGACGCGCATGGGTGGAGTACGCGCAGCGATGCCAGACGCTGCTACAGCACGGCCGTCCGGTGGCAGACGTTGCCGTGTTTGCAGGCGAGGAAACATCCGCGTGGGCGGCAATCCCCGAAAGGCTGGTGACCACCCTGCCGGGCATTGTTGGCCGCGAGGTGGTGGAGCGCGAGGTGCAGCGGCTGGCCGACGTCGGCGTGCCCGTCCACGAAGATTTTGCCGACGGATTCGGCTCTGCCAAACCCGAAAAGTACGTAAACCTGCTGCGCGGCTACAAGTACGACCTGCTCAACAGGGATGCGCTGCTGCGCTTAGCGCGGGTGGAGAACGGGCGCATCGTGCTACAGAGCGGCGCAAGTTACGCCCTGCTTGCGCTGCCGCACAGCACCCCGCTTGCCCCCACCTCCGGACGGATGAGCGCAAAAGTTGCCGCGCGGCTGCTTTCCCTCATCAAGGCAGGAGCCACCGTGCTGGTGGGCGAAACGCCAATGCAGGCGGCCGGCCTCGACGAAGCGGGGGAAAGCGATCTCGTCGTTCGGCGCATAGCGGCGCAGATATGGGGCGGCGCTTTTGCGGAGGAGTTTGACGAGGCGCTGGGCAGAATTTACACAAAAAACCTTGGCCGCGGCCGCGTGGTAAAGCTGCCCTACTACGCCGACAGCTTTCTTCAGCTTGGCCTGGAGCGCGATGTCGACGTCAGCGAAAACGGGCAGCACGCTGCGCAGATGGCGTGGACGCACCGTACCTCAGACAGCGTGGATATCTACTTCATCTCGAATCAGACAGACCGAAAGCGCACCCTGACCCTTGCCCTGCGCACAACGGGCGCATCCCCCGAACTGTGGGATGCCGTCTCCGGCGTCATCATCACCAACGTTGACGGCGAGCAGGAAAACAGCCATACGACGCTGCAAATCTGCCTGCCGGAGAGAGGCTCTGTTTTTGTGGTATTCCGCAAAACGGCGGGCGCAAAAGCGGGCGCAAGTCAGCACAACATTTTCTCCCCCTCATTCGCGCCAAAGCCCCTGTTCTCTTTGGATGGGGCATGGCTGGCGTCGCCCTGCGAGGGTCAGGCCGGAGAAGACGGCACGACCTGCTACACGCAAACGTTCACGTGGAGCGCGCCGGGCGAGCAGCTCGACCAGCTGTGGCTCGACTTGGGGTGGCTGACCAACCCTGTTCGAGTCACGCTCAACGGCCACCCGTGCGGCGTTGCGTGGACGCCACCCTACCGCGTGGACATTACCGGCGCGCTGCGCGAAGGCAGCAACACGCTCAGCGTAGAGGTAGCCGGTGCATGGGCTGACGTACCGCCGCCGGACAGCCTCCTCTCGCCTCAGCAGGAGGCAGGGCTGCCGGGCGAAGTAAAAATAGTGGGAGGAGAGAGCGAATGAGCTTTTCCGTTACCATACTCGGTTGCAGCGCAGCCCTGCCCACCGCCAACAGGTTTCCGTCGGCGCAGCTGGTGAGCATCCGCAACCGTCGCTACCTTGTAGACTGCGGCGAAGGCGCGCAAATGCAGCTGTGCAGGTACGGCTTTTCCGCGCTACAGGTAAACCACGTATTCATAAGCCACCTGCACGGCGACCACATGTTTGGCCTTTTTGGGCTAATCTCAACCATGAGCATGATGGGTCGCCGCTCGCCGCTGCACATCTACGCCCCGTGCGGGATGCAGCAGATTTTGGACGACCACCTCCGCTACTTTGGGGAGGGCGTAAGCTACAGCGTTGAGGTGCACGAGCTGTGCTGCGAGCGGCAATCCATCATTCTGGAGGACAAGCACATCACCGTAAGCACCTTCCCGCTGTACCACCGCGTGCCGACCTGCGGATTTTTGTTTTGTGAAAAAACGCCGCCTCGCAACATCTTCAAGGAGGCAATAGCCAAATACAGCCTGCCGCTGTGCGCCATCATAGCCATAAAAAACGGGAGCGACTACACGCTGCCCGATGGCGAGGTGATACCCAACGAGCAGCTCACCTACCAGCCCTACGCCCCGCGAACATACGCCTACTGCTCCGACACCATTGCCTGTCGGGAAGTTGCGCTTGCTGTGCAGGGTGCAGACCTGCTCTACCACGAGGCAACTTTTGCCGACGACATGCGCGACTTTGCCATCAACCGCGGACACGCTACCGCCCGTCAAGCCGCGCAGCTTGCCCGCGACGCCGGCGTAAAGAGGCTCATCATTGGGCACTTCTCCTCGCGCTACAGGAGCGTAGATGCGCTGGTTGCCGAAGCGCAGCAGGTGTTCCCCAACACCTGCGCCGCCAAAGACGGAGCAACGTTTTTTCTGAATCAAGATTTGCCATTTGCCGATTAACTTGCGCGCGCCCGTCATTTCGCTCCCTCTCGGCTGCGTTCGGGACAGGCTCCGCAGAGGAATATTAACAATTTGCAGCGCCCATTTTTGGTGCAAGAATACAACTTTTATTTTGATTATCAACGATTTAAATATATGCTGCACTAAACATGCGGAAAACAGAAAAGAATAAAAAATGGAGTACGACGGGTACTACAACGTAACAGGACGGTATGCGCGCTTATTCTCCGAGCTGTTTTTTTCTGTTTGACAATTGATTTTTGCCTATCTTTGCTGCGGAAAATGTTTAGAGAACATGGCTAATTTCGATGAATACATAAAACAGGGCGAGCCTTCACAAAAAGAGAAGGCACAAATTTGGCAAACAGCTATCGGACTGCAAGATGTTGACGGGCTGAAACCGTCTGAATATCTGCTCGAAACGGCAAAAGAGAATATCGAAGGCAGCATCACGATAAGCGAAGTTCAACAGCGGATAGACCGTTACTATAAGCAGCTGTCGAATCGTAAAACCATTGAAACAGAACGCACCGAAGAGGCGGACAAGGTTTCAGCACGTATTACCGACATTTTGTCAAACAACACGTTCCTGTTTTCGCCGCTCGAATACATTGAAATACACCGCCGACTATTTA
>JAIRSZ010000007.1 GCA_031255195.1 Prevotellaceae bacterium | reverse complement strand
GTCGTGGCTTCGTCCGAATTTTTGAATTGAACGTACCCCCAATTTTTGTCCGGTTGCCAGAGGTGTCCCTCCAGGGCAAGGCCAATGCCTCCGTACTCGCCCAGCACGTTGGCTCTGTCGTGATCGTAGAGGTACATTTCGGGGCCGGGGTAGTTGTGCAGATCAATAATATCGCCCGTGCGGTAAAAGTTCCCGCCGCTGGCCGGATTTACTAAGCGGGAGGGGTCGTATGATTTAGTCCACTCGGCAATCTCGGAGGTTTTGAACTGTCCCCATGCTTCGTTGAATGGCACCCAAATCACCACCGAAGGGTAGGAGTAGAGGTAGTCCATGATTTCTTTCCACTCCTTGCGGTAGTTGGCCTCCGACTTCGAGGAGCGTTGCAGCTCGGCGGCGGTGAAGTAGCTGCGATTTTGCCAATGTGGTGAGCGGTCGCCGTTCGGCATGTCCTGCCAAACGAGGATTCCCAGCCGGTCGCAGTGGGTGTACCAGCGGGCAGGCTCTACCTTCACGTGCTTACGAATCATGTTGAAGCCGTAGTCCTTGGTTTTTTGAACGTCGTACAGCAAGGCCTCGTCGGTAGGCGCGGTGTACAGTCCGTCAGGCCACCAGCCCTGGTCTAAGGGGCCGAGCTGAAAGTAGTTTTTGTTGTTCAGCAGAAGGCGGACAATCCCGTTCTTGTCGCGCTTGGTAGATATTTTGCGCATGGCGCAGTAGCTTTTCACTTTGTCGCTCACCTTTCCGTTGTGGAGCAGGCTAATCTCCATATCGTACAGGAAGGGCGATTCCGGCGACCAGAGCTTAGCGTCCGGTATGCTCAGCTCAAGGGTTTGGTGTGCAGCCGCCTTTGCCGAGGCTACGGTAGCCCCGCCTGCCTTTACCTTCACCTCTACAATGTCGGATACAGCGGCGTTACTTGCATTTACCTGAACGGTAAGCAGGTTTTTGTCGATGTCGGGAACAGCTTTTACGGCGGCAATGTGCTGTTCGCCAACAGGCTCTAACCAAACGGTTTGCCAAATGCCGGTCACCGCTGTATACCAGATACCTTCTGGATTGCTGACCTGTTTTCCGCGGGGCTGGTAGCCCTTGTCCGTCCCGTCCCAGACTTTGACGGCCAACTTTTGCTCGCCCGATTTCAGGAAAGGCGTAATGTCGAAGCAGAATGGCGTATAGCCTCCTGTATGGCTGCCCACCTTTACGTCGTTGAGGTAAACATCGGCGCGCCAATCGACAGCGCCAAAGTGCAGGAGGATGTTTTTGCCTTTCCACGAGGAGGGTAGGGCGAACGTTCTTTTGTACCACAGCTCGTTGCTTTCGCCCACTTTTTTCTGCACACCGGAGAGGCTGGATTCGACGGCAAACGGAACGAGTATTTTTCCGTCGAAGGTCTCCGGCTCAACCTGTCCGGCCTTAACGATGGCGTACTCCCACAGCCCGTTGAGGTTTTGCCAATCCTGCCGCTCCATTATGGGGCGGGGGTATTCGGGCAGTACGCGCTGAGGGTTGACTTTGTCTGCCCATGCTGTTTTGATTTTATCTCCGGCGGGCTTCCACTGTGCGGAGAGGTTAATTGACCAGGCTAATAGCCCAATAACGAGAATTTTTTTTGTCATGATAAAAAATAATTAGCTTGTTTGTTGATTAATTGTTGATTACTTGGTTTTTTGATAGTTTGAATGTTTGACAATTTTTATACTTAACTCTCTATAAATTAATGCGGCAATACCGGCAAAGCTGTCCGTAGGGATAAAACATCGGTAGAAAAATCACCGATTTGGCTTTCTGCGGCTTAAGAGAGAGCGGGCGTGACGTAGCTATTGATGTTGTCCCCCCTGCGGGGAACGTCGGCACGTTACGCTCTGCTCTTTCTTCTACTATATTGTCTCCAAAATAGGACGTATGCCGATTACCACATAAAATTCGCTGCAAATATAGGTAATAATGCCGCCAAAAAAGAGTCCATTTCTTTCAAATACATGTACTTTTCTGTCAATTTTTCTACCGTGAGCGAAAAGTGCATCTTTTTGGCAGAATAATACAACTAAATTGTTCCTCGGCTACGCGCAGGGGAATCTCTTCGCCATGCAGCAAGCACTTATATGCCGTGTATTCAATTGAAAGTAATGGTTTTATAGCCGTTAATTCACACGTTTAATCGCATAAAATGGGTTAGGTTGATTTAATCGTCATGCGAGTCAAGGGTGAAAAAAGCATTTTTTAGCCCTGTATGGCCGCGTTTCTGAGGCTGCATGGGGCTTCCGAAGGGATTCGATGCCGGTGGAAAGCGTATACCGCTACCCTCAAAAATCGCAAATTTGACAGAATAGTACATCTTTTTGGCAGAATAGTACTATTTTTCATTGGAAGCTGTGCGTACCTTTGTACAGGTTTTAAATTGCAAATGCGGATGAAAAAATTATCAGCGTATAGCTTTTTGCTTACATTTTTCTTTCCTTCACTCGTACAGGGAGAAGCGAGCTACTATTTTCGGCACTTTAGCGTCGAGGACGGGCTGCCGCAGAATACAGTTTCCTGTATTTTGCAGGACAGGCAAGGATTCATGTGGTTTGGCACAAAAGACGGGCTAAGCCGCTATGACGGATATACATTCCGAAATTTCAGCTACGACAAGGAGGACGAGAGTAGCATCGGTAACAACTTTATCCGGTGCATTTTCCAGACGGAAAATGATGACATGTGGATAGGTACCGACATGGGAGTTTACATCTACCATCCTGCTACGGAAACCTTTACCCGCTTTGATATGCGGACGCAAGACGGTATAATTATTGAAAGAGAGGTGAACAACATTACGCCGGATAAAGAAGGTAACATTTGGTTTACTGTCGATTGGCAGGGTGTTTTCTGCTACAGACCCCAGCAGAACGAGCTGATTTTTTACACGGTGAACACCACCGTCAACGATGCCTGGAGCATCTGCATTGACCGCAAAAATAACGTGTGGATAGCCACCCACGGCGGAGGGCTTAGCTGCTACAACCGGAGTCACGACCGCTTTGAAGCAGTGCCGCTTGCCGGCGAAAATGAAATTGGGAACGACACTTACTGCCTCTTTCAGGATAGCGACAACAACCTGCTCATCGGAACGGCTAACGGCGGCGTGAAAAAGCTGAACATGCAGACTATGCAGATAACGCCTTTGCCGGAAGACGGGAGCTATAGCCACCTGTTTGTGAGAGACATTACCTATATCTCTGATAACGAATTATGCATTGCCACCGAGTCGGGAATCTACATTTACCACACGCAAAAACATACCATCAGAAACTTTTGCCACGACTACTTCGACTCTTACTCGCTGTCGGACAATGCGGTTTACAGCCTGTACAAAGACCGCGAGGGCGGGTTGTGGATTGGAACTTACTTTGGCGGGGTCAACTACTACCCGCCGCAGTATGCGCCCTTTGAGCGGTTTTATCCACAAAGCAAGCCAAATGCGATAGGAGGAAAGCGCATCCGTGAGTTTCAGCAGGACTGCTACGGCGACTTCTGGATTGGCACGGAGGACGGCGGGCTGAACTACTACAACCCTACAACCCGTACCTTCCGTAATTTCATGCCCGACGGGAAGCCGGGAAGCATTGCCTACCACAACATCCACGGGCTGCTGGCCGACGGCGACAAGCTTTGGGTGGGTACGTTCACGCACGGGCTGGATGTGATTGACGTCAAAACGCAGCAGGTTGTCCGGCGCTACCGAAAAACGGACGACCCCAACTCCCTGTGCGACAACAGCGTTTTTGCAATTTACAAGGACAATGCCGGTAACCTGTGGTTTGGAACTATCTACGGGCTGGCGCTTTACAACCCGCAGCAGGATAATTTCACCAAGATTGCCTACACGAGTAACACGTTTATTTACGACATCTTTCAGTCGCACGATGGGATGCTGTGGGTTGCCTCCTTCAATCAGGGGCTTTTTCGCTACAACCCCCGAAACGGAGAGTGGAAAGTTTTCAGGCACGACCCGGAAGACGAAAAAAGCCTGACGCACGATAAAATCACCGCTTTTTGCGAAGACAGCAGGAAAAACCTGTGGATTGCCTCCGAAGGTGGCGGATTTTGCAGGTACAACCCGAAAGACGAAACGTTTACATCCTACACCACCAAAAACGGGTTGCCGAATGACGTGGTTTACAAAATTCTGGAAGACGGCAGGGGAACGCTCTGGTTTACGACAAACAAGGGGCTTTCCAGCTTCGACCCCGGCAGCGGCGCAATCAAAACCTACACCCGCTCCGACGGGCTGCTGGGCAACCAATTCAACTACAAGTCGGGCATTAAAACATCCGACGGCAAGCTGTTTTTCGGCTGTCTGAACGGATTTATCTCCTTCGATCCGCAAGCCTTTACCGAAACCGACTACATTCCTCCGGTTGTCATCACCGACTTTCGCCTGCTCAATACCGTAGAGCCGCTGCCGGTCACCGTCGATACGTCGGGCGAAATTCACCTGAAGTACAACCAATCTTCCTTCAGCATTGACTTTGCCGCGCTGAGCTACACCGCACCCGAAAAAAACAGGTATGCCTACAGGCTGGACGGATTCGAGAAGGAGTGGACGCAACTTACCGGAGTCAACAGCGTTACCTACTCCAACATCCCTCCGGGCGAGTACGTTTTCCGGCTGAAAGGCTCGAACAGCAACGGCAAGTGGAACGAAACTCCGGCTATCCGAAAAATATACGTTCACCCGCCATTTTACAAAACCAGCTGGGCGTACACCATCTACGCGATTTTTTTGTGCAGCGGCATGGTCCTGCTGGTTGTTGCCTACAGCAGGTGGCAGAAAAGGCGGAACAAGCGGCGGCTGGAGCTGTTTGAAAACGAAAAAGACAAGGAGCTCTACAACGCCAAAATCTCGTTCTTCACCAACATTGCCCACGAAATACGAACACCTTTGACCCTGATTAAGGGGCCTGTAGAGCATATCCTGACCCACGAAATGGGCAAGGATGAGGTGACGGAAAACCTGAGAATAATCGAAAAAAATACCAACCGCCTTCTGGACTTGTCCAACCAGCTGTTGGACTTCCGCAAAATGGAGGCAAAGGGATTTCAGCTGAACTACATGCGCTCCGACGTCAAGCAGCTGATAAACGACGTGTACGTCCGCTTCGTGCCGACAGCCCGACAGAAGAACTTAGCCTTTGACCTGATACTTCCGCCGGACAACTTCTTGGCAGACGTTGACCGCGAAGCGTTCACCAAAATCATAAGCAACCTTTTCACGAATGCCGTCAAGTACGCCCAGACCAGAATTATGCTGACGCTGGAGAGCATCGGAGACGGCCTGCTCTGCGTGAAGGTATCCAACGACGGCCACTTGATACCGGAGGATATGAAGGAGAAGATTTTTGAGCCGTTTTTTCGGATAGGCGACGAAAGCGGCAACAGCTTTAAGTCGGGCGCAGGGCTGGGGTTGCCCCTGGCGCGCTCGCTGGCCGACCTGCACAAGGGAAAGCTGTACCTGGATACCTTGCCCGGACAGCTGAACATCTTTACCCTCCTGCTTCCTATGGCGCAGGACGCCGCAATTACGGTGCAGGAGGAAAATGTTGATACGGAAGCTGAGGCTATGCCGGACGAAGAGCCGACGCACAAGACCAGGCCTACGGTGCTGATAGTCGAGGACGATCGGGAGATGAGGCGTTTCCTGTACGACAGGCTAAAGCCGATATACAACGTCATCAAAGCGTCGAACGGAAAGAATGCGCTGGAGTGCCTCCAAAAGAAAAACGCAGACCTCATTGTTACCGACGTTATGATGCCGGAGATGGACGGATTGCAGCTTTGCGCCGAAATAAAATCCAACGTAGATACCAGCCACATTCCGGTGGTTATGCTTACCGCCAAGGCCGACGTCAAATCGCGCATAGAAGGGCTGGACGCCGGCGCCGACGCTTACGTGGAAAAACCTTTTTCGATAGATCACCTGCTGTCGCAAATGTCCAACATCCTTGCCAACCGTAGCAAGGTGAGGCAGGCTTTCATCAACTCTCCCACGCAAAATGCCGGTAGCATTGCCCTGACCAAAGCCGATGAGGTTTTTCTGGAAAAGGCAACCCAAATTATCACCAAAAACCTGTCGGTGGTAAACTTTAGCGTAGATACGCTTGCCGACGAGCTGCACATGAGCCGCTCCAGCCTGCACCGAAAAATAAAGGGGCTATCCGACCTCACGCCCAACGACTTTATCCAGCTGGTGCGCCTGAAAAAGGCCGCTAAATTGTTGTCGGAAGGCTCTTACCGCATCAACGAAATCTGCTTTTTGGTAGGTTTCGGCTCGTCGTCTTACTTTTCCAGGCGGTTTAAGAGGCAGTTTGGCGTTTCGCCCAGAGTTATCAAGCCCGGCGAGGAGTGGAGCAGCTAACATTGTGCCGGTTGCATTATTTAATAAAAATAAAATCGCCGGATATTGAAAAAAATGCACATTTGCAGCTTGTTATTTACGCTGCATTTGATGAAATTGCAAAATGATGTAGCATTAGCGTAATACATTGTATCACAAGTAGTAACACATGCTACTGATTTTGTAGCCATGTTTCATGCAGGCAGCGGCTTGCAGGAGGGTGACGTATATGTAGCATTAGGTGACAAGGCGCGCTTTAGTACCACAACAGCACAGATTTTCTACGCTAATTAATGCTAAATCATATTTAGACTTGTGCAATCTATCCCCCTGTTACGGTTGTAAAATCAATATTATTGTGCTACCTTTGTATAACTTGTTTTCACTTCAAAAAGACACAACAATTTGGTGATTGGTTGCGCAAAAATATCGTCTTCTACCTGTACCATCGGGGTTGCTACCTTTCTTGCTCATGCGCAGGCAGGAAGGGGTTACAGCGAGTTTAACCATCCCCCAAAAATCAACCTGAAAGCATGGTCAAAAACCGGCGAGCCGCTTTGCACGAGCTTTGCAGGCAAGGATATTCACTTCCCCCAAAACGAAGCGTCTACCTTTGACAAGCTCACAGCTGCGCTTGCCGGAAAAATGGTGAGGGAGACACGATTCATTATTAATTATTTGCAAATAAGAACTTTAATGGCAATACTATTTTTTACTTTACTTACTATTAAAATTTACCGAACATGGAAACAATAACATTTAACCAGCTACGCCGCATCAAGGATGCGCTGCCTGATGGAAGTACCCACAAAATTGCTGATCTGCTTGGCGTAAACGTTGATACGGTGCGCAACTTTTTTGGAGGAAACCACCTGCAGGCACAAACTGCCGGTATCCACTACGAACAAGGACCCGACGGCGGCCTCGTCACCTTTGACGACCCTACCATGCTCAACCTTGCGCGAAAAATTCTACAGGAGCACAAAATTGTAGTCCCATAACCTGCACGAGTGTAGCAGTATGGGAGGTATTCAGGAGGGATTTAAGTTCGGTAGAAAATAGCGTCCGAGCTTAAATCCCTTGTGGAATTTTGCGATTTTACAGAGCAACGCCCTGCAAAAGTTGATGTTCACCACAAATTCAAGTTCCAAACGGGCAGAGTTGTGCAAAACAAACAAAATACGTACAAAAACAGGGCGTAATTTGTCGGCTAAAGTCATTGATATTTAAGTAAATCATGAAAGGCAGACAAAAAGCAGCTGAAATTTTTACTATCCGACCTTGCAGGGCTTCCGGCGCGCGGAGTATGGCGTGGGTATTCGTGTTCTGCCATGAAGAATCTTACAAAAAAGGTATTTGAAATCCTTACCCTTTGATATTATTGTTGTTGGCGCTGGCGCTGCCGGAGTAATGGCGGCAGGGCGCGCGGCGGAGCTGGGCGCAAGCGTACTGCTGCTCGAAAAAATGGAGAAGCCGCTGCGCAAGCTGCGCATCAGCGGCAAGGGGCGCGGCAACATCACCAACAGCAAGCCTGCGGAAGAGTTTTTGCAAAAAATTCATCCCGATGGCAGCTTTCTACGCCCCGCCTTCTCGCTATTTTCCAATACCGATCTGGTGAAGTTCATGAGCCGTACAGGTGTGCGCACCGTAGAGGAGCGCGGGGGACGCATATTCCCCGCAAGCCAAAAGGCGTGGGATGTTGCTGAAGCGTTGCAAGCGTGGGCGCGGCGCGCAGGAGCGGAGGTGCTATGCCGTGCGCGGGTTACAGATATTACGCGCGGCAAAAATGGCCTGTTTACGGTTGCATTTGACCAAAACGGAGTCAAACGTGCGGCGCAAAGCGTCAAGCTGCTGCTGGCTACCGGCGGGCTTGCCTACCCTGCAACCGGCTCTACGGGCGACGGCTACAGCTTTGCAAAAAAGCTGGGGCACAGCCTTACCTCCATCCGCCCGTCGTTAGTGCCCGTGGAGGTTGCCGGATTTGGACGGTTTGGCTTTAACGACTTGCAGATGCGCAACGTAAAGGCATCGGTTACCGTTGACGGCAAAACGACAGATACGGAGTTTGGCGAGCTGATGCTCACTAAGTTTGGCGTTTCCGGCCCCATTATCCTGCGCATGAGCCGTGGCATTGTCGACGCCCTGCAAGCGCAGCGCGAAGTGAAGCTGCTGGTGGACTTGAAGCCTGCGCTGAGCCGACAGCAGCTCCAAAACAGGCTAAAGCGCGAATTGCAGAGCGGTAACATTCAGGATGTTGGATCGCTCCTGCGAAAGCTGATGCCCGCCCCGCTCATACCGTTTTTTGCAGCGCAGGCGAGGGTGCAAACAAAGGCTAAAGTTTGCGAAAATGGCGAGGAAAAAATTGTAGATACCCTGAAAAGTTGTACTTTGGACGTATGTGGGTATCGTCCATTCAGCGAGGCAATCATCACGGCAGGCGGCGTTTCGCTCGGCGAGGTCGACGAAAACACCATGCAGTCGAAGCTGTTGTCGGGATTGTACTTTGCAGGTGAGCTGCTTGACGTTGACGGCGATACGGGCGGATATAACCTCCAAGCGGCCTTCTCTACAGGCTGGCTGGCGGGAGAGTCTGCGAGCGTGGGGGCGCAGGAAGAGGCGCAAATAAGAAAAAGGCGGCATTTTTAATGAACATATATCTAACTAAATATCCCAATGAAAAAATGAAATCGGAAGAAATAAAAGTCTTATTTGCGCAGTTTGAAAACGCCTCTGTAGAGGTGGAGGGGGTGGAGTGCTGGAGCGCTCGGGAACTCCAGGAGCTATTGGGATACTCCAAATGGGAGAACTTTTCCAAGGTGGTTGAAAAAGCAAAAGAATCCTGCCTGAATGCAGGACAGAAAATCGGCGACCATTTTCCTGACGTCAGGAAAATGGTCGAGATTGGCTCAGGCGCTGAAAAAGAGATAAATGACATTCTCCTCACCGCTTTGTTCCACTTGAGCACGGCCACGCTAAAACGCAAGCTGGGTGCGCCGAACAATCGTCCGGTTGCCGATTTTTTGCATACGGTAAACTTGCAGGCAAAAGATTTGGCATCGGGTATGACCTCTGTGAATGTACAGGCAAAAGATTTGAAGGGCGCTGCGCCAATCGAAACGGAGCATGTGGACAATAATGCCGCAGTAAGAAAAATGCTGCTGGAACGCGGGATTGTACCGGAACAACTTCCTCCTGCCGAGGATATTAAAAAGGTTGAACGAAAAATTAAGAGCGATGAAAAAAAAGCGCTGGCAAATATATAGATGGAAATTATAAATTAAGTAGGTACTTAACAATTTTGAATTGTCTATGATATACAAGTTGGGGTTGGATGTTGGATCAACAACCGCTAAAATAGCTGTTTTAGACGCCAACGGGCAGCTGGTTTACAATGCCTACCGCAGGCACAATACAAAAGTCACAGAGGTGATATGCTCATTTTTTGACGAAATAAAGGAGAAATTGGGCAGCTGCAAGGTGAGCGCTATGGTCACAGGGTCTGCGGGCATGGGCATATCGGAGACGGCGCGGATTCCGTTTGTTCAGGAGGTAGTTGCCGCATCGCGCCTCATCTTTGAAAAATACCCCAGCGTGCGGACGCTCGTAGATTTGGGCGGCGAAGACTCTAAAATGATTTTCTTTCACCCCGACCACCAGCCGGATATTCGCATGAACGGCAACTGCGCAGGCGGTACGGGAGCATTTATTGACCAAATGGCGATGCTGCTCAACATCCCAGACCTCAACGAATACATAACCTCGACTCACACTATTTACGCCATTGCCTCGCGCTGCGGCGTGTTTGCCAAAACAGACGTTCAAAACCTCATAAGCCGCGAAGTGCCCAAATCGGACATTGTAGCGTCGGTGTTTCACGCTGTCGCGATGCAAACCATGAACACGTTAGCCCGCGGCTGCGACGTTGCCCCCAAGGTGATGTTTTGCGGTGGTCCGTTCTCGTTTTTGCCGCAGCTAAAGGAATTTTTCCTGAAAGCAATGCAGCTTTCGCCGAGCGACGTGGTAGACGCAGAACACCCTGAGATTGTATCGGCTGCGGGCGCGGCGCTCATGGAAGCCTCCCGCCTCGAGATTGACATCGACAGCCTGCGCAGCCGCGTGGCTACCGAGCGCACAGCGGTAGCGCCACGCGCAAACGCGCTCCCCGTGCTCTTTGCCAGCGACGCGGAGCGCGAACATTGGCTAAAGCACGAGAAAGAGGTGGAGCTGGTAAAGAAGGTTACGGTAGCCGCTTACCGCGGAAGCAGCTGCTACGTGGGCATAGACAGCGGCTCAACCACCACCAAGATAACCATCATTGGCGAGGACAAGGAGTTAATCTACAGCTACTACGCTCACAACAACGGCAACCCGCTGTACACGGTGAAGCACGGGCTACAAGGCTTTGCCGAGGCGCTACAGGCTGCGGAGAAAAAGGTGAGAATTGGAGGGAGCGCCGTAACCGGCTACGGCGAAGACCTCATCCGCGCTGCCTTTAGCATAGACCACGGCGTGGTGGAGACCATTGCACACTACACCGCAGCGCACTACCTAAACTCCGACCTGAGCTTTGTGCTCGACATCGGCGGCCAGGATATGAAGGCCATCTTTATAAAAAACGGCGAAATAAGCCGCGTTGAGCTCAACGAGGCTTGCTCGTCGGGCTGCGGGTCGTTTGTGGAGACGTTTGGGAAATCGCTCGGCTACAGCGCTCCTGAGTTTGCCGCTCTTGCCTGCACCGCCTCTCACCCCTGCGATCTGGGAACGCGCTGCACGGTGTTCATGAACTCTAAGGTGAAGCAATCGCTGCGCGAAAACGCTACCACAGCCGATATTGCCGCCGGACTTTCGTACTCGGTAATCAAAAACTGCCTTTTCAAAGTACTCAAATTTAACGATTTGCAAGAACTCGGAGATAACATCGTGGTGCAGGGAGGCGCATTTAAAAACGCCTCCATACAGCGCGCGCTGGAAGTGGTGACCGGTAAAAAGGTTACATGCAGCAAAATCCCTGAGCTCATGGGAGCTTACGGCGCTGCGCTGATTGCCATGACCGGAAGAAGGAATGAATAAATCAATGAACAATGAAAACATGCAGCCAAACGGCTTACAGTAAATTTTTGCGACGTAAAATTTTTATACTCTTGTGCACAACGCTTGTGGCAGTCTTCTCTGCAAAGGCTCAAAACGTGAGCTGCACCCCCAGCAGGATAGTGTTTACCGGAAGCATTGCCGCCGGACAAGCGTCGGCGGCGCAAAGCTTCACGGCTACGGCAACCAACCTCAAGGGCAATATTACAGTACAACCCAGCTCGCAGGTGCAAATCTCGCTAACGGGAGCGGGCAGCACGTACAGCAATCTTCCCGTAATCATACCCGCCGGCGAGCTTGCCGGAGGTAAGGCTATCTACGTGCGCTTTGCCCCCACCTGTAGCGGATTTCCCGACAGCGTTGTGGACAACTCGGTTATTTTTCTCAACCAAAACAGCGAGCTGCTCGGCAGCATGACGATAACGGGCATCGTGCACCAGGAGAGCGCGACGGGCGGGCAGCCGCTGAAGGTGGCCACCTTCAACGCCGAGTGGCTTGGTTGCCCCAACAACGGCCCCGAAGACAAATCGCTGCAAATGCGCAACGTGGCAACCATCATCAGCAGAATGGATGCGGATATAGTTGGGCTACAAGAGATAGTGGACAACCCGACAAAAAGCATTGATACCGTGCTGGCACACTTAGGCAGCACATGGGGCGGATACGTTTTGCCCCATAGCAAGGCGAGCTGTGCCCAGAGCGAGGCGGTTATCTACAAGAAGAACAGAATAACCCTCGTTGGCACGCCACTTCTCCTGAGCAATGCCGGAGACCGCAATGCGTGGTCGAGCGGCCGCTACCCCGTTGAGTTTAACTTTGACGTGAGCGCGGACAACCGCAACATTCCCATCACAATCATTAACCTGCACGCCAAGGCATTTAGCGACGCCACGAGCTACGAACGCCGCGTGAAGGCGTCGCAGGGGCTAAAAACTCTGCTCGACGGCAGCAGCTACAGCGCACAAAACCTCATCGTTCTGGGCGACTTTAACGACGATATTGACGTGTCGACGTACAAAAAATCAACCTCGCCCTACAAAAACTTTGTGGACGATTCCATCAACTACCGCTTTCTCACCACCTCCATCAGCGCAAGCATCTCTTTGATAGATCACATTATGATTTCCAGCAACCTGTTTCCGTACTACAAGCCCGGCAGCACGCAGCGGGAAGTCGACGTGGCGAACAGCGTCCCCAGCTACAGCTCTACCACCTCCGACCACCTCCCCGTGAGCGCCGTATTTGCCTTTGGCAAGATGGGGCAGGAGCTGCCCGTGCCCGACCTCTACACCGTGAACCTTACCAAAACGTCAACCCTCGACATGCCTGTGTACAGCACGGGCAGCCAGCCGGTGAGCTACGCCATAGACAGCGGCGCTATTGCATCGCTCAACAAGCACAGAGTAACGTTTTTTGACACGGGCATGGTGCGCATGGTGGCCTGGCAGCCGGGGAACATGTCCTATACGCCTGCCGCAAAATTTTTCTACGTGCGGGTAACAAGCAGCAATGTTGCCCCTCAAATTGCAGTACAACCCACCGGACAAAGCGTTGCGCTGCGCGAAACGGCTGTCTTCTCCGTGCACGCAACCGGAACGGAGCTGCGCTACCAATGGAAAAAGAACGGCATGGAAATTGCCGGAGCTACGTCGTTTTGCTACGTCGTCAGCAAGGCCAACAACCCTCACATTGGCTACTACTCGTGCACGGTGAGCAACGGCCTGGGCAGCGTGGAGTCGCAGGCTGTACCGCTGTGCGTCAACACCAGCTGCCCCACGCAGCCCACTGCCGTGAAGAAAAATACGTTTGAAGGAAACATCAAGGTTTACCCTAATCCGGTGCAGCGCACGCTCTTTGTGGAGAGCGCCTCCGACAATATTGCCGAAGTGCGCATATACAACGCCAGCGGAATAATGGTTTACGAGCGGCAAAGCGTTCACGCTGCTGCGCTGAGCATTGACACGCACGGCTTGGGAAACGGATTTTACGTGGTGGTTGTTGTTTCCGACAGGGGAGAAAAAGCAGTGAAAACGCTGACGAAATATTGACAAAACTAACATCATGCTTTCATTAGAAAATATCAACGAGGTAGATAACCACAAGAAGAAGCAGATAATCTGCAAAGGCTGCGAAAACCACTGCACCATCAGCCGGTTTGAGTTTGGCAACGGCAACATGTTCTTTGGCGGGAACAAGTGCGAGCGCATTTTTTCGAGCAAGGGCAAAACCGGCGAGAAGGGTTT
>JAIRSZ010000078.1 GCA_031255195.1 Prevotellaceae bacterium | reverse complement strand
GTGTTCCGAACGCTTTCGCCCGAAGGCGGGTTTTACTACGACGGCGTGAAGGCTATACAGCAGGACAGCGAGGGCTTTGTGTGGGTGCTCATGGACAACGACCTCTACCGCTTCGACGGCTACCGCTACAAGCGCTACGGCGCGGCTTTCAGAGCCATCGACAAGGCGGGGCAGTGGGATTACTATAACGTCACCGCCGATACCGGCGGGAGGATACTCGTTGGCACTAACAAGGGCGTGTACGCCTACGAGCGGGAGCGAGACTGCTTTGTGGAGGTTTTTGCCCGCAGCTGCGGCGCTGTGAGGGTTGACCGCTACAACAACATGTGGGTAAAGGAGGAAAACCGCTTTTGCCTCATTCACGCCGACTCCCTTTTTGTTCCCCGCTGCGAAGGAAAAGCCCTCCCCTACGTGGGGAGGGTTACGTGCGACTACAACGGCGAGTTTTACGTGGTTAGCAGCTACGGAAAGATTTATCGCTACGACTACGCTGCAATGGAGTTTCTGCACTGCGCAACGCTTCCCGGCGGAAATTACGTGGTGCAGGCGCGAACGGCTGGCGACAAAATGTGGGCGCTCCTCTTTTCCGGCGAGCTCTGCGGCGTGGACATGGCCTCGTATGCTGTGGAGAAGCGCATCAGCGTGTTCTCCGACGGCAGCGGGAACGTCCCCAGAGATTTGTACATCGACCGGAGCGGGATGCTTTGGGTGGCCTCCTCTGGAGGGCTGTACATTGTAGATCCTGCCACGCAGAAGGCTTCGCTGCACGTCCACGATCCAAAGCGACCCTTCTCCATCCCCAACAGCTCGGTGTGGTGCATTGCCGGCGACAACCGGCACAACGTCTGGCTGGGCACTTACGCCGGCGGGCTTTGCTACGTGAACATCGGCGAGTCGCATCCGTTCAGCACCTACCTGCCCGGCGAGGGCGGACTAAACCACTCGCCGGTGAGCGGATTTGCCGAAAGCGGCGGCTACCTGTGGATTTCGACCGAGGGCGGCGGGTGCAACCGCATGGACAGGGCAGCGGAGAAGTTCGCCTGCCTGCGAAGCGGGCATGGCGACCGCGCTCTTGCCTCCGACAACGTGAAGGCAATGGCAGACGGGGGCGACGGTAAGCTCTGGATTGCCACCTACATCGGCGGGCTGGACTTGTACGATACCCGCACGGGCAAAGTTCGGAACTTCCGCCACGAGGCGGGGTATGGCAGCTCGCTGCTCTACAACAACCTCAGAACGATTGCCGCCGATACCGCCGCCGGTGGCCTGTGGATTGCTTACCAGGCCACCGACGTGACGGTTTCGTTCCTCTCGTTCAAAGACTATTCGGTGGAGCACTACTGCCTGGACAGCGCAAACAGGAGGCAGTACATCTTCGACATGGCGCTGGACAGGAGCGGCAGCCTCTGGGTGGTGAGCCACAGCAGCCTCTACCGCATGGACGTGAAAACACGCCGCTGCACGCGCGTCGCTTTCGACACGGCGCGATACCTCTACGCACAGTCGGTGTGCTGCGACAAGAAGGGGACGGTGTGGGTGGGCACTATCGGCAACGGGCTTTACCGCTACAACCCCGCAGATGGCTCTCACTCGGTTTTCAGGGGGGGAGATCACTTCAACCTCCTCTCCATTTACAGCCTTTGCTCCGACAACGAGGGCAACATCTGGATGGGCACAGACAACGGGCTGTTCTGCTACAATGTCCGAAGCGACGCCTGCTCGCGATTCGACAAGAAGGACGGCGTGCAGGGGCAGGTTTACTACCCCTTAGCCGCGTTTAAGGACAGCGAAGGAAAGCTCTACTTTGGCGGAACTAACGGGTTTACCGTGGTAGAACCGCGTCGGCTTACCTTCAACACCTGTAAGCCGAAGGTGATAATTTCCGATTGCTTTATCGACAACAAGCCCGTGAGGATGAACTTTGAGAAAACGCGCGACAGCCACCACGAGGGCACGGTGGGCGAGGTGACGCTCAGCCACAGGCAGGCCAACTTCGGTTTCAGGTTTTCGTCCGACAACTACTTCATCCCCGAAAAAAACATGTTCCGCTACAGGCTGCTGGGCTACGACGACCGCTGGATTACCATAGACGCCGCCAACCGCACGGTGTTTTACTCTCAGGTGCCGCCGGGGACGTACTACCTCGAGGTGGCCGCTGCCAACAACGACGGCCTCTGGAGCGATACCCCCACCGTAATCAAAATCAGGCGAAAGGCTGCGCCGTGGTTTAGCCTTGCGGCCTACTTTGCCTACGCTCTGGTGGCGGCTGCGGTCATTTTCTTCCTCCTTTACTACTACAACGGGCGGAAAAAGCTCCGTATGCAGCTCTACCTCGAGGGCATAGAGAAGGACAAGAAGGAGCAGATACACCAGTCGCAGCTGCGGTTTTTCACCAACATTTCGCACGATTTCAGAACGCCTCTTTCGCTGATTTCCGCCGTGCTCAACAGGGTCAGGGAGAAAAACCACATCGACGAGTACTGCTACGGCATACTGAGCAGCAACACCAACAGGCTGCTCAACCTCGTCAACGAGCTGATGGATTTCAGGACAATCGAAAACGGAATGATGCGCTTTGAGCCGAAGCCCTGCGACGTTGTCGGCATGGCGCAGGCCATTGCCGCCGACTTTGCGGAGTACGCGCGCCAGCGGGACGTCGCCTTCGAGGTGGTGGTTGACCCCGCAATGCCCAAAGCGCTGTACGCCGACAGGAACATCCTCGAAAAGGTGGTGATAAACCTGCTGCACAACGCCTTCAAGTACACGCGCGACGGCGGCGCTATCTCGCTGGAGCTGTTTGCCGACGCCGCCGGATTCGTCCCGCAGTACTCAAACGCCTTTTCGGTGAGCGCCGATGCGGTGGCCGCCCAAAACTTTTGCATCGCCGTGCGGGACACCGGCGTGGGCATTGCCGGCGAGGACATGCCGAGCGTCTTTGAGCGCTTCTACAAGGTCAGCACGGCGCAGGCCGACGCAAACCTGGGAACGGGAATAGGGTTAGCCCTCGTCAAGAGCCTTGTGCTGCTGCACCGCGGCACGATTGCCATCCACAGCGAGCTCGAGTGTGGCACGGACATGGCCGTGTGCCTTGCCTCCACGAAGGACTTTTACGAAAAGCTTGGGCTGCTGGCGCAGGACGAAGCCTCTGCCGGAGGAAGGGTGAAAAGCCTCGACGAGGACGTTGCCCAAAAGCTGGAGGAGAGCATTCCGTGCGCCGCCACCGACCGGAAGAAGGTGCTCCTGGTGGAGGACAACGCTCCGCTCCGCTCGCTCATTGCCGACTCGCTGGCCGACGCCCGATACGCCGTAGTGGAGGCCGCCAACGGGCAGGAGGCTTTCGACCTCCTCCAAAACCAGGAGATTGACCTCGTCATCAGCGACATCCTCATGCCCGTGAAGGACGGCATTACCCTTTGCCGCGAGGTGAAGAGCAGCGCCGAAACCTCCTACATCCCTTTTATCCTGCTCACGGCCAAGACCGGCGTGGAGAGCAAGCTACAGGGCGCTGACTCCGGCGCTGACCTCTACTTTGAGAAGCCCGTCGACTTGGGGTTGCTCCGCATGTCGGTGCAGAACATGTTCAGGCAGCAGCAGCGGCTTCGGGAGCGATACGCCGACGGGTTATACGTGGGCGCTACCGAGCGAACGGGCGGCGGGCGCGACGACGCTTTCCTGAAAAGCTTCGTCGACGTTCTGGAAAAAAACCTCAGCGCCACCAGCGTAGACATGGACTTCATTGCCTCCGAGCTCTCCATGAGCCACACCAAGTTCTACAACAAGGTGAAGAAGATTACCGGCAAGTCGCCCGTAGAGTTCATCAACAGCTACCGTATGCGCAAGGCCGCCCGGCTGATAGCGGAGGGTGCAATGACCACGAGCGAAATAATGTTTGCCATTGGGATAAGCAGCAACGCATACTACACCAACGCCTTCAAGCGCGAGTTTGGCATGACCCCCACGGCTTTTGCCGCCAAGTACCGCAAGAAGGCAGGTAAAATATGACGATTGCAGCAAAATAAAAGCTGAAAAGAGTAAAGACCGACGGCCATAAACGGCTATTTTTGCCGGTAAACTAAAAATCTATTATTTTCGCGGGCGGAGCAAAATTTGCCGGCGCGAAAGTTCACATTTAAGACAGCGCAACTGTGTAATGACAAAAAAAACAAAAAAGATTTCGATAGCGGCGATGCTGCTAATGCTTGCCGTTGGGACAGCCTCGGCGCGAACTGTAGAGCCTTTCAACGGCGGGTGGTCGTTCAGGAGGGGGCCGTTTACCGCCGACAGGGTGCTGTTTGGCGGCGTTTTCGAGTCGGGATGGCGGGAGGTGCAGATACCCCACACGTGGAACGCCACCGACATGCAGTCTGCCAAAGGCGACTACTACGCTGGCGAGGCATACTACCGCAAAGCCTACACCCCCGACTCCGCGCTTCGGGGAAAGCGCGTTTTCCTGCGCTTTGGCGGCGTTGGCTCGGTGGCTGAGATATACGTCAACCGCAAGTACGCGGGCGGGCACAAGGGCGCATACGCGGCCTTTGCCATCGAAATAACAGCCCTGCTGACTTGGGGCAGCGAAAACGAAATCCTCGTCAAGGCTGACAACACGCCGCGACCGGACGTGATACCCGTCAACAACACCCTTTTTGGGGTGTACGGCGGTATCTACCGGCCGGTGGAGCTCATCGTTACCGAAAACGTTGGCGTTGCCGTCACCGACTTTGCCTCGCCGGGCGTGTACATCAGCCAGCGGGAGGTTACCCGCAGCAAGGCGCTGGTGGAGGTAAAGGTAAAGCTGGAGAACAAGCGTCTGACCGCGCAGCCCGTTACGCTGAAAACCACCGTGTACGAGGCCGGCGGAAAGGTAAAGGCGCAGCGGCAGTCTGTGGAGAAGGTGCTGCCGCAGGGACGGCAGGCGTTTACGCACGCCATCGCCATACCAAACCCGCGATTGTGGCAGGGGCGCGAAGATCCCTACCTCTACAGCGTGGTGGTGCAGGTAATTGGCGAGGGCAGGGTGCTCGACGAGGTTGTCCAACCGCTGGGGCTGCGCCGCTTTGAGCTTAGGGCTGGCGAGGGAATGTTTCTCAACGGAAAGAAAACGCCCATGTACGGCGTGTGCCGCCATCAGGATTGGTGGCAGCTTGGCAGCGCTCTCTCCGCCGAGCGCCACGATACCGATTTGGAGATGATAATGGAGGTGGGCGCAACCACCGTCCGCCTGGCGCACTACCAGCAGGCGGAGCGCATGTACGCCAAGTGCGACAGCCTTGGGCTTATGGTTTGGGCAGAGATTCCCTTCGTCAACAGGGTTTCCACGCAGGAGGCCGACAACGCGCGGCTACAGCTCGTGGAGCTTATTCGGCAGAACTACAACCACCCCTCCATTTACATCTGGGGGCTGCACAACGAGGTTTACGCTCCTTACCCCTACACCGTTGCGCTGACTGCGGATCTCCACGACATTGCCAAGAGCGAAGACCCCTACCGCTACACCGCCTCGGTGAACGGGCACAGCGCCCTCGAGCAGCCCGCCAACCTCAACGCCGACGTGCAGGGGATAAACCACTACTTTGGCTGGTACGGCGGCGAGGTGGGCGACGTGAAGTCATGGGTTGAGAAAATGGAGCGGCAATATCCGGGCTACAGGGTGATTTTCTCCGAGTACGGCGCAGAGGCCAACGTCTTCCAGCAGGAGGAGAGGGTAGGGGAGCACGGGCGATACTTCTCGCAGTTCTACCCCGAAACGTTTGCCACCAAGTTTCACGAGGTGCAGTGGGGCGTTATTGCGAAGCATCCCTACTTGCTGGCGTCGTATGTTTGGAACATGTTCGACTTTGCAACGCCCGCCACCGCGCAGGGGGGTATTCCGGCGCGAAACATGAAGGGGCTGGTAACCTTCGACCGGAAGGTCAAAAAAGATCCCTTTTACTGGTACAAAGCCAACTGGAGTCGCGAGCCGGTGCTCTACATCACGCAGCGACGTGCCGACAGGCGCGTAAACCCCGTAACCTCCGTCACCGTGTACTCCAACGTGGGCGCGCCAACGCTGTACGTCAACGGCGCTCCGGTGGAGAAGTACGCGAAGGGAACAACGGACGTGCACTACATTTTCGAGAACGTTGCGCTCCGCGAGGGGAAAAACGACGTGGAGGCAAAGGTTGTGCAGGGCGGGAACGTCCACAGCGACGCCATCGTGTGGACGTACTCCGCCACCGTGGGGCAGGATTCCCTTCCGGCGCAGGAGGCAAAAAGAACGAAGGAGCACGTGGGGATTGATTGAGCATGAAGATTGAGCATGAAGATTGAGCAGGAAAAAGGCGATTTTTCAAACCTTAACCTGGCAACGTTGGGGCAACGCCCTGTAGAGTATAAAGTAGAGTATAAATATGCAAAGCTAAAAACAAAGAATAAAAAAACTATGCGAACTTTCTTAGCAACATTCTTCTGCCTTGCCATGATGCAGGGCGCAGCGCAGGCCGCCGACTCCATTGCCCTGAAGCACGGGGCGCACCGCGCAGGCCGCCGTACCGATGTCCACATGCAGCGTTGGCGCGAGCATGCTTTGGGGCAGTTTATCCATTGGGGCGTTTACGCCATTCCCGGAGGGCAGTGGAACGGCAAGTACTACCCGGGCGCAGCCGAGTGGATACGCTCGTGGAGCGAAATGCCAAAGAAGGACTACGACAACCTCTACAAGCAGTTCAACCCCACCGATTTCGACGCGCAACGCTGGGCAAGGCAGGCAAAAGATATGGGCGTGAAGTACATGATTTTCACCACCAAGCACCACGACGGCTTTTGCCTCTGGCCGAGCAGGTACACCTCCTACACCGTGGCGAGCACGCCCTACAGGAAGGACGTTGTGCGCCAAATTGTTGACGCATACTCCGCCGAGGGCATTGACGTGCACCTCTATTTTTCCATTATTGATTGGAATCATAAGGGTTACCGCTCCGCTCCGCCGCAAACGCCGAAGGAGGTTGTCGCCTACGAGGAGTTCAAAACCTTCACCGCCAACCAGCTTGTGGAGCTGCTCACGAATTACCCCACCATCAAGGGGCTTTGGTTTGACGGCTCGTGGGATAAGGCGTGGGTGGAGCAGGCGGCGTGGGTGGACTCGCTTGGGATGAAGCTGCGCGCCATGAGCTCAGGGTTGATTATCGGCAGCCGCTTCCGCGCCGACGAGTACGGAAAGCGGCACTACGACTCCAACGGAAACCTCATCGACGACTACGACCAGACGTGGGAGCGCGACATTCCCGAGAACATTTCCGTGCTCAGGGGCAACGATTGGGACTGCGTGATGACCATCCCCGAAAACCAGTGGGGCTACCACTCCGATTGGCGGGGCTACGTCAAAACCTCTGCCGACCTGATAGAGATGCTGGTGCGGTGCGTTGCGATGGACGGAAACTTCGTCGTCAACTTTGGCCCCGACGGGCGCGGTAACATTCGCCCCGAGGAGGCTGCCATTGCGCGGGAGGTGGGCGAGTGGATGCGCGACAACGGGCAGGCGCTTTACGGCGCGGCGCACGCCGACCTGAAGCAGCAGGGGTGGGGTTACTTCACCCAAAAGGAGGGCAAGATATACGCCACCGTCTTCAACCGTCCGGTGAACAACCTGCTCAGCGTGGAGTTTCCGCGCGGCGCTTCCCTGCCCGTCGAGGCATACTTCCTTGTCGACGGCAAGCCGGTGGAGATTATCAATGCTGGGCGCAACAAGCGCAACGGCAGGTTGTACAAGTTTGCCATACCGCCGGGCTACACCGCCTCAAAGCCTTTTGTGATTGTGATAGAAATGCAGCAAAACGTTCCCTCCGGCGAAGACTACCATCAGGCAAAAACGTAGGCGGCAGCAGATGAAAGAGAGTACCGGCACAAGCGCGAATTGGAATGACGTCGCCGCTGTCCTTTAAGGAAATGTAAGCTATCGGGTTGTTGTGGGGGGGGGGGGGCCCCCCCCCCCACCAACCCCAAAGAGGGAT
Organism: Prevotellaceae bacterium; assembly: GCA_031255195.1. Classification (GTDB taxonomy): domain Bacteria; phylum Bacteroidota; class Bacteroidia; order Bacteroidales; family UBA932; genus JAITMY01. The sequence continues at coordinate 62 of JAIRSZ010000078.1, read as the reverse complement.
TATAGTTTTTTGAACGGGGCGGCCCGGTGCAATGTAGGGGGTTGGGGGGGGGGGTGGTGACA
>JAIRSZ010000196.1 GCA_031255195.1 Prevotellaceae bacterium | reverse complement strand
CGGGGGGGCGCCCCCCCCCCCCAACAGCAACATGCTTACCACCCAACTCCACCCTTTTCCCTTCTCCACGCACACCGCTCGTCATTCCGCAGCGGAGCGCGCGAGGCACGAGCAAGCGTAGCGGAGGAGCCTCAGTCCGTAGCTGCTGACGCACGAGCGGCGGTGTGCCACCCCTCCCGCCGTCATTCCGCAGCGGAGCGCGCGAGGCACGAGCGAGCGTAGCGGAGGAACCTCAGCCCATAGCTGTTGGCGGTGGAGCTGCGGTGTGCCACCCCTCCCGCCGTCATTCCGCAGCGCAGCGCGCGAGGCACGAGCGAGCGAAGCGGAGCCCCCGCAGCGAGTGGCGGGTGGCTCACGAGCCGCGGTGGGCCACCCCTCCCGCCGTCATTCCGTCGCGCCGCGCGCGAGGCACGCGCGAGCGAAGCGGAGGAACCTCCGCCCGTAGCTGCCGACGACAAGCGACCGTAGGGCAGGCAACCCCTGCTCCTACAAATCCCAAAAAACATGCGCGCAGGACAACAGCCGTCAGCATCTACGGGTTGAGGTTCCTCCGCTGCGCTACGGAATGACGGGGGGCGCGCGTGGAGAAGGGGGAAAGGGTGGGATAAAAAAAAGGGAGCTGCTGTTGGTGGGGCGGGCCCCACCAACAGCAGCTACCTTTTTTTTATCCCTTTAAGCAGCGTCGCCGCCGCCGCCGCTGCCCGTCATGCCGCAGCGCAGCGGCGGAACCTCAACCCGTAGCTGCCGACGGTGAGCGGTGGTGCGCCTGCACTGTGATTTTTTGGTGATTTACGGTGATTGCTGACGCAGCACTTTTGCTCTTTCCCTTCGCGAGCGGCCGTCATTCCGCCCGCCATTGTCGTCGGCAGCTACGGGCTGGGGTTCCTCCGCTCCGCTTGCTCGTGCCTCGCTCGCTCCGCTACGGAATGACGGGCGGCGCGCGAGGAGGGGGAAAAGGGTGGAAATAGGTGATTTGAAATCTTCAACCCTGCAAGCGTAAATCCCAATCCTTCCAAACGGCCTCGCAACCCTGCCTTTGTATGGAGGCCAAAATTTCCTCCGGCGGGCGGCTGTCGTTCACGGCAAACTGCTCTGGAGCGCCCGGGTAAACGGCGTATCCGCCCGGGTCGGTTTTAGAGCCTGCGCTGAGCGAGGTCACCCCCAGCCCTGCCATGCCGTCGCGAAAACTCCGGCTCTCGCGGGTAGAGAGGGCAATTTCAACGTCGCGGTCAAAAATGCGGCAGGCAAAAATCAGCTGCGCCAGCTCCCTGTCGCTCATGGCAACGTTTGCCCGGAAACCGTTTCCCTCGTGCGGTCGCAGGCGCGGAAACGAAATGGAGTACCTGGTCTGCCAATACGCCTTTTGCAGATGCCGGAGGTGCATAGCCATGAAGGTTACGTCGGTGCGCCAGTCCTCCAGCCCGATGAGAACGCCCAAGCCTACTTTGTGCACGCCCGCCCTGCCCATGCGGTCAAATCCGCCCAGCCGCCAATCGAACTTAGACTTCATGCCCACAGGGTGGTAAAGCTTGTAGCGCGCCTTGTTGTAGGTCTCCTGGTAGCAGTACACGGCGTTCATTCCGGCCTCGGCAAGCCGCCTGTAGTCCGCCTCCTTCAGCGGCTGCACCTCGATGGAAATGGACGAGAAGTGCGGCTTCACCAAGCGAATGGCATTTTCGATGTAGCCCACCCCCGCGTCCCTCGGATTTTCGCCGGTAACGAGGAGGATGTGCCGGAAGCGGCCAATGCTCTTGATAGCCTCCACCTCGCGCAGGATTTGTTCGTCGTTCAGGATAATCCTCCGTATATCGTTGCGGTGGCTAAAGCCGCAGTAAACGCAGTGGTTCATGCAGGAGTTGGTGAGGTAAAGCGGGATGTAGAGCTGTATGGTGTTGCCAAAGCGCTGCCGCGTATAGTCACGGCTCAGGGCAGCCATAGGCTCAAGGTAGCTTCGGGCAGCCGGAGAGACCAGCGCCATGAAGTCGTCCACGCTTCGCCGCTCTCTGCCCAGCGCAAGCTCCACGTCGGCGGAGGTTTTGGCGTAAATGCGGGACTTCACCTCATCCCAGCCGTAGCTATCAATCTGTTCGGTAAAATTCAACAACATGGCTTTTTCAGCGTTTAATTTTTCAGCTCAGGCTGCGCAAAGTTGCAGGCCTCTTTTGTCAGCTTCATGGCGCAGAAGTGCGGGCCGCACATGGTGCAGTGGTCGCTTTCGTCGCCCGTTCGTCCGGCAGTGTAGTACTCGAGCGCCCTCTCAGGATCGAGCGACAGGTTGATCTGGTCGCGCCAGCGGAAGTCGAAGCGCGCTTTGCTCAGCGCGTCATCCCGCACCTGTGCGCCGGGGTGTCCCTTTGCCAAGTCTGCGGCGTGGGCGGCAATTTTGTAGGCAATCACCCCTGCCCTAACGTCCTCTGCGCCGGGCAATCCCAGGTGCTCCTTGGGCGTAACGTAGCAAATCATGGCCGTGCCGTACCAGGCAATTTGCGCCGCGCCAATGGCGGAGGTAATGTGGTCGTATCCGGGCGCAACGTCGGTGGTCAGGGGGCCAAGCGTGTAGAAAGGCGCGCCGTGGCAGCGGCTCAGCTGCTCGTCCATGTTGGCCTTTATCTTGTGCATGGGCACGTGCCCCGGCCCCTCTATCAGCACCTGAACGTGATGCTCCCAGGCCGTTTTCGTCAGCTCGCCCAGAACGGCAAGCTCCGCAAGCTGGGCGTCGTCGTTGGCGTCGCGAATGGAGCCAGGGCGCAGCCCGTCGCCCAGCGAAACCGCCACGTCGTACTGCTGCAATATTTTGCATATTTCCCCGAAGCGGGTGTAGAAAAAATTTTCCTCGCCCCGCTGCGCCATCCAGCCGGCAATAATCGAGCCGCCGCGCGAAACGATGCCGGTAGTGCGCCGGCGGACTAATGGCAGGTGCGCCCGCAGCAGCCCGGCGTGAATGGTAAAGTAGTCTACCCCCTGCTCGCACTGCTCCACCAGCGTGTCGCGGTAAACCTCCCAGCAGAGGTCGGCTATTTTTCCGTTCACCTTTTCCAGCGCCTGATACACCGGCACTGTCCCCACCGGAACGGGCATATTGCGGATAATCCACTCCCGCGTTTCGTGGATGTTATCGCCGGTGGACAAGTCCATCAGCGTGTCGCCGCCCCACTTGCAGCTCCAGACCGCTTTTTTCACCTCCTCGTCAATGCCCGACGATAAGGCCGAGCTGCCGATGTTCGTGTTTATCTTCACCAGAAAGTTTGCCCCAATAATCATTGGCTCGGCCTCGGGGTGGTTGATGTTGGCGGGAATGACCGCGCGCCCCGCCGCAACCTCGCTGCGGACAAATTCGGGCGTGATGTGGGAGCTGATACCCAACGCCTCGTTCCGAACGTTTTCGCGGATGGCCACATACTCCATTTCGGGCGTAATAACGCCCTGTTGGGCGTAGTACATCTGCGTAATGTTTTTCCCCTGCGAGGCTCGCCGCGGGAGGTTTACAAGCGGGAAGCGAACAGCGTCGAGGCTTGCGTCGGCAAGGCGCTTCCGGCAGTAGGCGGACGAAAAGGAGGGCAACGCCTCGGTATCGCCCCGACGCTCAACCCACGGCTCGCGCAGGCGGGGCAGGCCTTTGCCCGTGTCGATGGCCAAATTGCCGTCGGAGTATGCGCCGCTGGTATCGTAAATAACAACGGGGAGATTTTTTTCCCTCTTCTCCACCCCGCTTTCAACGGAAACCGTATCCAGCAAAGATACCTGGCGCATCCCCACGCTAATGTCGTGCATTTTGCCTTTCACGTAAATTTTTTGGGAAGACGGGTAGGAAATGCGCATGGAACTGTTTTTCATTCGTAATCTTTATCTTTGTTTTCGACATTTCAGCAGGCTTGTGCGCGCTTTTGAAAGCGTTGGAAATCATGCTGCTGCCATACCAATTTTTTTGTACTTAAATTTGCGCTTGCAGTCAAAGCAGTAGTAGCCTTTCCTGAAAAGTGGCGCAGGAATGTTAGCTATAAGAAGGGAAATAAGACTCAGAAACAGCCACCCGCCGTTTTTTGTTCGTACAACTTCGTCCGAGCCGCACAGCGGACATTTTGTTTTTTCCGACTTTGCAACCTGCGAATTTACGGTAACAACCTGATTTTTATCTGATTTTGGTGATTTTAATGATTTTTTGCCCAAGCCCAAGCCTTTATCCGGCTGCAAATCCTCGTCCTTTAAGTAGCCCGTTTCCTTCAGTATTTCGACGGCCTGCTTCAAATCGCGCTCTCTGACCTGAAGCTTCACGCCTCCAATGGCGTTAGAGTAAAAAGGATTTACCTGAACGGTCAGCTCGTCTTGCACAAAACACTCAATGCCTTCCGATTCAAGCCGTCCGCGAACTATTACCACCTCATAAGGGTAGGTAAAGGTCAAAACTGTAGTGTAGCGGTCTGTTTTCATTTGTGAAAGTATCAGCTTTTATGGTAATTAAATTGAAAAAATCGGAGCAACAAAAGTACACATTTTTTTGTGCTTTTTGCCTTAATCGTCTAAAAAAGAGGTGAGCGGGCTGCTGGCATCCGCCACGCTCAGCGGACTTGCCAGCCGAGCTTCAAAAGCGATTCGACCGCTTTCTACCGCCATCCTGAAAGCGCAGGCCATGACAACAGGGTCGCCAGCCACGGCAACCGCCGTGTTGACCAGAACGGCGTCAGCGCCCAGCTCCATTGCTTCGGCGGCGTGCGATGGCGCTCCAATGCCGGCGTCCACCACCACGGGCACGCGGCTCTGCTCGATGATAATTTCCAGCAGGTCGCGCGTCCGCAGCCCTTTGTTCGAGCCTATGGGCGCTCCGAGCGGCATCACCGTTGCCGCTCCCGCCTCCTCCAGCCGCTTGCACAAAACGGGGTCGGCCTGAACGTAAGGCAGGACAACGAAGCCAAGCTTCGCCAGCTCTTCGGTTGCCTTTAGCGTTTCGATGGGGTCGGGCAAAAGGTAGCGCGGGTCGGGATGAATTTCCAGCTTTATCCAGCAGGTTTCAAAGGCTTCGCGCGCCAGCTGCGCGGCAAAGACAGCTTCCCTGGCGTTGCGCACGCCCGACGTGTTCGGCAGCAGCTGGATGCCCGGTTGCAGGATGTGCACCAGCATGTCGTCCTGCCTGTTGTCAAAATCCAGCCGCTTCATGGCGACGGTCACCATTTGCGTTTGCGCCGCCTCAATAGCCCGACGCATGAGCTCGGCTGAGCTGAATTTTCCTGTTCCGAGAAACAAGCGGGAGGTAAACTCCCGGCCTGCAATATTCAATTTTTTCATAATTTGCTGTTTAATATCGCTACTACTTTTTTTGTTTCCTCCACCGGGTCGCTTGCCTGCAAGATGGCGGACGACATGGCAACGCCCGATACGCCAACGCTCATAATGTCGGCAATATCGCCCTGCGCAATGCCGCCAATGGCCAATACGGGCAGACGAACGTTTTGCTCCCTGCACAGGCTCGCTATTCTCCGGTAGCCGGACAGCCCGATGATCGGGCTAAGATTTTTCTTGGTCGCTGTGAAGCGGAAAGGCCCCAGCCCGATGTAGTCCACGCCTTCGCTGCTCAGGCGCAAAATGTCCTCAAACGTGTTGGCCGTTCCGCCGATGATAAAGCCGTCGCCCAGAAGCTGCCGGGCTTTGCGCGGGGGCATGTCTGCCTTTCCCAGGTGTACGCCCGCTGCGCGAATGTTTTTGCATACCTCCACGTGGTCGTCAACGTACAGCTCTGCGCCGTACCGCGCGCACAGCTCCTTCGCGATGATTCCCGTTTTTTCCACCTCCGCAGGCGAAGCATCCTTCATCCGCAGCTGTATCCGGCGGCAGCCGCCCGCAAGCGCTATCTCTACCGATTGCAGGCAGGTGTACCGCTCCGTCTGGTGCGTGATAAACAGCAGCGGAGGGAAAAAGAAAGATTGAAGCGCGTCGAATCGCTTTAGCAGGGCGTTCATCGCTTTGGTTTTCGGGTAGTCGCCCCACAAAGCGCCCAGCACGGCAACGCCGCCAAAGCCACAGGCGGCGGCAAGCGGAATTGTTTCCTGAGAAATACCGCCTAAGGCAACCACCCGCTCGCCCCCCCACCCTGCATCTTTTGCCGACTGCAGGGCCTCGCGGGAAAAGGCGTGCGTGTAGCCCGCTTTGGAAATGCTGTCGAATACCGGGCTGAGAAAAACGTAATCGTACTTCTCCACCGCCGCCTTCACCTCCTCCGGCGAATGGCAGGAGCAGCTCACAGATACCCCCTTCCTCGCCGGTGGCGCGGGATTTCGCCGATTCAGGTGTACGCCCTTTAGACGGAATGCGTCGAGGAGCGAAAACCTGTCGTGCAAAACTATCCTGCCATGAAAGCGGCTGTCTATCGCCTCCAGCAGCCGCCTTACTTCCGCTTCGGTAGCAAACGGCTTTCGGAGGTGCAGGGTGGCCATACCCCGCTCAAACAGCCTGTTCAAAGCCTCTGCTTCACCCTCGAACAGGTTTTCGGCGGTAATCACAATAAGCGACATGCGGTAAGCTGCTTTCATTTTCAAATTCCGGCTACAAATTCACAGCTCTTTTCAGCCGCCCGAAACGGCGTGTATCAGCATCAGCTCCAAGCGGTCGGACAAAACTGTTTCCGCCCAACGCTCTCTCGGAATCACTTCGCTGCCAATGGCAATAGCTATGCCCTGCGGTTGCAGGCCGAGGCTTTCAACAAAGGCGGCCAGCGAAGTTCCCTCTGCCGCTTCGTAAGGTTTGCTGTTCAATAAAATCGTCATATTTCCCATAGTGTATAGAAAAAAAATGGTTTTGCTACTTACCAAAAATGGTTTACCGGCCCGTGCCCTTTTCCCAGCGTGCGCCTGCTTCCGCTCTGAATGGCGGAGGAGATGCAGGCCTTCGCCGACCGAACTGCCGCTTCCAGCTCCTGCCCCAACGCCAGGCAAGCGGCAATGGCAGACGAAAAAGTGCAGCCCGTGCCGTGCAGGTTGATGGTGTCTACCCGAGGCGACGAAAAGGAAACAGGCTCTTTGTCGCTTCGGAAAAGAATATCAACCGAAGCGTCGGAGGTCAGGTGTCCGCCCTTGATCAAAACGGCCGGGCAACCCTGAGCGAGCAGAATTTCCGCCGCCCTCCGAAAATCGCTTTCCGACCGAATGGCAACGCCGGAAAGCGTTTCCGCTTCGGGGATGTTGGGCGTGATAAGCGTCAACCGCCGGTAGAGCTCCGACCGGAAAACTCCGCCAATGGAGGCGGCGGCCAAGCGCGCACCGCCGGTGGCAACCATCACCGGGTCAACTACCACGTTTCGCAGCGCGTAGCGGTCTATAGCGTCGGCAACAGCTTCGACGGTTTCGGGCGTGGGAAACATTCCGGTTTTAACGGCGTCAACCGCAATGTCGTCCAGCACGGCCTCCAGCTGCTGCCGGACAATGCCGACAGGCAACGCTTCCACCGCCCGCACCTCCTGCGTGTTCTGCGCCGTAACCGCCGTAATGACGGACGCGCCGAACACACCCAAGGCGGAAAACGTCTTGATGTCGGCCTGTATGCCCGCGCAGCCGCCGCTATCGGAGCCGGCAATGGTCAGCGCTACCGTATATCGCTTTGCTTTGCTCATGGTGTTTGCCTTTTTTTCGCCAAGCAAGGGGCAGGTTTTCCGAAGAGAGAAGAGAGGAAAAATCTTATCATTCCTACGGCGGCATTACCCGCATCAGGTGTAAGGGTCTGATCTCAGCCTTTCGGGGGCACCCCTTGATTGCAATTCGGTGGCAAAGGTAATCAATTTGGTCGACAAGACAAATAAAAAACTCTGCGCCTGCAAGGGCAAACGCACGAAAAT
>JAIRSZ010000177.1 GCA_031255195.1 Prevotellaceae bacterium | reverse complement strand
CGGCCTTGTTCAAGTCGTAGTAGTGGCTGAGCGTGGAGAAGAACAGGCTCTTGCCAAACTTGCGCGGGCGAATGAAAAATTGGTACTTGTTGTTTTCATCCTCCAGCTGCTCAATAAACCGCGTCTTGTCCACGTAGCAGTACCCGTCGGCTATGACGCTGCCAAAGTTGGAATTCCCGTATGGTAATCGCTTCATATCAAAAAAAATAATTTATTTATCCTATAATTCGGCTACGGCACGCCCATAAACTTGTGCGCCTGGATGGAAACATTCCAGCGCGGGTGCTGCTTGGCGTACTCCACGATGGCTGCTATAGCCTGCCTGTGTCGGCTCCATTCGGGCTGAAGAAAGAGCAGGCACGACGTGGAAACCTTTGCCGCATTCTCCTCCGCCCAGCGTAAATCCTGCTCGCCCTCTACAATAACCTTAAGTTCGCTTGCCCTCGCAAAGATTTCGGGCAGGGGCGGCTGCCGGAGCTTTGGCGAAAGGCAAATCCAATCCCACGTGCCCGACAGCGGCTGCGAGCCGGACGTTTCCAGAAACGTTTGCAGCCCCCTTGCCTTCAGAAGGCTGCAAAGCATGTTGAGGTTGTAGCTGAGCGGCTCGCCACCGGTTACCACCACCGCCTGCGCCGGAAACGCCGCCGCCCGCGCGGCAATCTCCTCTGCCGGCACAGCCGGAAAATTTTTGGCGCTCCACGTCATCTTTGCATCGCACCAGCGACACCCCACGTCGCAGCCGCCCAACCGGATGAAGTAGGCTGGCTTGCCCACGTGAAACCCCTCGCCCTGTATGGTGTAAAAATCTTCCACCAGCGGCAGCATTTTACCATCGTCTTTCACTGATTCAAACCTCACGATTCACCGGCGCAAAAAGTATGCTGTTTTACTATGGTTATACATGGCAGTACTGCTCATTTTTTTAAGTTAAGAACACGCCCTCCGTACTTTTTCTTTCGCCGGAGGACGAAGCACACTCCACCGAGGGCGAGCAGGGCGAGAGGCGCCACCGTGTTGACGGCAATCCACGCGGTGCGCTCCTGCACCACCCGCGCGCGGTCGAGCAGGCGCATGGCCACCACCTTGCTGCGCAGCGACATCAGCCCGCTGTCGTCGAGGAGGTAGGCCACCACGTTTTGCACAAATCCCTTGTTGCCGTAGAGCGCCTGTCGGGTGTAGCGGTCGTAGCCCAGCGGCAGGGGGCTTCCGTCGGCCGTCACGTCGTTGCGGATTACGTCGCCGTCGGCCACCACCACCTGCGCTGTCGGCACGCTCTTGGCGGCGAAGGCAAACGGGCGACCGTTGTTGTACGACGACAGCGCCCTGTGCTGAAAGATGGAGGAAAACTCGCCCTGCAGCAGCGCCGCCACGGGTATGGCTCCACGGCTGTAGAGGCGTGCGTCGATATTTTCGACAACCTGCTCCAGCCCCACGTAAAACGGCGCGTTCTTGACAAACGAGCGCGGCGACGTGGACAGCAGCACCTGCTTGGCCACGCCCGCACCCGGCAGGGTGTCAAGGGTGCCGGGGAACTCGGTCTTCACCACGTTCAGGTTGCGCGAAATGGGGTTGTTCGGCGAGGGGTACAGCAGCGGGTAGTACGTCCACGGCATGGGGGAGAACTTGGCGGGCATACCTGCCGGAGCAACGTTTACCGGAATCAGGGCGCACTGCAAGTCTTGCACCACGTTGGCGTTGATGCGCACGCCGTAGCGGAACAGCATGTCGTTCAGGTTGTGATCGTTGATGATGCCAAAGGTAACGTGGCCGTTGGCCAGGCTGTCCTCGTGCACCGTCACCGGGTCGATAAACCAGGCCACCTTGCCGCCGCGCATGATGTGCTGGTCGATGGCCAGCTTGTCGGCCTCGCTCCACGGCGTGGAGGGCTTGGCCACCACCGCCAGCGCGTAATCGTTCAGTGCGTTCACGTCGCCGCTCAGCGTAATGCGGTTAACACGGTAGTAGGCCGACAAGTCCTGCACCGCGTCGGCCACCTGCGCGGCGCTCAGCTCGCCGTGGCCGTCGATGAACGCAATCTTTTCGAGCTCCTTGCGCCCCAGCTCTTCAACAGCGCTGGTAAAGAGGTATTCCAAGTTCTGTATGGCGTTGTTGACGTTCTCCTCAGTCGAGATTTGCCGGTTGACCTCCAGCAGGTTCAGCGCCCGCTGCCGTCCACTGAGGCTCACAACAGCGCCGGGGAAAAGGTTGATTTGCGTAACGCCGCCCTCGGCGTTTTTTTCCTGCACCGTGTAGGGCAGCAGGCCTTTGCGGAGCAAATCTCGGTAAAAAGCCTCCTTCTGCCTGCCCGGGGCAGGGTTGACAAATTCGTACTGAAGACGTCCGCCGGAGTACGCCTGCATGTCGCTGAGCATATCCTTCACGGCGCGTTGCAGCGGTCTTACGCCCACGGGCATTTCGCCCTCGAGGTAAACCCGAATGAACGCGCTGCCGGGCAGCTCGTGCAGCAGCTTTTTGGTGGCGGCGGACAGCGTGTAGCGCTTGTCGGCGGTGAGGTCGAGGCGCAGGTGGAATGCGTTGGCCAACAGAAAGAGCGCCACAGCGCCCGCCGTCACGGTGAAGAAATGCAGTATGTCCTTTTGCTTTACGGTCATGTTGATGTTCGAGGTACGAAAGTATGAGGTATGAATAATAAGGCGCAAGCCATACGCCATAGCTTTAGTGTGCCTGCCTGCAAAGATACGCATTTTTTTGAATTATGCGCTTTTGCATCGGGCGCGACCTAGGGCGGCAAGTTCATTTACTAATTGACCTTATCTGACGAGGGAGTTTTTCCTCCTCCTGCCGTATAAACAGCTCGTACATTTCATCATGTCCGATAACGGCAGCGAATTTTACGAGCATAAGCGTATCGCTAAAAATCTTGAGGCCGCCTTTTTTCGCTCATCTCTATGTCTTTCCGAATAAAGAATATCGAACAACGCGATGCAAAAGGCTTTAATACGGCAGTATATCCCTAAAAAACAAATTTTTACAAACTTAAAAGATGGTGACATCAAACTTTTTTAATCCAAAATCAACGAAAGAATAAGAAAATCACTTAACTTTGACGCGCCTAAAAACAGGTTTTATAGAAAAGTTGCTTTGGATACTTAATGCTACGATTATTGCCGATAGCAGTCGCCTGTGAAAATGAATAGGGTTTTACATACAATAACTATTAAATAATAACTTGATATGCAGAATTTTGAGATTTTAAAGGAAAGAACTATTTGCTACGATTTGGAAAATTTTAAACCCATCAAAATCACAGCCGAGTTATTACAAAGTCGGGATGTAGATTATCCAATCCTCGATACCGTAAAGGATGAGCTGAAAGCGGGATATGAGTGGTACGCCACGCTGTTTCGGAATCGTACCCTTACACCGGAAAAACGGTACGAAGAGGTTCTCTGCAATCCCGACGAGGAGCTGGAAATCCATAACTACACCGGTATTTGCCCGAAAAACGTGCTGGAAGTGTCCCCTTCAGGCGGTTCCTGCGCCGCGGGATGCCAGTATTGCCTGGTAACGGACGGAAAACATGTGAAAGGCATTCAGCTTTACACAAACTATTGCGAGAAATTGAAAAACTCGCTGGAACGTAACAAAGACCGCCAAATCTACTACTATTTTTCACCCAAAACAGAAGCTTTTTCCGAAACACATCTCTACAACGGAATGGCACACAACATTATGCGCACTTTCGTAGCCCATTTCGAGAAATACCCGGATTCTAACATACGTATTTTTATTGCTTCCAAAGGTGGGCCGGAACATTTCGGCATCCGGCACAACGGCGAAAATATATTCGACATCATGGAGAAGATCGGAAGCAAAATTCAGGTGAACGGCAGCGTAGGCATTATGCCGCAGTATTTGCGCGATATACTTGAGCCGAATGTGGCAAATATCGCCGGACGCATGGAGACATTGAAAGAGTGCCGCCGCAGAGGTGTTTATGCCGAATCGGTGCTTTGCCAGCCCCTTTTCCTTCCTTACCTGACGCGCGAATCAATTACGGAATACATGAAAACGCTGTCTGAGGCGGGAGTAAAGAATATAAAGCCGGAATTTTTTACTGCGGAAATTAAGAATATCGTGCTGGTAGCGCAATACATCAACCATTATGATCCGGATAAAATCGGCGAGTTTTTTTATCCGTACCTTCAGGAGAGCAATTTAGGACATATCAAGCAACGCTCCCGCCTGGCGCCGGATCGCCGTGTATGTGCCGAAAAGCTGGCACTGATCAGGGAAATTGCTTCGGAATACGGGATCACCGTCAGCATCTGTAGCTGGGTGAAACGGGAAATCGGCGGCGTTGCCGAATGGGTGAAGAGCATTGACAAAGAATCTGCCGCCAACGGATACCGCTGTCTGGGATACCAGACACGGATATTTTCCTGTTAAAAAATACTTTTCAAGAATCATAAGTACAAAAAAACGATGGCAAAGGTATTTATAACCCGTCCTTCCATGCCGAAGCTTGAGGAATACATGGAAGAGATAAAAATTCTGTGGGAAAATAGCTGGCTAACCAACCGTGGCGTTAAACACATCGAATTTGAAAACGCTTTGCAAACTTACCTGCAAACGCCTAATCTGGCGCTGTTTGCTAATGGTCATCTAGCTTTGGAAGTCACTATCGGCGCCTTTGGATTTCCCAAAGGAGGAGAAGTAATCACTACCCCTTATACGCATTGCTCCACAACGCACAGCATCGTAAGGAATGGACTGACACCTGTATTCTGTGATATTAACGATTCCGACAAAACGATAGATGTCGGCCAAATAGAACATTATATAACAGATAAAACGGTAGCCATTATAGCGACACACGTATATGGTTTTGCCTGCGACGTAGAAGCAATTGACAAACTGGCGCAGAAATACGGTCTGAAAGTAATTTACGATGCAGCACATGCTTTTGGCATAACCGTAAACGGGGTCGGCATCGGCCAATTCGGCGATGCGGCGATGTTTAGCTGTCATGCCACGAAAGTTTTCCACACTATCGAGGGAGGAATCGTCACATTTAAAACCCCTGACATGGCCAAAAAAGTAAAGCCTTTGATAAATTTTGGATTCACAGATGCCGAAACCGTGCCTTTTATCGGTACC